>JAITQN010000141.1 GCA_031288865.1 Prevotellaceae bacterium
GTTCTCCCGGAGCGTCGCGGAAACCGAACACTGCAGTGTTTGTTCTCCCGGAGCGTCGCGGAAACCGAACACTGCAGTGTTTGTTCTCTCACGATGCGTGGGACTCCGAACACTGCAGTGTTTGTTCTCTCACGATGCGTGGGACTCCGAACACTGCAGTGTTTGTTCTCCCACGACGCGTGGGACACCAAACAACTACTCGTTTGTTCTCTCACGACGCGTGGGACATCAAACAACTACTCGTTTCAGTCCTACGCCTTGGGCGCGCGGTTGTGCCCCGCCCGAGGGGGTATTGCCCCCAATTTCATTAAAAAGTATGTGATTATTGCCCCTATTTTCGTACCTTTGCAAATCATATAAAAATTAATGGTCTATGAAAATAAAAATTTTACTACTCTCTACCGTGTTGGTCGTAGCGCTCGTTTCGGGCTATGCCCAGGTCAAAGTCACGCAAGTGGAAGCACAGGTGCAGGCGCCTGCCGAAACGGAAAAAGTGTTGAAGAGAAAAGTTGCCATTTCCCGCTTTTCTAACGAAACGCAGTACGGCAAAGGAATTTTCTACGACAAGGAAAACGACCCCATGGCGAAACAGGCGTTAGACATTCTGACAACCCGCCTTGCCGCTACCGGAAAGTTTATTTTGTTGGAACGCTCGGATATCGACAAAGCCATGTTTGAGGCGGAAGGCGCGGAGGCAAAGCGTCCGGAGGTGCCGGCCGATTACATTATTGTGGGGTCTATCACGCAATTCGGGAGAAAGAACACCGGCGACGTAAACCTCATTTCGCGTGCCAAGACCCAAACCGTAGAAGCGGCTGTCAGCCTTCGGTTGATAGATGTTTCGTCGGGACAGATTATTTATTCGGAAGAAGCCAAAGGGTCTGCCGAAACGAAATCAAAAACGACATTCGGCGTCGGCGGTTCGGCCGATTTCGACGCCACGCTGAGCGATAAAGCTATCTCGGCCGCCATCTCCCAGCTCACCGAAAACATTATCAACAACTGCATGGACAGGCCTTGGAAGGCTTACTTCCTGGTTGTAGACGACGGCGTTTATTACGTGTCGGGCGGGAAAACACAAGGCTTAAATGCGGGCGATTTGTTCATCGTAAAGGAAAAGGGGAAGTCTGTGAAAAATCCGCAAACAGGCCTGCAAATGGAGCTTCCCGGCAAGACGGCGGGGAAAATAAAAATCACGCTCACGGGCGGCGATACGGTAGATAACGAATTTTCCATTGCGGAATTTGTAGAAGGCGGAATTGATGAAACACAACTTTCAAAATACTATATAGAGGAGGCTAAATAATGAAAAAGATTATATCTATTATTCTTGCTGCATTAACGGTTGCTGCGTGTTCGGTTGGCAATGTAAGTCAGAGCGGAGGCGTGGATAATCAAGGCTACCTGCGATTTGTTCAGGGAGGCAGCACCGTGTATAGTGGCGGCGTCACGGTTACGCTTGACGACAACCCGCCATTTACGGCCAAGGTTGACAAAATTAAAAAACTGCGGGTGAAAGGCAACACGTATGCGGTGAAAACCGGTACCCGGCAATTGAAAGTGGAATATAAAGGAAAAATATTGTACGAAAAGAAAGTGATTATAGCCACGCAAGAAACCAAACAAATCGACTTGCCATGAGAACACTATTATTTATCGCATCATGCGGGCTGCTGCTTGCGGGCTGTGTATCCCAAAAGACGCTCTACAACTGGGGAAAGTACCAGGAGGCGAGCTACAGCTATGTAAAAACCAACACGGATGACGACCTTGAAAAACTCCTGAAGGAGTATCAATACATCATCGAGAACCAGAAAGGCGGCCGGCAAACCGTTCCGCCCGGAATTTATGCCGACTACGGATACTTGCTCGTCAAGCAAGGAAAGATAAAGGAAGGAATAGCGCTGATGAAATTGGAGATAGCGTTATATCCCGAATCTGCGATGTTTATTGAAGGTATTATTAAACGATTGGAACAATGAGAAAAATATTTTACATTCTGTTAGGCGGCTCGCTGCTGGTGCAGTCGTGTACGGTGTCAAAGCTGACCAAAGCCGAAGCGTATTCGAAAATGTATAGTGAGCGTCCGCTGTCTATTGCGGTGATGCCGCCCATTAACACGACCACCAATGTAGAGGCGAAGGAATTCTTCTACGTAACCCTGACGAGGACATTGTGCGAACAGGGCTACTATGTGGTTCCGTCGTTCTTATGCCTGGACCTCTATAGGACGGAAAGCGCATACGACGCCGAAAATTACGCGACAAGCCCGCTCGACAAATTCCGGACAATACTCGGCGCCGACGCCGCATTATTTACCTACATCACCGAGTGGAAAAAATCAACCCTCGGCAGTAATATAACCGTTACCATTGAATACGTGTTACGCTCTACCGTCACGAACGAAACCATTTTCCGGCGTAAGGGAACGATTACCTACGACACGTCCGTTCAGGTGAGCGGCGCCGGCCTGCTTGGTGCGGTTGCCGGCTTAGCGGCTTCGGCCCTCAACACGGCTATGAGCGATTATGTTCCGGTGGCCAGGGCATGTAACGCGGCGGTCTTGTCGGACATGCCGGCCGGAAAATACAGTCCGTCCTACGATGTAGACAAAACGCTGATAGCCGGACCGGCAGAAATCAAACAAACCGTTAAGTAAAAAAGAACAAGGGGTTTGACGTCCGCTACAAGTGGACACTCACGCCACCCATCGGGGTGAGCATTTGCTGATACGTGGCTTTATACTTCCCCTAATTTTGCAACTTAATCCTAAAAAAAGGGTACAAAGACAAGCCTTGTACCCTTCGTATGCTTTTAACCGCCTGCTATCGCGCGGCGGCTTTTTCTTTATCCCTGTCTCTGTCCCTGTCTCTGCTTTTCCGGCCGCTGCCTTCCGTCATCCGTTGGTAATCCTCCATAGAGGCCACGATGATTTTGTCGATGTGCCGCATGCCGGTACCGGCGGGTATCTGGTGTCCGCAAATCACGTTTTCCTTCAACCCTTCGAGGTTGTCTTCCTTGCCGTGAATGGCGGCTTCGCTCAGCACCTTGGTTGTTTCCTGAAAGGAAGCCGCCGACATGAAGCTGCTGGTGCGTAAAGCCGCGCGGGTAATACCCTGCAGCATTTGGCTCGAGGTGGCCGGCATGGCTTCGCGCGACTCTGCCGGTTTCAGGTCTTTCCGCCTCAGCTGTGAATTTTCGTCGCGCAGTTTGCGTGCGGTCACAATCTGTCCGGCTTTCAGGATTTGCGAGTTGCCCGGATCAACGATTACCCTCTTATCGTAGATGAAGTCGTTTTCCTGCATGAACTCCCACTTGTCCACCAATTGCTCGGCGAGGAAGCGGGTGTCGCCCGGGTCTACAATTTCCACCTTGCGCATCATTTGGCGTACGATTACTTCAAAGTGCTTGTCGTTGATTTTCACACCCTGCATGCGGTACACTTCCTGCACTTCGTTCACAATGTATTCCTGCACTTTGATGGGGCCCTGAATAGACAGGATATCGAGCGGCGTAATGGCGCCGTCGGATAGGGGCGTGCCTGCCCGCACGTAGTCGTTTTCCTGCACCAGTATTTGTTTTGAGAGCGGCACGAGGTAGCGTTTCTCGTCGCCGAGTTTCGAGCGCACCGCAATCTCGCGGTTCCCGCGTTTGATTTTTCCCATAATCACTTCGCCGTCGATTTCCGACACCACCGCCGGGTTGGAGGGGTTGCGGGCTTCGAAGAGTTCGGTAACGCGGGGCAAACCACCGGTGATGTCGCCCGACTTGCCCACGGCGCGCGGGATTTTCACCAGAATTTGTCCGCCCGCTACTTTCTCGCCTTCGTTCACCACGATGTGGGCGCCCACCGGCAAGTTATACTGCTTAATCTCGTTCCCTTTGGTATCGAGGATGCGCACCGCCGGGTTGCGCGATTTGTCGCGCGACTCGATGATTACTTTTTCGCGGTAGCGGGTTTGTTCGTCGGCCTCTTCGCGGAAAGTGACGCCTTCAATCACGCTGTCGAATGCAATTTTACCCGCAAATTCGGAAATGATTACCGCATTGTAGGGATCCCATTCGCAAATCAAATCGCCTTTCTTCACGTTGGCGCCGTTGACGAAGTAGAGTTGTGCGCCGTAGGGCACGTTATGCTGATAAAGCGTAATGCCGGTGCTTTTGTCCACGATGCGCATTTCGGCCAACCGGCCAATCACGATGTCAAATTCCACGCCTTCCTTGTTCGTGGTGTGCACCACGCGCAATTCGTCGATTTCGAGACGTCCGTCGTAACGTGCCACCAGCTTGTTGTCGGCGGCAATGCTCGACGCCGTACCCCCTACGTGGAATGTACGCAGGGTCAACTGCGTGCCCGGTTCGCCAATCGACTGTGCGGCGATCACCCCTACGGCTTCGCCCTGTTGCACCATGTGTCCTGTGGCGAGGTTGCGGCCGTAGCATTTGCTGCACACGCCTTTCTTCGATTCGCAGGTCAGCACCGAACGGATTTCAACCTGTTCAATCGGCGAGTCTTCGATAATCTGCGACACTTCTTCCGTAAATTCGTCGCCGGCGGCTACGATGAGTTCGCCCGAGAGCGGGTGATACACGTCGTGCACGCTGGTGCGCCCGAGGATGCGTTCGTAGAGCGATTCCACCACCTCGTCTTTATTCTTGATGGCCGAAGCCACAAGGCCGCGCAAGGTGCCGCAGTCTTCTTCGTGGATAATTACGTCTTGCGACACGTCCACCAGACGGCGCGTAAGATAACCGGCGTCGGCTGTTTTCAGTGCGGTATCGGCCAACCCTTTCCGCGCGCCGTGTGTAGAGATAAAATACTCCAGCACCGACAAGCCTTCCTTGAAGTTCGAGAGAATCGGGTTCTCGATGATTTCGGCACTGGAGGCGCCCGATTTCTGAGGTTTCGCCATCAAACCGCGCATCCCCGAAAGCTGGCGGATTTGCTCCTTGGAACCCCGTGCGCCGGAGTCCAACATCATGTACACCGAGTTGAAGCCCTGCTTGTCACTCGACAGTTGTTTCAACACCGTTTGCGTAAGCTTGGCGTTGGTATGTGTCCAAATGTCGATAATCTGGTTATAGCGCTCGTTGTTGGTGATAAAGCCCATGTTGTAGTTGTTCAACACCTCTTCCACTTCCTGATAGCCGTTTTCTACCAGCGTTTCCTTTTCGGAAGGAACAATCACGTCGTCGAGGTTGAACGACAGCCCGCCGCGGAATGCCATTTGGTATCCGAGGTCTTTGATGTCGTCGAGGAACTTGGCCGTCACAGCGATGCCGCCCAATTTAAGTACTTTGCCGATAATGTCGCGCAGCGATTTTTTAGTCAGCACTTCGTTGATGTATCCCGCTTCTTTCGGCACATACTGGTTAAAGAGTATGCGGCCTACAGTAGTTTCGATGAGTTCGTATTTTTCCGTATCGTCGGCTTGCGGCACTGCCGCACGTACTTTCACGATAGCATGCAGGTCAACGGCCTTTTCGTTGTAGGCGATAACCGCTTCTTCCGTGCCGTAGAAAATGAGCCCTTCCCCTTTAGCGTCTTTGCGCGGCTTGGTGATGTAGTAAAGGCCCAACACCATGTCTTGCGACGGCACCGTGATCGGCGCGCCGTTAGCCGGGTTCAGGATGTTGTGCGATCCGAGCATCAACAGTTGGGCTTCCAGAATAGCCGCATTGCCCAGCGGCAAGTGCACGGCCATTTGGTCACCGTCGAAGTCGGCGTTGAATGCGGTACACGACAGCGGGTGCAGCTGGATCGCCTTGCCTTCAATCAACTTCGGCTGAAAAGCCTGAATCCCCAGCCGGTGGAGGGTCGGCGCACGGTTAAGCAGCACCGGGTGACCTTTCATCACGTTTTCCAGAATATCAAAAATCACCGGGTCTTTCCGGTCTACGATCTTCTTGGCCGATTTCACGGTTTTCACAATGCCGCGTTCGATAAGTTTACGGATGACAAACGGCTTGTACAGTTCGGCGGCCATGTCTTTGGGCAAGCCGCATTCGTGCATTTTCAGTTCGGGACCCACCACGATAACCGAGCGTGCCGAGTAGTCTACCCGTTTACCCAAAAGGTTTTGGCGGAAGCGTCCCTGTTTCCCTTTCAAACTGTCGGAAAGTGATTTCAGGGCGCGGTTGGCTTCGGTTTTTACTGCGTTTGACTTGCGCGAATTGTCGAACAGAGAGTCTACCGCTTCCTGCAACATGCGTTTTTCATTCCGCAAAATCACTTCGGGCGCCTTGATTTCAATCAGGCGTTTGAGGCGGTTGTTGCGGATGATTACCCTGCGGTAAAGGTCGTTCAGGTCGGACGTGGCGAAACGTCCGCCGTCCAGCGGCACCAGCGGGCGCAAGTCGGGCGGGATGATCGGAACTACTTTCATAATCATCCACTCCGGTTTGTTGATGTCTTTCGACTCGCGGAATGCTTCCACCACGTTCAAGCGTTTCAGGGCTTCGGCGCGGCGTTGTTGCGACGTTTCGGTGTCGGCTTTGTGGCGCAAATCATACGACAAGTCATCGAGGTTAAGCCGCTTCAACATGGAGTAGATGGCTTCCGCCCCCATGCCTGCAATGAATTTGTCGGGATGTTCGTCGTCGAGCAATTGATTGTCTTTCGGCAACTCCTCCATGATTTGGAGGTATTCGTCTTCCGACAGGAAATCGTATTCCTTAATGCCCTCCGAGGCTTTTATGCCCGGCTGGATAACCACATAACGTTCGTAATAAATAATAGCTTCCAGTTTTTTGGAAGGAATACCCAACAAATAGGCAATTTTATTCGGTGTAGAGCGGAAATACCAGATGTGCGCCACCGGAACCACTAATGAAATGTGGCCAGTACGCTCGCGACGCACTTTCTTCTCGGTTACTTCAACACCGCAGCGGTCGCACACAATACCGCGATAACGGATGCGCTTGTATTTACCGCAGTGACATTCGTAATCCTTGATGGGACCAAAAATACGCTCGCAGAACAAACCGTCGCGTTCGGGCTTGTAGGTACGGTAGTTGATGGTTTCAGGTTTCAGCACTTCTCCGCTCGAGTGTTCCAGAATCTCTTCGGGCGACGCCAAGCTAATCGTTATCTTGTTGAAGTTTGTTTTTTGCTTACTTGCTTTTTTTTGTGACATATCGGTATGTTCTTCTATTTACAAATTAAATATTAAAAATTACTCCATGCGGAGGTTCAAGCCCAATCCGCGCAGTTCATGCAAAATTACATTGAGCGCTTCGGGGATGCCGGGTTGCGGCATCGGGTCGCCTTTCACAATAGATTCGTAAGCGCGTGAACGTCCCAACACGTCGTCCGACTTCACGGTAAGGATTTCCTGCAGGACATTGGAAGCGCCGAACGCTTCAATAGCCCACACTTCCATTTCTCCGAAACGCTGCCCGCCGAACTGCGCCTTACCGCCAAGCGGCTGCTGCGTGATGAGCGAGTATGGCCCGATAGAACGCGCGTGCATTTTATCGTCAACCATGTGCCCGAGTTTCAACATGTAGATAATCCCCACGGTGGCGGGCTGGTCAAACAGTTCGCCCGTTCCTCCGTCGCGCAGGTAAGTTTTCCCGTATTTCGGGATACCGGCTTTCTCCGTGTATTCGGTAATTTCTTCGAGGCTTGCACCGTCAAAGATAGGCGTGCTGAATTTCACTCCTAACTCTTTTCCGGCCCATCCCAGCACGGTTTCGTAAATCTGCCCGAGGTTCATCCGCGAAGGCACGCCAAGCGGGTTCAGCACAATGTCTACGGTAGAGCCGTCTTCGAGGAACGGCATATCTTCGTCGCGCACCACTTTGGCCACAATCCCTTTGTTTCCGTGGCGTCCCGCCATTTTATCACCTACTTTGATTTTACGTTTCTTGGCCACATACACTTTAGCCAGCTGTATAATCCCGCTCGGCAACTCGTCGCCAATCGTGATGTTGTATTTGATACGCTTCACTTCGGCGTCCATTTCCTTGTACTTGATCAGGTAATTGTTGATTACCTGTTTCACCATCGTGTTCGTTTCCTTGTCGGTCGTCCACTTGTTGGGATTGATGTTCTCGTAATCGAGGTTGCCGAGCAGGCGCCCTGTAAATTTCGTGCTCTTGCTGATTATTTCCACGCCGTAAAGGTCGGAGATGGCTTGCGACACCTTTCCTTCGAGCAGTTTCGACAATTTATCAAACAGCACGTCTTTCAGTATGCGCACTTTCTTTTCAAAATCATCGTCCACCTTCTGCATTTGGGCTTTGCCCTGTTGCTTACCTTTCTTTCCCGGGTCTTTCATTACACGCGAGAACAGGCGGCGTTCGATAATCGTGCCGTGCAGCGACGGAGATGCCTTTAGCGAGGCGTCTTTCACGTCGCCGGCCTTGTCGCCGAAAATGGCGCGCAGCAGTTTCTCTTCGGGCGAAGGATCGCTTTCCCCTTTGGGCGTAATCTTGCCAATGAGCACATCGCCGGGTTCCACGTTCGCACCGATGCGGATAATACCGTTTTCGTCGAGGTTGCGGGTGGCTTCTTCGCTCACGTTGGGGATATCGTTGGTCAGTTCTTCCAATCCGCGTTTGGTGTCGCGCACTTCCATGATGTATTCGTCCACGTGCACGGAAGTGAATATGTCTTCCCGCACCAGCCGTTCCGACAGCACGATGGCGTCTTCAAAGTTGTAGCCCTTCCATGGCATGAAAGCCACTTTGAGGTTATTGCCCAACGCCAGTTCGCCATTTTGCGTGCCGTAGCCTTCGGTCATGATTTGTCCGGCGGCCACCTTGTCACCCTTGCGTACCAAGGGGCGCAGGTTGATGCTGGTGTTCTGGTTGGTCTTGCGGTAAATCGGTAATTTATATGTCGTCACATCCTGGTCGAAGCTCACGAAGCGTTCGTTTTCGGAGCGTTCATACTTCACATGGATTTCGTTGGCGTCTACATACACCACTTCGCCTTTGCCGGCAGCGGAAATTTGCGTACGGCTGTCGCGGGCCACCATGGCTTCGAGGCCTGTTCCCACAACAGGCGCTTCCGGACGGATGAGCGGCACGGCTTGCCGCATCATGTTCGAGCCCATGAGTGCGCGGTTGGCGTCGTCGTGTTCGAGGAAAGGAATGAGCGAAGCCGCGATAGAAGCGATTTGGTTGGGCGCTACGTCCATCAGGTTCACCTCTTCCTTGCCCACTACCGGATAGTCGGCTTCGTACCGGCATTTGATGCGATCTTCGTCGATTTCGCCGTCGGTCGTCACTTTAGCATTGGCTTGCGCCACCATTTTTTCTTCCTCTTCTTCGGCGCTCATATATACCACGCCCTTGTCGGAGAGGTCTACATGGCCCTTCTCCACTTTCCGGTAGGGCGTTTCAATAAATCCCAACGGATTGATGCGGGCATACACGCACAGCGACGAAATCAACCCGATGTTCGGACCTTCGGGCGTTTCAATCGGACACAAACGTCCGTAGTGCGTATAGTGCACGTCGCGCACTTCGAAGCCTGCACGCTCGCGCGACAGACCGCCCGGCCCCAGCGCCGACATACGGCGCTTGTGCGTCATCTCGGCCAATGGGTTGGTCTGATCCATGAACTGCGATAACTGGCTGGTGCCGAAGAATGAGTTAATCACCGACGACAACGTCTTGGCGTTAATCAAATCAATAGGTGTAAACACTTCGTTGTCGCGCACGTTCATCCGTTCGCGGATGGTACGCGACATGCGCGCCAAACCCACGCCGAACTGGTTGGCCAACTGTTCGCCCACCGTGCGTACGCGGCGGTTGCTCAAGTGGTCGATATCGTCTACGTCGGCCTTTGAGTTAATCAGCTGGATCAGGTGTTGAATAATCGCAATAATGTCTTCTTTTGTCAAGACCCGCACGTCGGAGCCGGTGTGCAGGTTGAGTTTCCGGTTCAACCGGAAGCGGCCTACCTGTCCCAGGTCGTAGCGTTTGTCGGAGAAAAACAGTTTGTCAATCACATCGCGCGCTGTGGCCTCGTCGGGCGGTTCCGAGTTGCGGAGCTGGCGGTAAATGTAAACCACCGCTTCCTTTTCGGAGTTACACGGGTCTTTTTGCAGCGTGTTATGGATAATCGCGTAGTCGCTCACGTTGGCGTCTTCCTTATGCAACAGGATAGCCGGAGCGCCCGACTCAATGATTTGGTCGATGTGCCCTTCTTCCAGCACGGTTTCGCGGTCAATAACAATTTCGTTGCGCTCAATGGATACGACTTCACCGGTATCTTCGTCCACAAAGTCCTCAATCCACGATTTGAGCACGCGGGCGGCGAGTTTGCGGCCTACTACTTTTTTTAGGTTCGTTTTGTTGACTTTGATTTCATCGGCCAAACCGAATATTTCCAATATATCTTTATCGCTCTCGTAGCCGATTGCGCGAAGCAAGGTGGTTACGGGCAATTTCTTTTTACGATCAATGTAGGCATACATCACGTTATTGATGTCCGTGGCAAATTCAATCCACGAACCTTTAAACGGAATGATACGCGCCGAGTAGAGTTTTGTGCCGTTGGCGTGGAGGCTCTGCCCGAAAAACACGCCGGGCGAACGGTGCAGCTGCGACACCACCACGCGCTCGGAACCGTTGATGATAAAGGTTCCGAAAGGAGTCATATAGGGAACTGTGCCCAAATACACGTCCTGGATTACCGTATCGAAATCCTCGTGTTCGGGGTCGGTACAGTAGAGTTTGAGCTTCGCCTTCAAGGGTACGCTGTAGGTCAGCCCGCGGTCGAGGCATTCCTCGATGGAGTAACGCGGCGGGTCTACAAAGTAGTCCATGAATTCGAGCACGAAGTTATTACGGGTATCCGTAATGGGAAAGTTTTCCTGAAAAACTTTAAAAAGGCCTTCGTTCTTGCGATTTTCCGACGTGGTTTCGAGTTGGAAAAAATCATGGAACGATTTTAACTGGATTTCCAGAAAGTCGGGATAATTAAGCCGATTCTGTGAGGAAGCGAAGTTAACACGCTGATTCGTATTTGTTTGCGACATCGTATTCGTATTGGTTGAAAAATAAACTATAAAAACGACAAAAAGGCTTAGAACCCGAAGCGGATTCTAAACCTGTGTGATGTTCCCGAACACCGGGGCGAGAAATTTATTTGATCTCAACTTCTCCGCCCGCTTCTTCGAGTTGTGCCTTAACTTGTTCTGCTTCGGCCTTTGAAACCTTTTCCTTTATCGGTTTAGGAGCGGCGTCTACCAAGTCTTTAGCTTCTTTCAAGCCGAGCCCGGTTATGTCCTTCACTACTTTTACGATTTGCAATTTAGCCTGTCCGGGTGATTTCAAAATCACATCGAATGCTGTTTGTTCCGCCGCGGCAGCTTCGCCGCCGGCAGCGGGAGCAGCCACAGCCACAGCTGCAGCAGCAGGCTCAATGCCGTATTCTTCTTTCAAGATCGTAGCTAATTCCTGTACTTCTTTTACAGTCAGATTAACCAACTCTTCTGCAAATTTTTTAATGTCTGCCATGATATTTTATTATTGTTATTTGTTAATACTTTTTTTATTTAGCGAATCTTTCGCTGGTTCAATTTACTTCCCTTCCGGGCGTTCCGAGAGGGTTTTTACTACGCCTGAAATCGTGTTGCCTCCCGATTGTAAAGCGGAAATAACACGTTTGACAGGTGATTGCAACAATCCAACCACGTCGCCGATCAATTCTTCGCGCGACTTGATATTTACGAGGGCCTCCAGTGTGGCAGCGCCGACATAGAGGCTTTCCTGCACATAAGCGCCTTTGAGCACCGGCTTGCCGTATTGCGCGCCAAATTCCTTAATCACCTTGGCGGGCGTGTTGGCCGTTTCCGTAAACATCACTGCTGTGGAGCCTTCGAGCACGCTAAAGATACCGGTTTCCGCAAAGCTGTTTTGTTCCAAAGCTTTTTTGAGGAGGGTGTTTTTCACCACCACCAACTTCACTTTCTTCTCAAAACAAACCCTGCGCAACTTCGATGTGTTTTCAGCGTTCAGCCCCGACACATCGGCCAGGTAGAACGTAGGCATTTGTTTCAGTTGCTCTGCCAAAGCATCTATAATCACTTTCTTTTCTTCTTTTTTCATCGCTACATCGTTTAAGATTATTCGGCAGCACCTACTGATTTGGCATCGATACACAGGCCGGGGCTCATGGTCGACGACAAATAAATGCTTTTCACATACGTTCCTTTAAGCGCCTGAGGCTTCAATTTTATTACCGTATTCAAGAATTCCTGTACGTTCTCTGCAATCTTCTTGGCATCGAACGACACCTTTCCTATTGCAGCATGCACGATACCCTGCTTGTCGACCTTGAAGTCGATTTTGCCGCCCTTCACATCTTCCACTGCTTTTCCTATTTCCATAGTCACAGTGCCTGTTTTGGGGTTGGGCATCAAACCGCGCGGGCCCAGCACGCGTCCCAGAGCGCCCACTTTCGCCATTACGGAAGGGGTGCAAATGATGACGTCGATGTCGGTCCAGCCGGTTTTTATTTTCTCGATATACTCGTCCAATCCAACATGATCGGCGCCGGCCGCCTTTGCTTCCGCCTCTTTATCGGGCGTACAAAGCACCAGCACGCGAGCTGTTTTCCCTGTTCCATGCGGAAGAGTTACTACGCCACGAACCATTTGATTGGCCTTGCGCGGATCCACACCAAGGCGCACCGCAAGTTCCACCGAAGCGTCGAATTTGGTGAAAGTAACTTCTTTCACCAACGCGGCGGCTTCCGAGAGCTTGTAGTGTTTGGTAGAATCGACTTTGGCGTAAACTACTTTTTGTTTTTTTGTTAACTTACTCATTACTGCATGAATTTTTTAGTTTACATTGGGCTTTTCACCGTCAACGGTAATGCCCATACTACGGGCAGTCCCGGCCACCATGCTCATTGCCGAATTTAAAGTAAATGCGTTCATATCAGGCATTTTGTCTTCGGCAATTTTGCGAACCTGTTCCCAAGTCACGCTGGCCACCTTTTTGCGGTTCGGCTCGTTCGACCCCGACTGTATCTTGGCAGCCTCTTTCAGCTGTACAGCTACAGGCGGCTGTTTCACGATAAAGTCAAACGACTTGTCGACATAAACCGTTATGATCACGGGCAAAACTTTCCCCGCCTTGTCTTGCGTGCGCGCATTGAACTGCTTGCAAAACTCCATAATGTTTACGCCTTTCGAACCTAACGCAGGACCCACCGGCGGCGAGGGGTTAGCCGCTCCGCCTTTGATTTGTAGTTTAATTAGTCCGGCAATTTCTTTCGCCATAATGTTTGTTTGTTATTCTTTTTCTACTTGAATGAAACCGAGCTCCAGCAAGTTCTTACGCCCGAAGATCTTCACCATCACTTTCAACTTCTTCTTGTCTTCATTGATCTCCTCAATCGTACCGTTGAACCCGTTGAAAGGACCATCGGTCACTTTCACGGCCTCGCCCACTACGAAAGGCGTAATGTTCTCTTCCTCATTTTCCGCTAACTCATCCACACGGCCTAAAATGCGGTTCACCTCGCTTAAGCGCAGAGGCATGGGGTCGCCGCCTTTTGTTTCTCCCAAAATGCCGGAAATGTGGGTGGTATTGCGCAAAATGTGGGGCACTTCGCCCACCAAAGCTGCTTCGATTAAAATGTATCCCGGATAGAAAATGCGATCCTTGCTCACTTTTTTACCGTTTTTCACCTGGTAAATTTTCTCGGTAGGAATGAGTACCTGCGAAATATAATCTTCGAGCCTCAAACGTTTAATTTCGTTCTCGATATACTCCTTGGCCTTTTTCTCCTTGCCTCCCGCAGCGCGCAAGACATACCATTTTTTGGTTATTTCACTCATTTTCTTTAATGCTTTAATACAAAAACTCGTAAATAAACGTCATTACATGGCGGAACGTAAGATCCATCGCGAAAATAACCAGCGACATAATGGCAGAAGCCACCATTACAACCACAGCACTCGACTGTAACTGACCGAACGAGGGCCACGTCACTTTATGTACCAATTCATTGTAAGCTTCTCTGAGATACGCATTAATCTTTTTCATCCTGTTAATTTAAAAAACGCTTTGTAACACCCGGGGTTGGAAGCTGTCCGGCCGTGTTACGTTATTGCTTTAAGCCGATTTGCGCACCGTAACTTGCGTCAATCAGTGCAGGGGCAGAGCGATTCGAACGCCCATCAACGGTTTTGGAGACCGCTATTCTACCCTTGAACTATGCCCCTGTTCGAAGCGGAAGCTAAGGGACAAGTCCCCAACTTCCACTTGTTTAATCCAAAATCTTCGTCACCTGTCCGGCGCCCACCGTACGGCCGCCTTCACGGATCGCGAAGCGCAGGCCTTCACCCATGGCCACAGGATAGATCAATTCTACGGTGATGGTTACGTTATCGCCGGGCAGCACCATTTCGGTACCTTGCGGCAGCGTGATTTCACCGGTAACGTCCAACGTGCGCAGGTAGAATTGGGGACGGTACTTGTTGTGGAAAGGAGTGTGGCGTCCGCCTTCTTCTTTCTTCAACACGTAAATCTCGGCCTGGAATTTCTTGTGCGGCGTAATCGTGCCCGGTTTGGCAATAACCTGTCCGCGTTTGATGTCTTTCTTGTCGATACCGCGGAGCAGCAGCCCTACGTTATCGCCCGCTTCACCGCGGTCGAGCAGCTTGCGGAACATTTCTACGCCGGTAACGGTCGTCTTTTGCGGTTTTTCACCCAGCCCGATTACTTCTACTTCTTCGCCCACTTTGATCACACCGGTTTCGATACGTCCGGTGGCCACCGTGCCGCGGCCGGTGATAGAGAATACGTCTTCCACAGGCATTACGAACGGTTTTTCGTTTTCGCGCGGAGGAATAGGAATGTAGGTGTCTACCGCATCCATGAGTTCCATGATTTTTTCCACCCATTGCGGTTCGCCGTTCAGTCCGCCCAATGCAGAGCCGCGAATAACCGGCGTGTTGTCGCCGTCGAACTTGTAGAAACTCAACAGTTCGCGCACTTCCATTTCTACCAGGTCGAGCATTTCAGGGTCGTCAACCATATCCACCTTGTTCAGAAATACAACGATACGGGGAACGTTCACCTGGCGGGCCGGAGGATGTGTTCGCGGGTTTGGGGCATGGGGCCGTCGGTGGCGGCTACTACAAGAATAGCGCCGTCCATTTGCGCCGCGCCGGTAACCATGTTCTTCACATAGTCGGCGTGACCAGGACAGTCTACGTGTGCGTAGTGGCGGCTTGCCGTCTGATATTCTACGTGGGCCGTATTAATCGTAATACCGCGTTCTTTTTCTTCAGGCGCGTTATCGATAGAATCGAAAGTGCGTACTTCAGAAAGACCTTTAGCAGCAAGTACGGTTGTAATTGCGGCGGTCAAAGTAGTTTTGCCATGGTCAACGTGACCGATGGTCCCGACGTTCACGTGGGGTTTATCCCGTTTGAAAGTTTCTTTTGCCATAATATCATTGTTTTTAATTAGTTTCGTCAATCTTGTTTGGAGCCGGCGGTGAGAATTGAACTCACGACCTCTTCCTTACCAAGGAAGCGCTCTACCACTGAGCTACGCTGGCCTTTTCCCTTGAGCGGAAGACGAGGTTCGAACCCGCGACCCTCAGCTTGGAAGGCTGATGCTCTACCGACTGAGCTACTTCCGCAATGTGGGGAGAGCAGGATTCGAACCTACGAAAGCTTACGCTAGCAGAGTTACAGTCTGCCCCAGTTGGCCACTTTGGTATCTCCCCCTCATTATTTCAATACACTAACTTGCTTCTTCTTACTCAATTAACCCGAGCCGATGGAGGGATTCGAACCCCCGACCAGCTGATTACAAATCAGCTGCTCTGGCCAACTGAGCTACATCGGCATACAAAATGAACACATTTGTCCAAAATGGAGCGCAAAGATAGGAATTTTTTGCCAACCCGCAAAAAATAATAAAAGATTTTAACCGATTTTGTTGAAAAAGTATTTTCTAAATTATTTAATTATTTGTACGGCAGCGATTTCTGTTTTCCCGCCCAAAGGCGGATTTTGCTTTGCGACCTTCACGGAGAGGTGTGCGATGCCCGGCACTTCGGCCTGCAGGGCCTTGGCGATGCGTCCCGCCACGTGCTCAAGCAGCCGCGACGGCGTGCCCATTTCGCGTTTCACCACGTCATAAATCTGCTGGTAGTTCACCGTATCGTCCAGGCAGTCCGTTTCGATAGCCTTGCTCAGGTCGGCGTCTACTGTCACGTCCACGTAAAAGTAATTGCCCACGATCCGTTCTTCGGGCAGGTGCCCGTGCCGGGCGAAAAACTCCATGCGGCGCAGTTCAATGGTTGCCATGTTCATGTTTTAGGTGCTAACTTGCCGCAAAGGTACGACTTTTATGGGAAATAATTTATCGCCTTGCAATCCTCTTTGCGAATAATCGTATCCCTTCAAACGAATACTGCGACTATTTAACACAGCGCAACTCTGCCCCAAAGATATGACCAGTTAACCTGTAATCCCATGACATAGACGCATATGAAACAGCCAGGTGAATCGAGGCGTGCTCGTCGGACAGGTACAAAGAGAAACTATCGCTGGATGAATACCAAGCATCACGACAATGACAACCTGGTTGGTAGACATATCGCAGGCAAGCAACGTCGTTAGTACATAGATTTTGCTCTTGTCCCGCATTTGAGCGAAAATATGTGTAATCGGAAGCAGTAGGGACGCGCCATGGGGTTGGGCACAGAAGTTCAGCATTTTGAAACACACACATGTATGAGTATTTATAACCAACACAGCCAGTTCTATTTAGTTCATACCAACTACTGTTTATAGCACCCATACCCAGTGAGCACCCATTAAGCACTGCTTTCAAAGGAGCACTCCATGTCAAGCCACCTACCACAATGGTTTGTGTTGATGCAGCACCGGGAGGAGTAGCAGTCATAAGGATTGTGCCTGGCGCCCTTGTGGCGTCGGTGAACGATACTAAGGGATATGCTAATTTATAATTAGTCGCCTCACTTTTGATTACAGTATCACTATCACTTTCATACGTGAGATAAAACGGCGGCGTCCCCGTAAACGTAATTTTATTCACATCCGTATATCTTCCTATTGACGGGTAATTAATAGCATACGCACAAGCTCCTGTAAAGACAGAAACCTCAGTAGTAAGCAGTTGAATGGTGGCCGAAAAATTACCCGAAGTGTTGGCGACTACCCATGCGCCCTGGTCGTTGCCGGAAATCATGTGTGCCCTACCGGCCGAGGCGGAAACACCCGACAGCGGCAAGCGGGTCATGGTGCCGGCGTTGTTGTAATCCACAAATACCCACGCGCTGTCGATTGGGGTTTTGTTCCAGCTCACGGTAAACGTTACCGTGCCGGAGGCAACCTTAAACTCAGAAATGGTGATGCCATTTTGCGCTGCCAGCACCACCGGGCAGCATAATAGTAGTAAAAACAATTTTTTCATAATACGGGTTTTTAATTAATTCAAAATCCAAAACTCAAAATTCATAATTAAAAAAAGGCTGCTGTATGGTACAATAGGTGACAATAAGAAGAAGAACTAACAAACAACAGCCTTTTACCAAAGAGCAATACAATCCCACATCGCAAAATAATTGCAACGTATACAAAGAAATAATTAAGTGACTAAGTGATTAGGTGACTAAGAAAAAATAAATCTTAACTCTCAGTTCTTAACTCTTAACTAAATAAGTAGCGCGAGCCTTTGGAAAATTTATTCATTAATGAGGTCTTCCGGAACCAAGTAAACAAATAAATTAGGCCCACACCTGTCTTTCTAATAATGATAATTGGATTTAAAAAGTAACGTGTGGGCGCCAACTTTGTTTCTCTGTTTACTTTTTTAATGGAATTTTCGGAAGTTTCATTAATAGAGTACTAAAAGCGAGCGCCAACAAGTATAATAAAGAACATATACTTTACGCTGCAAATGTAAGTACAATTTTTGGAAATGCAAGCGCAGAAGTGTTAAATTATGTTATACGAACTTATTTAAAAAATTATAGATATTAGTTTTTTTAACTTCTGCTTATAGTTAATCTCTTTAGCGCCTTGTCCCGGCTTGCATGGTCATAACCCTGCGACTACAGAGTTTGTTCCATTGGGAAAATGAAGTTTCAAGCACGCAGGGACAACCCACGGTCAACGGGGATCTAAAATGCAGCGATACGTAGCCGTTCCGCTATTCCATGTATTACACCCTCCAATCTTTTCTTTTGTGCAGGCGATGCAATGGCCAGACCTTCTTTATACTTTCTCAGTAAGGATGAATTTAAGCCTGCCTCTTTAGCCAAAGCCGATACATTAAAAAATGGAAAAGACTGAAAGAACCCTGAAAAATCATAATGGTACTTAAATCCGATATTCCCACTATTTAATTCAACAGGAATCTCAATTTGCCGATCTTTGTAATCCTCCAATCTTTCTTCTAAGGTTTCCATCAAATCTTGTTTAGCTTCTTGCTCCGTCAGTCCATACCCAAACAAGAACTCAATATCAGGCACATAAATACCATAGCCACCATCGCTTGCCTTTTCAATAATAGCGGTTAATACTTTTTTTTCAGACATCTTATTTGTATTTTTTTTCACGATTTATTTTAATCCTGCATCCTTTAGTATTTTATTTAAAGTACCAGTTGGAACTTCTTGACCAGAGTGCCTACCTACAGGTATATAATTTTTAAATTCAGGGTGTACATACTTAGCATGCCTTTTCCCATTTCTTTTTTCCCAACCGTTTTTTTCTAATAATTTGTACAACTCCGAAAATTTTATTACTTAGATTTTAAAGTTTAGTTTTCATAATACTTAAAATATTCTAATTTGAATTAACAACACAAAGGAACAAATTTGTTCCTTATTTTCCAAATTTATTTTCTTGATTTGCCAAAACTACCCAATCCGTAATTCCTGCTTGATACGTTCGAATTTGGCATGGAGTTCGGCAGTTACCTTGTCGAACTGCGCCCTGTCTTTTAAGTCGGCGCGCACACCGAAGTAGAATTTGATTTTCGGCTCGGTGCCCGACGGACGCACCGACACGATGGTGCCGTCGTGGGTGATGAATTGTAATACGTTCGACTTCTGCATGCGGATGGGGCTGCGCCGGCCGGTGAGCAGGTCGACCGACTCCGATTTGAGATAATCGTGAATACACGCCACTTTCGACCCGTCGATGCTTTGCGGAGGGTTGTCGCGAAACGCAACCATCATTTGTTGTATCTGCGCCAGTCCGTCTTTGCCTTTTTTGGTAATGGAGAGGAGCGTTTCCCTGTAGTAGCCGTATTCCGCGTAGATGTCGAGCAATACGTCGAACATGGTTTTTCCTTGCGCCGCCGCCCAGGCCGCCATTTCGGCAAGGGTGCAGCAGGTGGCTACGGCGTCTTTGTCGCGCACAAATTCGCCGATGTTGTATCCGTAGCTTTCCTCGCCGCCGCCGATAAACACCTTCTTTCCTTCCTGCTCGCGGATTACTTCGGCAATGAATTTGAATCCGGTGAACACATTGTAATATTCCACGCCGAACCGCTCTGCAAGCGTCTTCATGAGGTTAGTGGTGACAATGGTTTTGATGATATATTCCTTGCCGGTAAGTTTGCCGAGTTCCTTCCACCGGCGCAGCAGGTAGTAGGTGAGGAGCGACGCGGTTTGGTTGCCGTTCAGCAGGAAAAATTCTTTTTTATCATTGCGGATGGCAAGTCCTACGCGGTCGGCGTCGGGGTCGGAGGCCATGATCATGTCGGCGCCCGAGTCGGTGGCTTTTTCAATAGCCATCTTGAAGGCGCTGTGTTCTTCGGGGTTCGGCGACTCCACCGTGGGGAAATTTCCGTCGCTCACGTCCTGTTCCGGCACCCTGATGATGTTGCTGAATCCTTTGCGGCGCAGGGCTTCCGGAATGAGCACCACGCCCGTGCCGTGGAGCGGTGTATACACAATGCGTACCTGGTTGTTCTGTTGTATGGCCTCGGGCGAAAGCGCCAGGCTTAGTATTTTTTCGAGGTATATTTCGTCAATTTCCTTGCCTATGCGTTTGATATTTTCTCCCTGACCGGTGAATTGTACCATGGCGGGGTCGGTGATTTTTTCCACCTCGGCGATGATGTTGGTGTCGTGCGGCGAGGTAACCTGTGCGCCGTCGTCCCAGTAGGCTTTGTAGCCGTTGTACTCCTTTGGATTGTGTGACGCGGTGACCACTACGCCGCTTTGACAGCCTAAGTGGCGAATGGTGAAACTGAGTTCCGGCGTGGGACGCATGCCGTCGAAAAGAAACACCTTGATGCCGTTGGCTGCAAACACTTCGGCGGTGATTTGGGCGAAATAAGCGCTGTTGTTGCGACTGTCGTGCGTGATGGCCACTTTGATTCCGGGCAAATCCGGAAAACTTTTCTTGAGGTAATTGGCCAGCCCCTGCGTAGCCATCCCCACGGTGTATTTGTTCATGCGGTTGGTGCCTACGCCCATGATGCCGCGCAGACCGCCTGTGCCGAATTCGAGGTTTTTATAAAAACTTTCCTCCAGTTCCCTGGGATTTGTGTCGACTAATGCTTTTACCTGTGCTTTGGTTTCTTCGTCATAGCTTCCCGTGAGCCATGTTTCGATTCGTTGCTTAATGATTGGGTCCATAATTTTTGGGTTTAGGTTATATTATTGTTTTTGGAAACATCGCGCGAGCGCCTCTTCCCACGAGGGAATGGCGAGCCCGTATGTTGTTCTGATTTTCTCTTTACTCAGTATGCTATATTTGGGACGCGAGGCTTTCGTCGGATATTCGGCGGTGGCTACCGGCTGTATGGTGCAATGGCGCTGCCCGAGTTGCATGATGCGCCGGGCGAAGTCGAACCACGTGCACACGCCCTCGTTGGTGTAATGATACACGCCCGGAACGAATTTCCGGTTGCCTTGAACCACGCTGTCGATTATGGCGAGTAGTGCTTCGGCGAGGTCGGCGGCGTAGGTAGGAGAGCCGTGCTGGTCGTTCACCACGTTGAGGGTGGGACGTTCGGCGCCGAGGCGCAGCATGGTGTTCACGAAATTATTGCCTTCGCGGGTGTAGAGCCATGCGGTGCGTACTACCATGGTTTGCGGGTGCGACAGGGCGGCGGTTTCGCCGGCAAGCTTACTTCGTCCGTAGGCCGACTGTGGATTGGGTGCGTCGTCTTCGGTGTAGGGCGTCGTTTTTGTTCCGTCGAATACATAATCGGTGGAAATGTGAATAAGGCTTGCCCGACAAGCGCCGGCGGCATCGGCCATGTGTTGCACGGCCGTGGCGTTAACGGCGAAGGCCTTGTCTTCTTCGTCTTCCGCTCTGTCTACGGCGGTGTAGGCTGCACAATTGATGATGAATGAAGGCTGGTGCCGGTGTGTGTATGCCGCTACTGCGCGACGGTCGGCAAGGTCTAAATTATGAATATCGGTACACAATAGCTGTAGCGTGGGATAGCGCGCGGCCGCTTCCTGCAGGTCGCGTCCCAATTGGCCATTACAGCCGGTGATAAGTATCTTTTTTGTCATATTTTGTCGTTTCACCGCCACGAAGATAGTAATATTTTTTAAATTCAAAATAATTGCTACCTTTGTCATCCTATGGAACATTTTATAGTATCGGCAAGAAAATACCGCCCCTTGACTTTTGAATCGGTTGTGGGGCAGGAAAATATTGGCACTACGTTGAAAAATGCCATTCAGCGCAAGCAGCTGGCGCATGCCTATCTGTTTTGCGGCCCGCGCGGCGTGGGAAAAACGACATGCGCCCGCATTTTCGCAAAAACGATTAATTGCCAAAATCTGACGCCGGAACTGGAGGCGTGCGGCGAATGTGAGTCGTGCCGCTCGTTTGCCGAAGGCCGTTCCTACAGCATTCATGAGTTGGATGCGGCTTCCAACAACTCGGTAGACGATATCCGCGTGCTTACCGACCAAGTGCGCGTGCCGCCACAGATAGGCCACTACAGCGTATACATTATCGACGAGGTGCACATGCTTTCGTCGAGCGCGTTCAATGCGTTTCTGAAAACGCTGGAGGAGCCACCGGCGCATGCCATTTTTATTTTAGCCACCACCGAAAAACACAAGATACTTCCTACCATTTTGTCGCGTTGCCAGATCTACGATTTCAGCCGTATTTCCATTCCCGACATGGTGAAGCACCTTGCGAATATTGCGGCCAAAGAGGGCGTGCAGGCCGAGCCCGAAGCGCTGAACGTGATTGCCCGGAAAGCCGACGGCGCCATGCGCGACGCCCTTTCGATTTACGACCAGGCGGTGGCTTTTTGCGGCAGCAATCTGACGTATGCCAATGTCATCGAGAACCTGAACGTGCTCGATTATGAATATTATTTCAAGCTCACCGGCCATTTCACCAATCAGCGCTACGCCGATGCGCTGTTGTTGTTTGATGAAGTGCTGGCCAAGGGCTTTGATGCGCAGCATTTCATTGCAGGGTTGAGCATCCACTTCCGGGATTTGCTGGTGTGTAAAGACCCTCGCACGCTGCCGTTGCTCGAGGTTGGCGATGCTGTGGCAAAACGTTATGCGGAGCAGGCGGAGCAGGTGTCATATCCTTTTTTGTATGAAGCGTTGCAGCTCACCAATGCGTGCGAAATGGGCTACAAGTCGAGTGGAAACCCGCGGCTGCATGTCGAACTCGCCTTGTTGCGCCTGTCGAATATAGACGCTGAAAAAAAAAACGATAGTGCCGAAGTAACAGCCGAAACAGCGAAAGCAGCGCCTGTGGTTGAGCCTGCACCGCCTCCGGCAACCCGTTCGATACATATTCCGAAAGTTTCATCACCCGCTTATACCCCGCCGGTTGTCAAGGAAATTTCATTGAAGGACGCTATGGCTCCAAAAGTGGAGCCGGGAAAGGTGGAGGTGCAGCAGGCGGAGCGAAAAAGTAATCTGTTTACACAAGCGCAACTGCTGGACGCGTGGACAGCGCTGGTGTTGCACGTGGCCGGCAAGCCGCGTTTGACCGCCGTATTGAAAGAGATTTCGCCGGAGTTGAAAGAGGAAGATACCATCACTTTTCCAGTGTGGAACAGTCATCAAAAGGAATGGATAGAGAAAAATGAAACCATTCTGGGGTTCTTACGTGATAAATTGCAAAACGACAATATCAAGTTAGACGTCACGATAAACCAGCAGGAAGAAGGCGCCAAGGCGCCTTATACTCATGATGAAAAATTCCGGTTTCTGGTAGAACAATACCCGGTTGTAGCCCAGATGAAGCAGGTGATGAGTTTAGATATAAGATAATGTAATTCGTGAAAGGATGAAAAACGCCGCATGGATATATACAGGTATTTTGCTCGCCATTGTCTTTTGGGGCATGTCGTTTGTGTGGGTCGACCAGTTGCTGGGCGCGGGCTTGCCCCCGTTCAGCCTTATAACGGCGCGGCTTGTTATTTCGGCCATCTTCTTGTCGCTTGTTTCCCTTGGCTTGGGAAAATTGCAGCGTCCCGCCCTCGCCGACCTGAAATGGATTGTTCTGATGGCGCTGTTTGAGCCGTTCCTCTACTTTATCGGCGAAACCAAAGGCATCCAACTGACCACGCCCACTACCGCCTCCGTGATTGTGTCTACCATTCCGTTGTTCGCCATGCTGCTGGGCTTTTTGGTGTACAAGGAAAGAATGAGCGGCCTTAATATTTTCGGTGCGGTGCTGGCGGCGGCGGGGGTTCTCCTGTCGGTTTTGAATGAAGAGATGTCGATAAAGGTAAATGTATTGGGTGTGGTGATGCTGCTTTTTGCCGTGCTTTCCACGATTGGCTATTCTTTGGTCGTTAAAAAATTATCTTCGAAGTATAATGTATTTACGATAGTTGTTTTCCAAAACACACTGGGCGCGCTCCTGTTCCTGCCGCTTGCCTTGTCGGAATACGGCGCATTGCACCAGTTCACTTTTTCCTTTGCAACGGCCTATCCGCTGGTTCTTTTGGCGCTGTTGCCCTCCACGATGTCCTTCATTTTTTATGTCAACTGCATACACCGCATCGGGGTGGTTCGCGCCAACATGTTTTCCACGTTGATGCCGGTGATTACGCTGCTTTTTTCGGCGGCGTTAGGCCGCGAGCTGTTGAACCTGCGCAACGGCACGGGCGTGCTCATTGTGATAGCAGGGCTGCTGTTGACGCAGGTGAGAAAGAAGAAGTAAGCGCTTTCTGTTTCAAGAAACATTCACTTTCCGCTCGTTTTTATCAATATGCCCTCTTTTTTGATTTCTTCAATGAATGGATCTCCAGCCTGAAAATGTTCGGTGGGATAGGTTTTTGATTCAATGCGAAGATAAGGTTGTTTTATGCCAATATAAGGGAATAGCCTTTTGTCTATAAACCCCAATCCGGTGAATTCGTCGGCAACCAATGCCACATCAATATCCGACCATTCGTGTTGTGTGCCTTTGGCAAACGACCCGAACAAGATAACGGCACGTAGACGAACGCCTCGCCCCTCTATTTCCCGTGCATAGCTTTCAGCTATTTTGATTGCAGCATTTCGAGTAAGCATGTTCGTATCTCCTTAACTTTTATCAGCTCGCTAGTTGTAAAACTTTCGGTGCAGACTTTATGTATTTTGTTCAGATAGTCGGGATAGCGGCTCGATAATTGGAAATCGTTAAAATTTGCCAAAAACTCCATTCTGTCTTTGCCCAAATTGACATTGGAATTAATCAGTAGCCATGTAATATTGTGAATTTTGGGGGGCAAATTTCCCTCATGATGTTTTACCCAAAGGGCTTTTGCCAATTTTTCAAGCGTTAAATGCGCCCAAAACAAGCAATGCAGATAACGTTTCCTGTCCAGTAAAGCGTCTACGGAAAGCCAGTCCTCTTCTGCCGAGTTTATCCAATAGTCAATATGTTGTTCTTTTGTCATTATAATCGGTAAGCGCTCATTCTCCGCAAAGGTACGCAAAATATTCCATTTCCCCCAAACGCATCGCCGCCCGCCACAAGGTGGGCGGCGATGCGTTTTAATTGCGGTGCAGCGAAGAAAGTCGCTATGCGGGGCTCACTTTATTACGATTTATCCTTAACGCATCTAACCTGTAGACCGGCAAATCGGTCATTGTAGTGCCATCCGGTGTGTCCCCATATAGTAATGCACGATATTGCAAATTTCGGATAGCGCTCATCAGCATCAGACGACCAGTATCTGGTAGCATGATATACACCACGTATTCTATCTGGGAGGGCAAAACCGCCATAACCCCAAACGGCGCCAAACGTATTGAGCGTAGTTTGTGTTTCGCCGGATAAATATGACGTCAGGTCTTCAAAGTCGGTCTTCGTAGGCACGCGCCACGGTGAGGGACACATCACAGCCTTGTTTGCGTTCACATACGGCCAGTTGTAATAATAATAGGTCTTCCCGGTTTCGGAGTTGGTATAGCTGCGGCATTGCGGCTCGGTATCGCTTTCTTCAAAAGTTTTTTTGTCACATTCCGGGCAATGAACGGCGTCGCTCCACGTTTGGTTGCCGAATGTCCACGCTTGGTCGCTGGCGAAATAGTGTGAGGCCCCGGCTTTTTCATTGTCGCCACTCTTGCAGCCGGCAATCGCTGCCGCGACGAGGAGAACGGCAAGTGCAGAAACATTTTGCGCGCTTGCAGAAACATTTTGCGCGCTTGCAAAAACATTTTGCGCGCTTGCAGAAACCTTCTGCGCGTTTGCAGAAACCTTCTGCGCGTTTGCAGAAACATTTTGCGCGTTTGCAGAAATCTCCTGTGTGAAAATTGATTTGTTCATCCCAGACAAAATTGCTAACGACGAAAGTGGCGCAGGCCGCGGGTTTTAGGGTTAGGTGAAAAAAGGAGAGGGGATGAATAGAGTAAGAATAACAGGATAAAAATCGATAAAAAATTGATAAAAAGCCGTCACAGCAACACAAATTGACGAGTGGGAAGAAAAAGGGGAAGAAAAAAAATATAAAAATCCTGAAAGTCAATAATAGCAACAATCGACCTTACTTATTATATAAAATATAAAAAAACTAAATAATGATTATTAATCTGAGGGATAAAAGCACTGAATTGTCTGGGATGAACAAAACGAAAACAAAGGTAAGAAAGAATTTGGAAAGTGCAAAAAATGAGCCTCTTTTTACCCTCGAAGTGCAATCGGGCGGGGGAACGGCACACTAACGCTGATGTTGTTCACCTTGCCGGCTTGTGGCCTCTCTGCACAAAATGCTGGTGGAGTCACCCTGTCTAACTATAAGGCGCAGGCCGGACCGCGGTGACGGCAACGGTGCAACGGCACCCTGCGGGTTCAACGGTCGACTTTCCGGAATTTGATCCCTGTACGGGTTATACCCCCGGCGCTACGGCCGCTACGTGGACGCTGGTCGACCGTCGGGAGAGCAATAATGTGCAGTCATATAAGGTGCGGCTGATGCATGACGGCCGTTATTGGATGGTGCAGGATTTAAAGTTCGGGGACAAGTGCAGGGACAAGACACCTACTATTGGACTAGTACGTACCACAGTAATAACTACGTGTTCGTCCTGCACTTCTACGGTAGCTACTTAAGCTCCGGCACAGGCGCCAGCTCCAAGGAAATCGGTCACTCAGTGCGTTGCATCAGGAACTATTAAACCGGTTGGGGCGTAAAAACATCAAAAGATATTGCAAAACTTGTTTTTTTTCGTACATTTGTAGAAATAACGTTGTAAATGCTTTAGATTATGAAAAAAACAATGAGTGTAATCTTATTGGCCGGCGCGCTGGCCGCTTGTAATGCCCCGTCCTCACAAATAAAAGACCTGCGGGATAAATCGTTTTCCGAACTGTTTACACAGGTCGACCCTGCCGCGGCCACCGGCAATGTATTTAAGTTGGTGGGACAGGATTTCTCGGTCATCACGGCCGGCACGGAACTGAACTATAACTCCATGACCGCCAGCTGGGGCGGCTGGGGCATCCTCTTTAACGAGCCCGCCACGTGGTGCATCCTGCGGGCAAACCGCTACACGCTGGAATACATCAGGCGGGAAAACCTGTATACGATGTGCTACTTCGATACCGCCTACAAGGATCAGGTGATGCTGTTCGGCAGCGCGTCGGGACGCGACAGCGACAAGATGAAGCAACACACCCTCACGCCGGTGGAAACCCCCGAGGGGAGCATCGCCTACAAGGAAGCCAAGTTAATCGTTGAATGTGAACTGCTGGAGATTACCACCGTGCAACCCGGCGACTTTTACACCGCCGACGCCCGCACGTTTATTACCGACGCCTACGCCGAAGCGCACGACTACCACAAACTGGTGTTCGGAAAAATCACCGGGATGTGGGTGAAAAAATAACCGTTCTATAATAAGATGTCGTTGAGCAATCCCGAGGCGGTTTGCTTCATGCCGGCGCCCGCGCCCTGAATCCGCATGCCGTTGGGATAGAAATCGCTGTAAAGGATAATCACGTTGTCGCAGCCTTTTGACGAGGCAAAGGGGTGCGTGAGGTCGAACGGCCGAACGCCCGCCTTGATGGCGCCGTTTTCTATTTCGATGCAGTATGCCAGCTTTTTCTCTGCCTTGGCGGCCTTGTCGTATAAGCCTTTGAAATAGCTTTCGTTTTTCTCCACACTCTTGTAGAAATCGTCCACCGTGCCGGTTAAACATTCTTCGGGAAGGAAGCCGCTCGTTTCGATGTCGGTGATGTTCACCTGCAGTCCTATTTCACGTCCGAGGATAAGCGCCTTGCGCATCAGGTCGAGGCCTTTCAGGTCGGTGCGCGGGTCGGGCTCGGTGTAGCCCTCGCGCTGCTCGAACTTGATGATGGAGGCAAACGATTCCGTGCCGTTGTAGGTGTTGAAAAGGTAGTTGAGCGAGCCCGACAGGGTGGCTTCGATTTTGTTGATGCAATCGCCGCTGTTCAGCATTTGCCGTATGGTGGAAATGATGGGCAGCGCAGCGCCCACGTTGGCCTCATAGCGGAAGGGCACGCCTTCTTTCTTCGCTGTGGTGTGTACGCTTTTGTAATATTCGATGTCGAGCGAATTGGCGATTTTGTTGCACGTCACGATGCCGATTTTTTCCGACAGGATTTGCTGGTAGAGCGCCGATATTTGCAGGTCGGACGTGCAGTCCACGAACAGCCTGTTCTGGTGCGACAGCGAGGCAATCTTTTCGATAAAGTCGAGCGACTTGTAGGTGGGGCTTCCGCCTTTGGTGAGTTTGGCGTTGATGGTGTCGAGGGTCAGCCCTTTTGTGTCGAACAGCATCTTTGTGCTGTTGCAGATGCCGATGATGTGGATGTCGACCCCTATGTGTTGCAGCAGCGTTTTCCGGCGTTCTTCGATCATTTCCACGAGGCTTTTGCCCACGTTGCCGTAGCCGGCGATGAACAGGCTGATTTGTTTCTTCGAGGCCGTGAAAAATTCGTCGTGGATGGCCGTTACCGCTTGGTTGAAATCTTCGGTGAGCACCACGGCCGACACGTTCTTTTCCGACGAGCCCTGTGCAATAGCCCGGATGTTGATGCCCTTGTTCCCGATGGCCTCGAACATGCGCCCGCCGGCGCCCGACTGGTTCTTCATGTCGTCGCCCACTAAGCTGATGATGGAAAATCCCTTCTCCACCTTTAGCGGTTCGATTTTATTGAGCGATATTTCGTAGGCGAACAGTTCGTCTACCGCGCGCTTCGCCTTGTCGGCGTCGTTTTCGTCGATGGCCACCAGCATGGTGTGCACCGACGACGCCTGCGTGATGAGGATGATGTTGATTTCGTTTTTCGTGAGCACGTCGAACAGGCGGCTCGAATAGCCCGGAATGCCCACCATTCCGCTGCCTTCCATAGACAGGATAGCGATGCGGTTGCTGCCCGAGATGCCTTTGATTTTGTTTCGTCCTTCGGGCGGATTTTGCTCTATCAGCGTGCCGGGGTTCTCGGGCGCGAACGTGTTTTTCACTAGAATAGGGATGCCTTTTTCCACTACCGGCTGTATGGTTGGCGGATAAATCACCTTGGCGCCGAAGTGCGACAGCTCCAGCGCTTCTTTATAGGAGATGTGTTCGATGGTTTGCGCGTTGCCCACGATGCGCGGGTCGGCGGTCATCATGCCGTTAACGTCGGTCCATATTTCGAGTGTTCGCGCTTCGAGGCACACGGCGATGAGCGAGGCCGTGTAGTCCGACCCGCCGCGTCCCAGCGTGGTGGTGCGGCCGGTGTCGTCGGAGGCGATAAAGCCCGGGATGATGTATAATTTGCCGTGGTTTCCCGACAGGTGCTTTTTGATTTGCAGGTCGGTTTCTTCCCGCTTCACGATGTTCTGCCCTTGCCGGTATTCGGTTTTGATGAGGGTGCGGGCGTCTATCCACTTGCACGGGATGCCGGTCGACGAAAACTTTTCGGCGATGATAATTGTCGAGAACAGCTCGCCGAAACTCATGATGAGGTCCATCGTGGCGTGGCTGATTTCCTTGATGAGGAATATGCCGTTGTAGATACCTTTCAGTTCGTCGAACAGTGCGGTGATTTTTTTGGTGAGCGCTTCCCTGAAATCGGAAGCGATAAGTTCGTTAATCAGCTCGAAGTGTTGTTTCTCGAGCTTGTTCAGCAGCACTTCGTAGTCTTTGTTTCCGCCCTCGGCCAGCTTGCCGGTGTGGATCAGGGCGTCGGTGCAGCCGCCTATGGCCGACGCCACCACGACTGTTTTGTCGCGCCCGAGCGCCGTTTTCACAATGTTCACCACGTTATTTATGTTGTCGGCATTGGCCACCGATGAACCGCCGAATTTTAATACTTGCATAAGTTTTGAATATTTAATGTATGTTTAGATTTTCAATTTCTTTTCTATCGCTTTGGAGAGTTGCGCATACTCCAGAAGGAATCCGTCGTGCCCGAAGTCCGACGATATGATTTCGAGCGAGGCGCCGGGAATATGTGCGGCCATCGTTTCTGCTTCGCACACCGGAAAGAGCATGTCGCTGTCGATGGCGATGCACAGGGTGTTGGCGGTGATTCCCGACAGCGCTTTACGCACGCCGCCGCGCCCTCGTCCCACGTTGTGCGTGTCGAGCCCCAGCGTCAGATAGTAATAGGAATACGCGTTGAAGCGGTTCGACAGTTTCTTTCCTTGATATTGCTGATAGCTGCATGCTTTCTTTGCCAGCAGGCAGTTCTCGTCGTCTTCCGACTGTGTTTTCGCGTAGCCTGCATAGGAGCGGTAGGTGAGCAGTGCGACGGAGCGTGCACATTCCAGCCCTTTTTTGCCGCCGTCGACGCCGGTTTGCGCCGTAAAGCTTTCGTCGGCCATCAGCGCCATGCGTTGCGATTCGTTAAATGCCGTGCCCCATGCGCTCACCCGTGCGTTGCAGCAAATCAGGCACAGGTTTTTTATCACGCCGGGATTTGATATGGCCCATTCCACCGCCTGAAACCCGCCGCTCGAGCCGCCTATAAGCAAGTCGATTTGCGAGATGCCGAGGTGGCGGCGCAACAGTTCGTGCGCTTTTACCATATCCCTGATAGAAACTAAGGGGAACTCCAGCAAATAGGGCTTTCCGGTAGCGGGGTTGGTATCCTGCGGCCCTGTGGTGCCGTAGCACGAGGTGAGGATGTTGGCGCAAATGATAAAGTATTTATCCGTATCGAAATACTTTCCCGGCCCCACCAGATTAGGCCACCACTCTTCGGGGTTGGCGTTTGCCGTGAGGGCATGGCAAATCCACACAACTTTTTTGCCTTCCGGATGCGCGCCGCTGACATAGTAACATACGTTTACCTCAGGCAGCGAACCGCCTCCTTCTAAATCAAACGTACCCTCGTAAGTAAAAAATTGTTGAATCATTCGGACGCCAAAGGTAGAAGATTTATTTTAAATACGCAAATGTTTAAAGGCTTATATAGGACACGCTTTCAGGGGTGTTCCAGTGGCGATATTCCGCCACATTGAAATCAGACCACACATTAATGATTATTAATGGATTGTTAGCACAGTTTAAGTGCTTCAAAGCTGCGTTGCCCGACAAATTGAGTACCGTGATGTGGTTGTTTGAGCAGTCTAAGGTGTGCAGGTTTACATTGTCGGAAACGTCTAACGACGACAGGTCGTTCTCCGCACAGTAAACGGTTGTCAATTCCTTGTTTTTGGAAAGATAGAGCCGGAACAATTGATTATTGCTGCAATTCAGATGTTCTAAAGAGGTGAAATCTTCCAACCCTTTCAGCGATTGAATGCCCCGTCCGCTAATGTCTAACGACTTGATTGAATCGACTTCTTTTCTTTGGATAATCCCGTTGCCGTTCTTGTCAAAATGGGTTAAGCAGTACGCTTCGAAGATCGAATCTGCGATCAAAACTTCCGGCGATTCTTTGCAACAGGGCAGTCCGGCGCTCGCTACCAATGTCACAATAAACAAAATAATCAAATTTTTGTTCATTAGGTGATATTTTAGTTCGTTCTTCTTTTCTTGTTCAACGATTACGCGCAAAAATCATGCCATATTTTTGACAGGAATGCAACTTTTTGCCTACCTTTCGGGTCTAATCTGCGATAATAAAATATTCACTTTTAAAATTTATGTGTATGGAAGATGTTTTAATCCCCGGGTTCGTTTTTGCAACGCCTGTGCTTATTGTATGGATTGCTATGCTGTTTCAATGGAAGAACGAGCAAGCGAGAACCCAACTCATTGGAAAAGCGCTTGAACTTGGAAAAGAAATTGACCCGGCATTGCTGGTAAGACCGGTTAAACAAAAGAAGCAAAACGCCAACCGGTTATTGGCATGGGGAATTACGCTGGTGAGCTTGGGGCTGGCCGTGTTCGGCTCGGTATTGTTATTGACCGACTTGAGGTGGGCTTCCTTGTCGTCCTTGCTGTCATTCCCCGGCATCGGGCTGCTGATTGTGCATGTATTGACGCGGAAAAGTAAAACAGCTCGAATTGGAGAATAACACCTTTGAACGGTTTGTAGCGCAACAGCAGGAGCCTTTGCGAAGGTTCCTGCTCAATCTTTGTGCGGGCAATCGTGCGCTGGCCGACGACCTTGCGCAGGATGCCTTTATTAAGGCCTACATCAACCTTCCGAGTTTTAAGGGACGCTCAAAGCTATCGACATGGCTGTTCCGCATTGCCTATAATTGCTTTTATGACCACATTAAAAGCGTAAAAAACCAACAGGCCGATCCCGTCGAAAAATACGCCTATAAGTTATATACAGAAGACCCGGCTTGCAACGAAACCGATAAAACATTATATTTGGCGTTGGAAAAACTGAATAATAAAGAACGGGAGATTGTGCTACTTTTCTACATGGAAGAAAAATCTTTGAAAGATATTGGCATAATTACAGGCCTCCCCGCGAACACGGTAAAGTCACACCTGCGGAGGGCCAAAGCGCATTTAAAAACATACTTGACACAATTGGGATATGAAAAAGGATAACATCACACGATTTATGCAAATGCATAAACAGCACATTGAGGACAATGGTTTCACCGGGAAACTCACCAATCAGCTCAAATATTATCCGCAAGCGCGGAAGATGGTCACGACAAAATCGGTCGTTGCGCTCATTGTGCCGTGCTGCTCGCTGCTGGCCGTGTGTGTGGTGTTGCTGCTGGGCGGCTGGCAAATACCTTTTGACACCTTGTTGAAGGCAATAGCTTCGCCAAACCCGCTTGCGCTCATGCTATGCGGTTTGACAACTATAGCACTCATGTTCTCCCTAACCTTGCCCATCTGGATTGAGGATAGCCTGTAGGTTTGTATCGACGCCGGATGTTCCAAACACTGCACTGTTTGGTTTCCCGGAACGCTGGGTGCTCCAAACACTGCATTGTTTCAGTCCGACATCAAGCTTTGCGGGGGCGGCTGGGTCATTTCCCCGATTGGGAATAAATGCGTACCTTTACCGCATATTCATCCTAAAAGTTTTGTCATTATGAAAAAAAAATCTTTAATTTTTATGGTCATGGCCGGAATATTTATGTCATGTGCGGATAACAATCCGTTTTTTGCAACATGGGAGACGCCTTACGGTGTACCCCCTTTCGAAGAAATAAAAAACGAACATTTTCGTCCTGCATTTGAAAAAGGCATTGCCCAATTGCAAGCCGACATTCAAAAAATTGCAGACAACGCCGAGGCGCCCACGTTTGAAAATACCGTTGTGGCGATGGACAATGCCGGCGCGCTCTTAAGTAAGGTGATAGGCGTATTTTTCAACGTGCTGAGCTCCGACTCCGACGCCGAACGGCAAGCTATTGCACAGGAAGTTTCGCCGAAACTGTCGAAAAGCTCGGACGACATTTATTTGAATGAAAAACTATTCGCCCGCGTGAAAGCGGTATACGAACAAAAAGACCGGCTCAATCTGGATGTGGAATCGGCAAGCCTGTTGGATAAGGTTTACAAGACCTTCGCACGCAACGGCGCCAACCTGAACGACGCGGAAAAGGCAACGCTACGGAAAATTAACGAAGAGTTGTCGCTGCTGAGCGTTCAATACGGACAAAATGTGTTGGAAGACAACAATGCCTTTCAAATTGTAGTGGATAACGAAGCCGACTTGGCAGGCCTTCCGGCCGGCGTGGTACAGGCTGCCGCTGAAGAAGCCAAGGCCAGAGGACTGGAGGGCAAATGGGTGTTTACGCTCGACGCGCCCAGCCGTATTCCCCTGCTGCAATATGCAGACAAGCGCGAACTCCGCGAAAAAATGCTGAAGGGATATGCCCACAAAGGCAATAACGACAATGCCTACAACAATAAAGAGGCGGTTCAAAAAATCGCTTCGCTGGAATACCAAAAGGCGAAACTACTCGGCTATGCCGACTACGCGTCGTTTGCACTGGAAGACCGGATGGCCAAAACGCCCGAAGCCGTAAATGTGTTTCTGAAAAAACTGTGGGAACCCACCCGGAAAGTAGTGGCTAAGGAATTGGCCGAATTGCAAAAAACAGCCGGTGCGCTGGGACAAAAAGAACGGATAGAAGCATGGGACTGGTGGTATTACACCGAGAAATTGAGGAAAGCGAAATTTGACCTCGACGAAGAGCAAATCCGTCCTTATTTCCAACTCGAAAATGTACGCGATGGCGCTTTTATGGTGGCCAACAAATTGTTTGGCATCTCCTTTGAAGAAGTGTCTCTTCCGAAGTTTAACCCCGAGGCCACGGCATACCTCGTGAAAGATGCCGACGGCAGTGAACTCGGTATTTATTATACCGATTACTTCCCGCGAGCCAGTAAGCGCGCCGGCGCATGGATGAATAATATTCGTGAGCAGTATGACAATGTGCGCCCCGTGATTGTGAATGTTTGCAATTTTACAAAACCCACGGCCGACGCGCCTTCGCTGCTGACTATCGACGAAGTGGAAACCCTGTTTCACGAGTTGGGGCACGCCATTCACGGCCTCTTGTCGCAGTGCAAATACCAGTCGGTTTCGGGCACCAACGTGTTGCGTGATTTCGTAGAGCTGCCTTCGCAAATCAACGAAAACTGGGCGATGCACCCCGAGGTGTTAAAGATTTATGCCAAGCATTACGCCACAGGCGAAGTCATCCCCGATGATTTAATTGAGAAGATACAAAAATCGAAGAAATTCAATCAAGGCTTTACCACCTGCGAATTTCTGGCGGCCGCCATCCTCGACATGGACTGGTACACCTTGCAAACCGACGAATTGCAGGACGTAGAGGCCTTCGAAAAGGCGGCGATGGATAAGATAAACCTGACGTATGCCATCATTCCGCGCTACCGCAGCACCTACTTCACGCACATTTTCGGCGGCGGTTATGCGGCGGGCTACTATAGCTACATTTGGGCCGAAGTGCTCGACGCCGACGCCTTTCAGGCGTTTCTCGAAACCGGTGATGTGTTTGACCAAAAAACCGCACAGGCTTTCCGGAAAAACATCTTGGAACGTGGCGGCAGCGAAGATCCGATGACCCTTTACCGCAGGTTCCGCGGCAAAGACCCCGACGGCAACGCCCTTTTGGTGAACCGCGGGCTGAATTAATCAAAGATTTGCAGCGGTTCCGGGTATATACACCTACCAGGCATACAGCGGCCGGGCGGCCATCATTCGGCGCACCTCTTCGCGGACGTGCGCTATTTTTTGTGCATCATCGGCATGGCTTAGCACCTGGTCGATGAACGCGGCAATGGGCGCCATATCGGCTTCTTTCAATCCGCGGGTGGTCACGGCGGCCGTGCCCACGCGAATGCCCGATGTCTGGAATGGCGACCGCGTGTCGAACGGCACCATGTTCTTGTTTACTGTAATGTCGGCGGTCACCAGCGCCTTTTCGGCCACTTTGCCGGTGAGGTCGGGGAATTTTGGGCGCAGGTCGATCAACATCAGGTGGTTTTCGGTACCGCCCGAAAATATTTTGTATCCTTTGGCCAGAAATTCCTTGGCCAGAGCGGCGGCGTTCGTCTTCACCTGTCGTTGATACGTCTTGTATTCGGGCTGCAGCGCCTCAAAGAAGGATACCGCTTTGGCGGCAATCACATGCTCGAGCGGACCGCCCTGTATGCCGGGAAATACGCTCGAATTGAGCACGGCCGACATCATTTTCGTTTCGCCCTTCGGCGTTTTCAGTCCCCACGGATTTTCAAAATCCTTTCCCATGAGGATAACGCCGCCGCGCGGCCCGCGCAGGGTTTTGTGGGTGGTAGAGGTCACGATGTGCGCATAGGGCAGGGGAGAGTTCAGCAATCCCGCCGCGATCAATCCCGCCGGGTGCGCCATGTCTACCATCAGCAGGGCGCCTGCCTTGTCGGCGATTTTCCGCATGCGGGCGTAGTCCCAGTCGCGCGAGTAGGCCGACGCGCCGCCGATAATGAGCTTCGGGCGGTGTTCCAGCGCCTGCTTTTCCATCATGTCGTAATCCACGAGGCCGGTGTCCTCCTTCACGCCATACGATACGGCGTGGTACCACTGTCCCGACAGGTTTACCGGAGAGCCGTGCGAGAGGTGTCCGCCGTGCGCCAGGTCGAGGCCTAAAAAGGTATCGCCGGGTTTCAGGCAGGCCATGAATACCGCCATGTTGGCCTGTGCGCCGGAGTGCGGCTGCACGTTGGCGTATGCGGCGCCGAACAGTTTGCACAACCGGTCGATGGCCAGTTGCTCGCTCCGGTCTACCACCTCGCAGCCGCCGTAGTAGCGGGCGCCGGGATAGCCCTCGGCGTACTTGTTGGTGAGTACCGAACCCATCGCTTCAAGCACCTGCGTACTTACGAAATTTTCGGATGCGATGAGTTCAATGCCATGCAATTGTCGTTCTTCTTCTTCTTTAATCAATTGAAACAATTGGACGTCGTGTATCATAATTTATTATATAGATTATATTACAAATGTAATAAATTATTTTGACTGTACAAAGCAAAAATTGTATCTTTGTTCACACTCATACAAGGTATATATCTAATCGTTGTGAAAAAGATGAAAAAAGCCATACGTGTTTATATTACAATAACTGCAAGCGTGATTTTCATGCTTTTCGGCAGCAGTCATACCCTTAAAACGCTGCCGTTGAAAAAGCAAATCGGCCAGATGCTGATGATCGGGTTCAGAGGGATGGAACTGTCGCCCGGCAACCACATCATGGAGGACATCACGCAACTGAATGTGGGCGGCGTCATCCTGTTCGACTACGACATGCCTGCCAAAAAGTATGGCAGGAACATTAAAAGCCCGCAGCAACTGCAAAAGTTAACTGCGGATTTGCAAAAGTTGACGGATACCAAACTCCTCATTGCCATTGACCAGGAAGGGGGAAAGGTGAATCGTCTGCGTACGGTGTACGGCTTCCCGGCTGCCGTGTCGGCGAAATTTCAGGGCAAAAACGGTGTTGACACTACGGTGAAGTATGCGGCGCAAACGGCGGTTACGCTGGCCCGGCTGGGCATTAATTTCAACTTTGCGCCCTGTGTCGACGTAGATGTGAACCCGCTGTGTCCCATTATCGGCAAGCTGGAGCGCAGCTTCTCCGCCGATCCGGACGTCGTGTCACAACATGCGGAGATATGGCTGACAGAGCAGACTAAGCAAGGCGTTACGGGCTGTGTGAAGCACTTTCCGGGGCACGGCAGCGCCAACTCCGACACGCACACCGGCGCAACCGACGTGACCGGTACGTGGACGTCGGCAGAACTGACGCCTTACCGCACGTTGATACGAACGGGGAAGGTTAAGGCCGTCATGACGGCGCACGTGTTCAACGCGGCGCTCGACGCGCGCTATCCGGCCACCATGTCGGAGGCGGTGATTACCGGCCTGCTGCGCCGGGAGCTGGGTTTCGAGGGCGTGGTGGTGACCGACGACCTGGCCATGGGTGCTTTGGTTGACCACTACAGTCTGGAAGAAATACTGGTGCGCGCGGTGCTGGCCGGCGCCGACGTGCTGTGCCTGTCGAACAACGGCAAGACCTACGACCCGCATATCGCGCAAAAAGCAGTAGCGATTATTTACAAAGCGGTGCAGGACGGCCGGATACCGGTGCAGCGCATTGAGGAATCGTACGCACGCATTATGAAGCTGAAGCAGGATACCCATTTATGACAACTTGCCTTCTCAGCACAGCCTACTGGCCGCCGGTGCAGGCTTTCTGCAAAATGGCCGGCGCTGCCACGCTGGCGCTCGAACAGCACGAGCATTACGTGAAACAGACTTACCGTAACCGCTGTCTGATTTATTCGGCCAACGGCATATTGACGCTCACCGTGCCGGTGCTCAGGACGCCGGGCGCGAAAATGCCCATCCGCGAGGTGCGCATCGATTACAGCGAAATGTGGCAGCGGGCGCACTGGAGGGCTATAGAGGCGGCCTACCGCTCGTCGGCTTTCTTCGCGTATTACGCCGACGACTTTCGCCCGTTTTACGAACGGAGGGAGAAATTTTTGTTCGACCTGAATGAGAAAATCCTGCGGCTGGCGCTCGAACTGACAGGGCTGAACATTGCCATTACGTACACCGGAAAGTTTGAAGCGGAAGATTTGTCGCGCAACGACACGCAGGGAGCGTGCTACGACGGGCGTTACCGCATTACGCCCAAAATTCCTTTTTCGACCGATAAAAAATTTAAACCGCAAAACTATTACCAGGTTTTTTCGTCCCGAAACGGTTTTGCGGCTAATCTTAGCATACTCGACCTGCTGTGCAACGAAGGCAATAACAGCCTTGCGGTGTTGCAGCAGTCGAATGTTTAGAAGCGGTAGGCCAAACTTAAGGCAACAAATTGCTTGATGTACGTTGTTTTTACAGCTACAGGCTGTTCCAACCCGTTGTATAGCGAGTAATATTCGTGGTTCTGCGACTGATACACATACGAAAGGTCAATAAGAGCATGGCCGAAATTATAGCCTGCGCCCGCGCCGATATTGAAGCTTGAGCCAATCCACGTGCTTGACGCCGTATGATAGCCGGCCCCGAGGCGCGCAATCCATCCTTTCCACACATAAAACTCGCTGCCCAGCCGCACCGCACCGCCGACTTTTCCTTCGGCTTTTATCAGGTCGTTATTTTGGTCTATTATCTTCGCATCGCCTTCAGTGTTGGAATATCTGGCCATGCCGTAGGGCGTCATTTCGCAGTCGAACGTCAACGAAGCCACCTCCGGAAAAACGTAGCCCAAGCTTAGGGCAAGTTGCAGCGGCGTAACTAAGTTGTAATTGATCTCGTTCTCCGGTTCATAAGGATAGCTGTCATTGCCATAAACCGAA
>JAITQN010000011.1 GCA_031288865.1 Prevotellaceae bacterium
GGCAATACCTCGGTTCCGTCGTCGGATACCGCGACAACTTCTTTGCCGCCCTGAACGCGGCCGTCTTTTCCGACGGCTCCTTTGTCTATATCCCCAAAGGCGTCCGCTGTCCGATGGAACTGAGCACCTATTTCCGTATCAATGCCGCCAACACCGGACAGTTCGAGCGCACGCTCATCGTGGCCGACGAGGGAAGCAGTGTGAGCTATCTGGAAGGCTGCACCGCGCCGCAACGCGACGAGAACCAGCTGCACGCCGCCGTAGTAGAAATCGTGGTCATGCGCAACGCCGAAGTGAAGTACTCCACCGTGCAGAACTGGTATCCGGGCGACCGCGAGGGGCGCGGCGGGATTTATAACTTCGTAACGAAGCGCGGCCTCTGCAAGGGCGAACGCAGCCGGCTGTCGTGGACGCAGGTGGAAACGGGCTCAGCCATCACGTGGAAGTACCCGAGCACCATCCTGCAAGGCGACCACTCCAGCTCGGAGTTCTACTCGGTGGCCGTGACCAACAACCGCCAGCAAGCCGACACCGGCACAAAGATGATACATATCGGCCAACACACCCGCAGTCGCATTGTGAGCAAAGGCATCTCGGCCGGCTTCAGCCAAAACGCCTACCGGGGATTAGTGAAATTCACACCGAACGCCGCGCACGCCCGCAACTTCTCGCAGTGCGACAGCTTGCTGCTCGGCAGCCATTGCGGGGCGCACACGTTTCCCTACATCGAAAACGAGAACGAGTCCGCCGTGGTGGAGCACGAAGCCACTACCTCGAAAATAGGCGAAGACCAATTGTTTTACTGCAATCAGCGGGGCATTACCACCGAAGACGCCGTGGGGCTTATCGTGAACGGCTACGCCCGCGAGGTGCTGAACAAACTGCCCATGGAGTTTGCCGTAGAAGCCCAGAAATTGCTGCAAATCTCCCTCGAGGGCAGCGTGGGCTGATAGATGCAGATACCCCGAATACGGATAAAAACCTCGTCGAACTTGAATTTTGACGCTCCGGTTTGTATGTAATTGCCTTTTTTTGTATCTTTGCGGCCTGTATTTAGGTATCATATTTATGAGAATTACACGCTTATTCTATTTTTTGCTCGCCGTTGCGCTGCTCTCGTCCTGTACGGGAAAGTTCGAGAAGTTGCTCAAAAGCAACGACGCCGACCGGAAGTACAAGGCCGCCATGGAATATTACGGCAAGAAAAAATACAATAAGGCCATCTCGCTGTTCGACAATATTCAGATGTATTACCGAGGCACGCCGCGCGACGACAGCGTTAATTTCTATCTGGCGAAGAGTTATTTTCTGGATAAAGACCCCTACTCTGCGGCGCATTACTTCAACACGTTCCGGCAGACGTTTCCCCGCAGTCAGTTTACCGAAGAGGCGAGTTTCCTGCGCTGCATCTGCCTGTACGAAACGACCTACCGCCCCTCGCTCGACCCCAAGCCCACCTCGCAGGCGCTGGCGGCCATGAACGAATTTAACTACCTCTATCCGGCAAGCGCATGGAAGAAGGAGCTGCAACCCTTGCACGAGGATCTCGCCGGCCGGATGGACGAAAAAACTTTCTCGGCGGCGAAACTGTATCACACGATCGAAAATTACAAATCGGCGTTCACGGCGCTGAAAACAGCGCTCAAGGACAACCCCGAGAACCGCTACCGCGAAGATATGCTCTATCTCATCCTGTCGTCGTCATACATGATTGCCAAAAACAGCGTGCCCGGTAAGCAAAAAGACCGCTACCAGACCGTGATTGACGAATATTATAACGTAATCAGCGAATATCCCGATACCAAATACCGGAAAGAGGTAGACAAGATGCACCGGGAAGCGCTCGATTTTTTAGAAAAAAAATAAATCATATTATGGAGACAAAAAAAACAACTGTTCCTACTAACACCACTACGCGCGACATCGGCCAACTGTCCTCAAAGGTGGGCAATGTGTACGAAACAACCATGATTATCGCCAAGCGCGCCAATCAGATTGCCGCCGAAACGAAACAGGAGCTCAACCGCAAGCTGGAGGAGTTTTCGGACTTTTCCGACAATCTTGAAGAAACGTTTGAAAACCGCGAACAGATTGAGATTTCACGCTACTACGAACGGCAACCCAAACCCACGCTGGTGGCTGTTCAGGAACTTCTCAACGACAAAATCTATTACCGGAAAGTAGACGAGCATCCCGAGAACAAAACGGCATAACCCGATTTCAGCGTTTTCACCGATGTTGAAAGGGAAACATATATTGCTCGGCATCACCGGGAGTATAGCGGCCTACAAGGCGGCTACGCTCGTCCGTTTGCTGGTTAAGGAAGGCGCCGACGTGCAGGTGCTGATGACCGCCGCCGCCAAGCAATTCATTACCCCGCTCACGATGGCCACGCTGTCGAAACGCCCCATTCTCGTGGAGTTCTACAACCCCGAAAACGGAAACTGGAACAGCCACGTGAGCCTCGGCGAATGGGCCGACTACTATCTTATCGCACCGGCAACCGCCAACACCATCGCCAAAATGGTGCACGGCATAGCCGATAACCTGCTGCTCACCGCTTACCTCTCGGCGCGCTGCCCCGTAATCGTGGCGCCGGCCATGGACGTGGAGATGTATAATCATCCGGCCAACGTGCGCAATATGGCGTTGCTCAAAGAGCGCGGCGTGGCGGTGATAGAAGCTGCTACCGGCAGCCTGGCCAGCGGGCTGGAAGGAAAAGGACGCATGGAAGAGCCCGAAAAAATAATGCAGTTCCTGCAACAATCCGTTTCAAAAAAAAAAAGCCTGACGGGCGTTAACGTGCTCGTAACCGCAGGCCCCACCTACGAAGCCATCGACCCCATACGTTTCATCGGCAACCACTCGTCGGGGAAAATGGGCTACGCGCTGGCCGAAGAATTTGCCGCACGCGGCGCGGCCGTGACCTTAATCAGCGGGCCTGCCGCCCTCAAGGCGCAGCATCCGCACATCACCACCATCCCGGTGGTGAGCGCCGCCGAAATGTACAACGCAGCCACAGCGCACTTCCACACGGCGCATATCGCCGTGCTTTGCGCAGCAGTGGCCGACTTCACGCCGCAGCATCCGTCGGAAACAAAAATAAAGCGGGGAACGGCGCCGTTGCAAATACAGCTTCAACCCACCGTGGACATAGCCGCGGAACTCGGCCGGAAAAAGACAAACGGCCAAATCGTGGTGGGCTTCGCACTGGAAACAGACCACGAACTGCCCAACGCACAAAAGAAGATGACGGCAAAAAATTTGAATATGATTGTGCTCAATTCGCTCAACGACGAAGGCGCCGGCTTCGGCTTCGACACCAACAAGGTGACGCTGCTTTACCGGAACGGCGCTCAGGAAAGCCACGGCCTTAAACCTAAACGCTGCATCGCCGCCGACATTGTCGATGCCATCCAATCCATAAAATAACACACCATGCGCAAGATTATTTTCATAGCTTCCTGCCTTCTGCTGTGTGCGCCCGCCCGGGCGCAGGAGCTGCGCTGCAACTTGAGCATTAACTCGTCGAAAATACAGGGAACAAACAAGTCGATATTTCAAACCCTGCAAAAAGACCTCAACGATTTCCTCAACAGCAGGGTGTGGACGCAGAACAAGTACGCCACCGACGAACGCATCGAGTGCAGCTTTTTCCTCACCATCACCGAGCAGCCGGGCGCCAACGACTTTAAAGGAACGCTGCAAGTGCAGTCGAGCCGCCCGGTGTATGGCAGCTCCTACATCTCGCCGGTGTTCAACTTTCTCGACAGCGACGTCGCGTTTACCTATATAGAATACGACCCCATCGAATTTAACGACCAGACCTACACCAGCGCCCTGTCGTCGATTTTCGCCTTTTATGTGTATGTCATTTTAGGGTTCGACTACGACTCGTTTTCGCTGCGCGGCGGAACCGAATATTTCAAGAAGGCCGAACGCATCGTGGTCAATGCGCAGGGTGCGGTGGAGAAGGGATGGCGCCCCTACGAAGGTTCCCGCCACAACCGCTACTGGATGATTGAAAATATCCTGAACTACAAGTACGACGCCGAACGCAGCGCCTACTACAAATACTATCGCATGGGGCTCGACCAGATGGGCGCCCGGATTAGCGAGGGGCGCGCAAATATCACGGAGGCGCTGCTCGACATCCAAAAGGTGTATCGCGAACGCCCCGATACGTACCTGTTCTTCCTGAAGGTGTTCTTCGACGCCAAGACCGACGAGATTATCAATATATATTCCGAAGCCACCGAACAGGAACGCCTGCGCGCCTACCAAATCCTGTCGGAAGTGGACAAGGCCAACGAAAAGAAGTACGTCACGCTGAAAGAAAAAACAACCTCCTTCTGATTTATGCTGCAAACGCTCTCTATAGAAAACTATGCACTGATTGAGAAGCTGCATATCGCATTTCCCAACGGATTGAGCATTATCACCGGCGAAACCGGCGCCGGGAAATCCATCCTGCTGGGCGCGCTCTCGCTCATTCTCGGGCAACGCGCCGACACGGCCAGCCTCAAAGATGCTACGAAGAACTGCGTGGTGGAGGGGTCGTTCGTCCTTGACGGATACGGCCTGGAGGAACTGTTTGCGGCGCACGATATAGAGTACGACACGCCCACCACCGTAAGGCGGGTGATTAGCCCCAACGGCAAGTCGCGCGCGTTTGTGAATGAAATCCCGGTAACCATCAACGCGCTCAAAGAGCTTGGCGACCGTCTGATCGACATTCACTCGCAACACCAGAATCTCTTCATCGGCGCGTCGTCGTTCCAAACCACCGTGGTGGACGCACAGGCCAACCACGCCGCTACGCTGGCCGATTACCGCCATGCGTTCAACGCCTACAAAGCCGCCGCCCACAAGCTCGCCGAATGGAAAGAAAAAGCGCAAAGGGCAAAGCAGGAATTCGATTATCTACAGTTCCAGCATAACGAACTCACCGCCGTACAGCTCAAACAGGGCGAGCAACAGGAGCTCGAAGAAGAACTGAAGCAACTCACGCACGCCGAAGAAATAAAAACGGCGCTCACGAAGGTAAACGCCCTGCTGTCGAACGAAGACACATCGGTAGACAATTTGCTGCGCGATGCGGCCACCAACCTGCAAAGGATAAGCCACGCCCTGCAACCGGCGCAGGCGCTGGCCGAACGGATAAACTCCGCACGCATCGAACTGCGCGACGTTAACGCCGAAATCGAAACCCTCAACGGGAAAACGGAGCTCTCACCCGACAGGCTTACGGTGGTGGAAAACCGCCTGAACACGCTCTACTCCCTGCAACAGAAGCATCACCTGTTGTCGGTGGAGGAACTGCTCGCGCTGCACGCGGAGCTACGCGAGAAGCTGAACGCCATCGAAAACTTCGACGACACGCTGGCCACCCTGCAACACGACTACGACGAGCAGTGCCGCCTGACACAGTCGCTGGCAACGGCCATTTCCGAAAAACGCCGGCAAATCACTCCGTCTATCGAAACACATATCACCCAAATGCTGCAACAGCTGGGCATGCCGCACGCCGTGTTCCGTATCGCGATAGAAGAAGCGGAACAGTATCACGCGTCGGGAAAAGACAACATCAGGTTTCTCTTCTCGGCCAATAAAGACGTAGCGCCGCAGGAGCTGTCGCGCATTGCGTCGGGCGGTGAAATTTCGCGGGTCATGCTGTGCTTAAAGTCGCTCATGGTGCGCAGCAGCGGGCTTCCGACCATTATCTTCGACGAAATCGACACCGGCGTGTCGGGCGAAATCGCCGACAGGATGGGGAACATCGTATACGAACTCTCGCGGAACATGCAGGTGATAAACATCACGCACCTGCCGCAAGTGGCCAGCAAAGGCAACGCGCACTACGTGGTGTACAAAGAAGAAAACGCCGCCGGCGCAACCGTCACCTGCATCAAGCCGCTGGGCGCCGAAGAGCGCGTGATGGAAATCGCCAAAATGCTGAGCGGGCAAAACGTCACACAAGCAGCCATCGACAACGCAAAAGAACTCCTTAAATCATAAATTATGCGACTTATCATTCAAGAGAATTACGAACAAATTTCGAAATGGGCAGCGGCCTGCGTAGTACAAAAAATAAAGAAGTTCAACCCCTCGGCCGGCAAGCCCTTCGTGCTCGGATTGCCCTCGGGGTCGTCGCCGCTGGGCGCCTACCGCGAATTGATACGCCTGTACAAGAACGGCGACATCTCCTTTAAGCACGTGGTGACGTTTAACATGGACGAATACGTGGGGCTTCCGAAATCGCACCCCGAGAGCTATCACACGTTCATGTGGAACAACCTGTTCAGCTGTATCGACATCCCCAAGGATAACGTAAACCTCCCGGACGGCAACGCCGCCGACCTCGACGGGGAATGCCAACGCTACGAAGAAAAAATCAAAAGCTACGGCAAAATCCACCTGTTCATGGGCGGCATCGGCCCCGACGGACACATCGCTTTCAACGAGCCCGGCTCGTCGCTCACCTCGCGCACGCGCGTCAAGACGCTCACCACCGACACCATCATCGCCAACTCGCGCTTCTTCGACCACGACGTGCACAAGGTGCCTAAAACGGCGCTCACCGTGGGCGTGGGCACCGTGATGGACGCCGAAGAGGTGCTGATTATCGTAAACGGCCACAACAAGGCGCGCGCCCTGCGCCACGCGGTAGAGGAAAGCGTGAGCCACATGTGGACAATCAGCGCCCTGCAACTGCATCCGAGGGGCATCATCGTGTGCGACGAGGCGGCCACCATCGAGCTCCGCGTGGGCACCGTAAATTACTTCAAGGACATCGAAAAGTCGAACCTGAATGCTAAAAACCTGCTGACGTAACGTGTTCGATGAGGAAAAATATGGCATCGGACGATTTTTTCGCGAAAACCGGGCGGGCATCTACGCCACGGTGAGCGTGCACCTGCTGGTGATTATCCTTTTGCTGCTATACCGTCTCCAAGACCTCGGAAAAATAGAAATACCTTTTGTGCTCGACTTCACGCAACAGGAGGCGCAGGAAGCGCAGATCCAAAAAGAGGAACGGCGCGACCGCTTCGAGAAGGAACTCGACGCACTGCTCGCACCCGCACCACACCCGAGCCTGCGCAACGCCGCCGTAGACGAATCGGAACAACTGCTGCGCGACGACCGGCACAAAAACCCGGCCGCCCTCTACCACGAAGCACAACGCGTGCAGAAGAGCCTCGACGCGTCGCGCCACGCGCTGCAACAACAGCAGGGCGGCGACGAGGCGCTCTCCTCCCCGGCACCGGGCAAGCCTGCCGATGCGGCCGACACGTACAAAGGCCCGTCGGTGCTGTCGTACCGCCTCGACGGACGCAAGGAGATGTATCTGCCCGTCCCGGTGTACCGTTGTCGCGGTGGCGGCGACGTCACCGTGCGCATCGAGGTCGACCGCCGGGGATACGTAGTGAACGCCACCATCAACGCCGGCGCCTCCACCCCCAATGCCTGTCTGCTCGAGGCCGCCACGCGCGCCGCCCGGACGTCGCGCTTCAGCGTCAGCAGCAGCGCCCCCGAACGGCAACACGGGCACATCGTGTACCGCTTCATCGCACAATGAACAATTAACGGCCAACGGAGAACGGCCAACGGCCAACGGAGAACGGAGAACGGCCGCATTTTACCATTTACCGTTAACCGCCCGCAGGGCACAGTCCTCACCCCCAGCCCCTCTCCTGAAGGAGAGGGGGAGTTGTCCTCCCCTGGCCTTCGGCCACCCCCTCGGAGAGGGGGAGATGTCCCTCGCTGGCGGGGGTGCCGGAACGGCGGGGGTGGACACCGGGTACGGGCGTTGCGCGCCTCCCCCGGCCTCCGGCCACCCCCTCGGAGAGGGGGAGATGTCCCTCGCTGGCGGGGGAGGACAAAACCGCGCGTGCGGTTTTGTCGCCGCAGGCTGCGGGAAGCCAACCGCGCGTGCGGTTTTGTCGCCGCAGGTTGCGGGAAGCCAACCGCGCGTGCGGTTTTGTCGCCGCAGGCTGCGGGCGCGCAGCGCCCGTAACCGCGGTTATGAAAATCCCGCCCTCCGGGCGAACTGCATTTGATATGTGTCTTTAATCATTAATCACTAATCATTTTATCCACCTTTATCGTGTTGGCGTGGCCACACGCCAACACGTTTATCAACCTTTATCTTCTCCTATCCTCACCCCCAGCCCCTCTCCTGAAGGAGAGGGGGAGATGTCCTCCCCCGGCCTTTTCGTGCCTTTTAATTCGTGTATAGCGTAGCCTGGGGGTCGAAGTTTGCCCAGCCCGACGTCCAGTTGTCGGCGGCGGCGGCGCTTTTGAAGGCGCCCGCATAGCCGTTGCCGGTGGCGTCGAAGCCGGAGGGCACGGTAAACGCGGCGTTGAGGAGCACGCTGCCCGACTGCGGCGCATACGACGCATTCAAATGCAGGTCGGTGACGGTGGCCGTCTGATTATTCCCCCCCCCCCGCAAGGCGTGGGTGTGCGAGAACGATTTTTGCGTAGCGTCGCCATTGCCGTTGTCGGCATTAAGAATGTCCTTGTAGGTTTTGTTTTTGTCGCTGCCGAGAATGGCCACCGCCGCGGCGGTATTGTCGTATTCCGCATTGGCCGCGTTGTCGGAGTATCCGCCGAAGACCACGCCGCTGATGGCGCCGCGCTGCTCCGCAGCCGACTGGGTTTCCTTCTCGCTCTTGTCGTTCTCAATGATAAGGCCTACCGGATAGCCGAGAATGGCGGCATTGCTCAGCGAGATGCGCGAGTTGCGGCGAATCTGCACGCCGGCGTGAAACTGTCCGAGCTTAGAGCCGTTGTTGGGGAACATC
>JAITQN010000034.1 GCA_031288865.1 Prevotellaceae bacterium
GGACAAATGCATTTTTCGTATTCGCAATGGCAGGAGTGGTAGTACTCATTGCAACCGTTATATGGGCTGTACACGATACTAATCGTAGCAAAAAGCAGCAAGTTATATAGTACGCACAAAGTGGTTTTAACAGATGCCGCCGCCCGCCGCACAGGTGGGCGGCGGTGTTGTTTGGGGGAGGAAAACCAATTACGAAATAGCAATTACGAATTACGCGCGTATTGTGCGAAGCGCGGCGGCCGTCAGGTGTTTCTTTTGTCGTAGCCCCATGACAGTTTCTCGCACAGCGTGCCGAAGAAACTGCTTCGGTGCAGCCTTATGAGCTTGGCCGTGTAGGGGGCCTTCTCAATCCGGATTTCGGTTCCCGAGGGCACTTCGTACGTTCGGTTGTCGAGGCTCACCACCGCCGCGCCCTTGCGGTTCGCCACCTGCAGCTTGATGTGCGCACTGTCGGCAACCACCAGCGGGCGCATGTTGAGGTTATGCGAAGCAATCGGCGTGATGATCAAACTCTGCGAATCGGGCGCTGCAACAGGCCCGCCGGCGCTCATGGAGTAGGCTGTAGAGCCTGTGGGCGTCGCCACGAGCAGCCCGTCGGCCCAGTAGTCGGGCAGGGCTTCGCCGTTAATGGTTACGCGCACCGTGACGAGCGCAAGCTGAAGCCGCTGCACGCCCACGTCGTTGAGCGCGTAAGGCGAGTCGCCCGGCGGAAGAAATTCGCCCGACACCTTTAATAAGGTGCGCTCCTCGATGCGGTAGTCGTGGTGCAGCAGGGCGTTTACCGCTTCTCCGGCGTTGCTGAGCGGCACCGTCGACAAAAAACCCAGCCGGCCGGCGTTGATGCCGAACACGGGCGTGTGCGAATAGCAGGCAATGCCCACACTTTCGAGGAAAGTGCCGTCGCCGCCAAGGCTGATGAGGCAATGGATGCCGGCGGGCAGCTCGGTGAACGTGTCGTAGCGGGCGGCGCCGGCGGGCAGGTAGGCCGCAAACGACCGGTGTACGAGCACGTCGATATGGTGTTGGTTCAGCAACTGTAATAAGCAAATAACCTCCGGGAGATGCCCCGGTTCTATTTGTCGTCCGTAAAGCGCTACCGTCATAATGATGAAAATTTTGACGAAGATATGACTTTTTATTGATTTATTAATGTAATTTTGCAGCGAAATGACACGATTGAGCGTAAATATTAACAAAGTGGCCACCTTGCGCAACGCGCGGGGCGCGAATGTGCCGGACGTCGTGCAGGTGGCTGTCGACTGTGAACGGTTCGGCGCGCAGGGGATTACGGTGCATCCGCGTCCCGACGGCCGGCACATCCGCCGCGACGACGTCGTGGCGTTGCGCAAGGTGGTAACCACGGAATTTAATATCGAGGGAAACCCGGAGCGCGGGTTTATAGATCTGGTGCTGGGCGTGCTGCCGGAGCAGGTGACGCTGGTGCCCGACAGCCACGACGCGCTCACCTCCAGCGCGGGCTGGAATACGCGCACGCACCGCGATTTTCTGCGCGAGGTGATACAGGCATTCCGGCAGAAAGGCATCAGGGTGTCGGTGTTTGTGGATGCGGCGGCAGACATGGTGCGCGGAGCGGCGGAAGCGGGCGCCGACAGGGTGGAGCTCTACACGGAGCCCTACGCGGCACAGTATGTCCGGCAACGCGAAGCGGCGGTGGCGCCTTTCGTGGAAGCCGCGCGGGAAGCAGCCGAATGCGGGATAGGCCTCAATGCGGGGCACGACCTGAACCTCGAGAACCTGCATTATTTCTCCTGCACGGTGCCGAACCTGCTGGAGGTGTCGATCGGCCACGCGCTCATCAGCGACGCGCTGTATCTCGGACTGGAGGAAACCATACGGCGCTACAAACAGGAGTTAAGAGTTAAGAATTATGATGAAAAGAGTGCTATTTATTATCGGGGAGGTGTGCGTTGGTGCGTCTGCCTTTGCGCAACAGTTGCCGCAGGGCGTGGTGGTGTATGCGCTTCCCATGACGTCGGTGCAGATACAGGCCGAAGCCACCCGCGAGGTGTTCACGGCCGGGCCCTATGCGAAGTTCGCCGCCAAGTACCTCGGCGTCGAGGTGACGGCCGAAAACAGGGAGACGTATAGCTTGAAAAGTATCGAACTTGCTTCTTTCGTGGAAGCTGATGCGGCGCAAACCTATACGCTGGCTTTGAAGAATAACAGGTCGGCCACCAATTTTCTGACGATGACCGCCGCCGGGCCGGTGGCCATGTTTGAACAAAACACATCGGCGTCTGTGGCGTGGCGCTTCGCCAGTGCGGCGCGGGAAGCCGGTTTTCACAACCGCGGTGTGGTGTCGAATCTGGCGAAGGAAACAACCACCCTCTACAAAACAGAGAAAACGGCCACCGGCTTTGAGCGGGTGCCGGTGCAGCAAAGTCAGGTGGTGGAAAAAAGCGTGGAACGCCGCGCCGAAGAAACGGCAAACATGATTTATTCGCTGCGGAAAAAACGCATGGAGCTGATTTCGGGCGATGCCGACAATCCGTTGAGCGGCGACGCCATGCGCGCGGCACTCGAAGAAATTGCCCGCCTCGAGGAAGAATACATGAGCCTGTTTGTGGGCAAGTCGTCGTTCGACACGCAAACGATGACCTTTGAGGTGGTGCCCGACGCCAAGCAAGCGAAACAACTCTACATTGTGTTCCGCTTTTCCGAAGCGAAAGGCCTGCTTGCAGCGGCCAATCTGGCGGGACGCCCGGTAGTGCTCGAACTCACGCCCGAAAACAACGTGAAGGCTATGCCCTCCAACGCCTCCGACGTAGATAAGAAAGGAAAGCGTGCGTGCTACCGCATCCCTGAGATCGTGCAGGCGCGGGTGCTCGATGGTCAAACCGCGCTACTGCAAACGCGGCTTCCCGTGTACCAGTTAGGCACGGTGATGACGTTCCCGATAGATCTTTAATGTTAGCTTTTCTTGCTGTTTTTTGACGACTGTATGCTCTCCCACGTCTTTTTGAAGTCGTCGAACCCCATGTTTTGGAAATACTTCGTGTCGCCGGCATAGATGAGGTAGGGCTTGAACTGCTCTATGGTGTGGTAGCCCGACGTGTTGGTGATGGGTTGAAAGTTGTCGCTAAAGAAGAACATTGCCGGGAAGTTGTGCGCGCTGAAAATATTCACCAGAAGCGACGAAATAAAAAATTGTCCCGCTTTCGCCATGGTGAAGCGCACCGGGTAGAACTGCGTGTTGATTTTTTCCACCACACTGCTGTCGGATAGCGTTTCCTTCGTCATTTTTTTGCAAAAGGTGCAGTCTTCGTTATACACCATGAATAGGAAATTTTTGGGTGTGTCGCGGTGAAGCGTTTCCGCTTCTTCCAGCGTCAGCCATTGCACGGCGAATTTTGGCGGTACGGTGTCGGTCGCCGCATCCTGGGCGGCTAACGTACCCGAAAAGACAAACAGTAAAACGGTGGTGATTAGTAATACAGGGCGTATCATTCGGCAAAGAGATTAGTTGTTCATGGCTTGTATGATTTTGGGCCACTCTTGCATGAAGTTCTCCCAATTCATCGTTTTGTAATAATCTTGCGCTATATATACGAGAATAGGCCGCAGGTTTTCCGGCGTTTGGTATCCGGGCACTACAGTAATCAGTTGCATCTTCTCGTCCATGTAGGCGATGGTAGGATAGCTCATCTGCCCGCTTAGTATGTTCAAGGCCAGCTCGTGAGAGCGGTACTCCGGCCTGAACTTGTAGGTGCGCCCGCCCAGCGTAATCGGGTTTTTGCCTTCCGCGTTCAGCTTTATCGGATAAAAGTAAGCATTCAGGTAGGCCGCCACGTCTTCCACCTGAAAGGTGTTTGCATCCATCCGCTTGCACCACCCGCACCAGTCGGTGTACACGTCGATAAAGAATTTGCGCGGCTCTTTGGCCGTGAGCTTCTCAGCTTCGTCTATAGTAACCCATTTTACGGTGGTGCTTTCCGGCGTTACGCTCGCACCGGGGTCTCCGGCCGTCGCTTCCGGAGAGGCCAACACCCCAAAAAAGACCACCGCTGCTGTGGTAATTAATGTCTTATTCATAATAAAGCGCTTTAAAATGTGCGGAATTCAACGCCCAAATATACGAAGAAAAATATAAACCGCCAACAATTTAATGTAATTTAACACCGATGAGGCGGGTAAATTCTTCCCGCGTGCGGATGTCCTTCATAAACGTGCCGGTGAAGGCCGACGTGGTGGCCACCGAATTTTGCTTTTGCACCCCGCGCATCTGCATGCACGTGTGCGCCGCCTCGATCACCACCGCCACACCCAGCGGGTTGAGGGTTTCATGGATGCAGTCGCGGATTTGTACCGTGAGGCGCTCCTGCACTTGCATCCGGCGGGCGTAGGCCTCCACCACCCGCGCAATTTTGCTCAATCCGGTGATATAGCCGTTGGGAATGTAGGCCACGTGCGCCTTTCCGTAGAACGGCAGCATGTGGTGTTCGCACATTGAATATAATTCGATGTCTTTCACGAGCACCATTTGTTGGTATTCTTCCTTGAACAGCGCCGACTTCAGGATGGCCGCCGGGTCGGTGTGGTAGCCCTGGGTGAGGAATTGCATGGCCCGCGCCACCCGCTCGGGCGTTTTTTGCAGCCCGTCGCGGGCGGTGTCTTCGCCCAGCAGGGCGAGGATGGCCTTGTAGTGGGTCATCAGCGCTTCGGTGACGTCCGCATCAAAATGTTCGGTTTTTGTATACATAAAAATAAATATCCGTAAATTTACGGCAATTATACGAATAAAAAATTAATTTCTTGCTTTATGATGTTGCTTATTACCGCCGCCACCCCCGAAGAACTCCTGGTTGCCCAACAGTTGGCCGCCGCGGCGCCCGGCGCGTGCCGGTGTGCGGTGACCGGCATCGGCATGGCGCCTGCGGTGTACTACACCCTGAAATGTTTGCAGGAAGATCGCTACGACATGGCGGTGAATATCGGCATTGCCGGAAGTTTCACCGACCGCCTGCCTGTGGGCAGCGTCTGCTGTGTGCAGAAAGAGTATTTCGGCGATTGCGGCATCCAGACGCCAAAGGGGTTTCTCACGCTGTTTGACGAGCACCTGCTGGGCGAAAACACGTTTCCCTTTGTGGACGGGGCGCTTCATGCGCCTGCGCCGCCCGCGTCGGTAGCCGGCATTCCGTTGGCCACAGGCGTTACGGTGCATACGGCGAGCGGCGAGCGGCAGCGCATTGCCGGCCTTCAGGCGCGCTTTTCGCCCGACATCGAAACGATGGAGAGCGCGGCGTTTTTTTACGTGTGCCTGCAGGAGAAGATCCCGTTTCTTGCGCTGCGGGCTATTTCCAACCGAGTGGAGCCCCGCGACAAATCGAAGTGGGACATCCCGCTGGCCCTGCAGAACCTGGGACAGGCGCTGAAAAAGGTGGTTAATGTGCGGGGGATGTGGGCAGGCAATGCTTAAGTAAAAATCTTCAGTTGTTACTGTTGCGAAGCACATATATGCAGGTAACTCTTAACTTTTAGTTCTTAGTTCTGTGAAACAGGGGAGGAGCGTGTCCAGGCGGAGGCCGTGCGAGGCCTTGAGCAGCACGGCGGTCTGTGGCACCAGGGGGTGATGGTGCAGGTGTTCGGCCAGCGCCTCGACATTCGCAAAACTGAGAAAGGTGTGTTTGGCATTGGCCTGCATGAAGCGCTCGCCTACCAGAAAAACGGTGGAAAACGACTTTTGTTTTAGTAAGAAAAGAATGTGTGCGTGTTCTGCGGCCGTGTCGGCGCCAAGCTCAAGCATGTCGCCGAGAATGACGCATTTGTGGGGATGGTGCAGTTGCGCGAAATTGTTGATGGCCGCGGCCATGCTGGAGGGGTTGGCGTTGTAGGCGTCGACAATCACCGTGTATTGCGCCGTTTGCAGGAGCTGCGAACGGTTGTTCGACGGGATATAATTGTTGATGGCCGCGGCGGCGGCGTGTGGCGGCACGCCGAAGGCGGCGCCTATGGACAAGGCGGCCAGCACGTTGTCGGCGTTATAGTCGCCCACCAGATGGGTGCTGATTTCGGAAAAGCCTTTCACGGCAAGACGCAGGCACGGGTGTGTGTCGCCGGCAGGGAGGATCGTCGCCCGGTTTTCGGCGGCGCCATAGGGGAACTGTTGCCGGAATTGGTAATTCTTCATCATGTCGCAAAGCGCCGGGTTGCCGGCGTTGTAGAACACGGCGCCGCCGGTTTCGGCGAGGTATGCGTAGAGTTCGCCCTTGGCTTTGCGCACGCCCTCGATCGAGCCGAAGCCCTCGAGGTGCGCTTTTCCCACGTTGGTAATCAGCCCGTAGTCGGGCAGCGCGATGCGACAGAGTTGCGCAATCTCGCCCGGGTGACTGGCGCCCATCTCCACAATGCCGATTTGCGTGCCGGCCTGCATGCGCAGCAGGGTGAGGGGCACGCCGATGTGGTTGTTGAGGTTGCCGCGGGTGACGCTTACGTTGAATTTTGCCGACAGCACCTGCGCCGCCAACTCCTTGGTGGTTGTTTTGCCGTTGGTGCCAGTGATGGCTATCAGGGGAATCTTAAGTTTTTGCCGGTGCTCGCGCGCCATGTCCTGTAACGCTTTCAGGGCATTATCGGTGGGAATGAGCTGGGGATGCGGCGGCAATGCGGGGTCGTCTACCACGGCATACGCTGCGCCCTGTTCAAGCGCCTGAAGCGCAAAACGGTTGCCGTCGAAACGTTCCCCCTTAAGGGCGAAAAAGATACTGTTTTTTTTGACCTCACGGCTGTCGGTACACACCGCAGGGTGTTGTACAAACAACTTGTAGAGTTTCATTTAGTTGTTTTTGTTGTATATTGCCGGCGCGGTGTGCCCACCTTATCCATGGCGCAGCGGAATCCGATGTCGATAGCCGATTTCCTTTCGTCGAGGAAGCGGCGTGTGCCGGGGCTGAGCCAGTAGGCGCGGTCGAGGAACGAGCCTCCTTTATATACGCGTGCATAGTCGGAAACCAGACTTGTCATGCCGGTTTGGTCGGTGCCTGAGCCCTGGTCATACATGCGGTTTGAATTGGAGCGTGTTTCGGGTTTCACGCTGCTGTTTTCTTCGTAAGAAATAGAAGACAGGATATCACCGTCGCGGTAGTTGCGGTTGTCGCCCAACTGGTAGTTGTTGCGGTTGCCGTCGTATCCCACGGTGTCGATTCTGATCCGTCCCAGGGAATCTTTAGGCAGCACGTTCCCCTCGGCATCTTTGGCGATGTCGGTAAATACATTTCCGCGGAAAGGGCTGAATTCGTCTACATCTTCAGACGATAACGGGCGATACACGTCGGCCACCCATTCGTTCACGTTGCCGGCCATGCAATAGAGCCCGAAGTCGTTAGGCCAGAAGGAGCGTACGGGTGCCGGTATGGCATAGCCGTCATTTTGCGAGCCGGCCACCCCCATAAGGTCACCGCGTCCGCGCTGAAAGTTAGCCATGAAGGCGCCGCGGTATTTTTTATCGCTGTTACGCAACGAATTTCCGCTCCATGGATAGATGCGGCGTTCAACAACCCGTTCGTCGTAGGTTACGCCAACGGGCGCAATGGCGGCATATTCCCATTCGGCTTCGGTGGGGAGCCGGTAATTCGGCAATAGTATACCGTCGTCGAAGGTCACCCGGCGGGTTGCGTTTTTGTCTTCGCTCATGAAATCGCGCAGATTTCTATTTACGGCGCCTTCATATTGTCCTGTCAAATAGGCTGCTGTGTTGAATGAATTGGCTCCTTTTTGTGTGGGGTCGGGGTTCAGGACGCCGTGACGAATCAGCATGAGTTCGTTCACCCTGTCGGTACGCCACAGGCAGAATTCGGAAGCCTGCCGCCACGATACGCCCACTACCGGGTAGTCATCGTAGGCCGGGTGGCGGAAGTAGATACTCACGAGCGGCTCGTTGTATCCTAACGGTTTGCGCCATGCCAGCGTGTCGGGCAGCGCGTTTTTGTGTACGTCGGGGTAATCCGAGTATACTGTTTTGACCCAGTGGATATATGAGCGGTATACCACATTTGACACTTCCACCTCGTCGATGTAGTAAGAGTCAACGGTTACCCTGCGGGGCGCATTGTTCCAGTCGAATTGCAGGTCTTCGGCCGCACGTCCCATGATAAAGGCGCCGCCTTCGACGAAAATAAGCCCCGGCCCCGTTTCCTGTTCGCGCGCCTGTTTCACTTCAAATCCACCGAACTTCGGGTCGTTATAGTTCCAGCCTGTTGCTGTTGACACTTGCTTGGTATTGCTGCTAAGCAAGGTGTTATCAATTATGTCACAACTATTGATGCCTCCGATTACCGTGAGGTACACCGCCATCATTAAAATTTTTTTGACACTCATAAAACAATGAGATATTGGGTTCGTACTAATTCAATTTACAAAGGTAAATATTTCTTTGGAAACAGAAAATTTTTTTATAATATTTTTACTCACAAATAGCATCCGAAACAGGATTTTGAATTGTATTTTGTGCGATTTTGGCGACGTGGCGCGGCGCCGATGTTGTTGTTCCCGAAGGTGAAGTGAACGAACAGCTCGTGCGAAACGCCTTGCCAGCCGCTCAACGCGCTTCCCCAGCCGGTAAAGTCGGTGGTATAGCCCATGCGGAACGACGACGACAGGAATCCGGCAGACAGCGATATATTGGCAACGTCCTGCTGCAGGGCTGTTTTTATGCCGGCGCCGGCATAAAATGCGCCGGACTGTACCAACATGCCGGCAGTCATGAACTTATACTGCTCCTGTTGGTGGTATTGCAGGGTGGGTATTAGTTTAGTTCGCTCAAATTCAAGAAATTCTGATGGCTTTACCTCTTCTCCGGAGGCCGGGCCGGTGAGCGGAATGATACATTTAATATGTAACACCATTTTGAGCGATCGGCGTAAATGGGGGTCTTCGGGTTGAACGCCCAGATGATGGACGGCGAGGCCGAGCTCAAGTCGTTGATATTGACCGAGCAGGCCTGTTGAAAAATCGAACGCGCTGCTGTGGTAGGGTTCGTAAGTTGAAGAAGCAGAAGGGACAGAGAGGCCTGCAAGGTTGAACATGTCGGGGAAAGCGACCGTACGAAAATCGCTGTGCCTGTTGTGGAATACGCCTTGTATGGCGGGACGGAGCGCCAGGTTGTCGGTGATTTGTAAGGAGAAGACGTACGACAGGGCAGCGGCGGTTTGCCGGAGCCGGCCGGCATCCATGAGGTCGCGGAGCAGGTAAAAGCCGAAGCCGCTGCTCCATTTTTCTACAAATATATCGGTTTCAGTATAGTAGGTGGTATAAGGAGCGGGCGATGCGGTAAACTGGCTGCGGAAGGCGGTGCCGGCATGCAGGGGGCCGAATATTCCGGTATAAGCGGGGTTGTTATACATCAGGGCCGCGTAAGGATGATTGAGCACGATATCCTGCCCCAATATATTTTGATGAAAAAATAATAGAAATCCAATAAATATGTGTATCTTTGTCCCCATATATGTATAACAAAAGTAGTAAAAAAATCAGTTTTTATTAAAATTTAACGGAATTAATTGGTAAAAATTAAATAAAATAATCTACTTTTGCAATAAAAAATAAGGTAAATAAAGATAATTGTGAAAAGAATAATAATTTTATTGACATTGTCGGCCTGTATGGCGAATAATGTTTCTGCACAGGTCGCTTATAATCCTATTGTGTTTGCTATGCCCGTACTTACTGTCGTGCCCGACGCCCGCGCTTCGGGGATGGGTGATATGGGGGTGGCGACGTTGCCCACTGCCAACGATCAACACTGGAATGCGTCGAAGTATGTTTTTAATGAAGCGAGGAGCGGTATCTCAATGTCGTATGTTCCGTGGCTTCGAGGTATTGGGTCGAACATTAATTTGTTGTACCTTACGGGTTTCTACAGGTTAGACAACAAGCAGGCGATTGGGGCCTCCTTGCGCTATTTCTCGCTGGGCCAAATGAATTTTTGGGATGCGAATCAAGTGTTCGTCAAATCGTCAAATCCTAATGAAATGGCGCTCGACGTGTCGTACTCACGCCTGCTGGGCGAGTATTTTTCGGCGGGGATAGCGTTCCGCTATCTGCGATCGGATATCGCCGGCGGGTATTACACGACCGAACGTACGGTACTGGAGCCAGCCGATGCCTGGGGTGCCGACATCGGGTTCTATTTTAACAAGCCGGTGCGTATGGCTGCGATGACGGGTATCGTGTCGTTGGGTGCATCTATTACCAATATCGGTTCGAAAATGAACTACAACAACGATGGCCGCGATTTCAATACCTATTTTTTACCTACTACCGGACGCGTGGGGGCTAACTTGAAGTTAGACATTGATTATTATAACGAGCTGTCGTTTGGCCTGGAGGCGAGTAAATACTTAGTGCCTACCCCGCCAAAAAGGGATACGGATGGTAATATCACCGAAGGGAAAGACAATAATGTGTCGGTGCCTTTGGGGATGATACAGTCGTTCTATGACGCGCCGGGCGGATTCATAGAAGAGCTGAAAGAATTTATGGTGGGGGCGGGCGCAGAATATACGTATGCGCGCGTGTTCAGCGTGCGCGGCGGATATTTTCATGACGTTAAATGGCCGAATCACCGGTATGCCACGATGGGCGTAGGGGTTATATACTATATGTTCAGTTTTGATGTGTCATATCTGGTTCCCGTGCTGTCGGGCCTGCAAAGCCCATTGGCCAATACGCTCCGCCTTACGCTTTCTATTGATTTCGGCAAATCAATGACGAGAAGAACATTTGCAAACAGATAAGCATATTCGCATTGGCAATGGTTATGATGTGCACCGTTTGGCCGGCGGCCGCGATTTTTGGCTCGGCGGCTGTTGTATCACGCATACGAAAGGCTGCGTGGCGCACTCCGACGGCGATGTGCTGATACATGCCATTTGCGACGCGCTGCTTGGCGCGGCGGCGTTACGCGATATCGGCTTCCATTTTCCCGATTCCGACCCTAAATATAAAGGTATAGACAGCAAACAACTGCTCACGGACACCATGTCGCTGGTGCGCGCCGAGGGATACGAGGTGGGTAACGTGGATACGGTTGTTTGCCTGCAAAGCCCGAAAATCGCGGTCTGTATTCCCGACATGCGGCAAACGCTGGCGCGCGTGATGCAGGTGAGCGAAACGCGAATTTCCATTAAGGCGACTACCACCGAGGGGCTTGGCTTTGAGGGGCGCGAAGAAGGCGTTTCGGCCTATGCGGTGGCGCTGCTCACGAAATAAATATCTCTCAGATATGCAGGAGGGTGTTCACTCCAATCTCCTCTACGAAATACCGGTCGTGCGAAATGACCAGCAGGCTACCTTTGTAACCTTTGAGGGTTCGGGTCAGCACGTGCAGGCTCGCGAGGTCGAGGTTGTTGGTGGGCTCGTCGAGGATGATGAGGTCGGGGGTTTGGTTGCCGATCATCAGGCAGCAGAGGTAGAGGCGCATTTTTTCGCCGCCGCTCAATGCCTTGCAGGATTTGTCCCATGTGCCGGAAGGGAACAGGAAGCGGTTCAGGCACAACCTTACCTCGTGCGTTTCCAAGTGCTGCCGGTTGTATGTTTCCGCCAGTTCTTCAATACTGCACGCTACGTCTGTTTGGGTGTAGTTCTGATCTACGTAAATCCAGCGACAGTCTGCGCGCGTGATTGCTCCGCACGTCGGACGGAGCGAGCCTGTGAGCAGCTTGATGAGCGTGGTTTTTCCGGCGCCGTTGTCGCCCGAGAGATGAATACGGTCGTGGCTGTAGAGGGAAAAATCCAGCGGCGCTTTCCACAGCGGTGGCCCCGGCCGGTAAGCGAAGTTGATTTGCCGGGCTTCGATGAGCAGCTTTCCCGGATGGATAGATGCATGGTCGAAGTCTATTTTCAAATCTTTCAGCGCGCCTTGCTGCTGCTTCAATTCGGACAACTTCGCCTGATGGCTGCCGATAATTTCTTCGTGCTTCCCTTTCAGTCCTGCGGCTGTGTTTTCCGCCGAGTTGGACAATTTTTTCCGCAGTATACGGACAGCTTCCGTTTTCTTTTTCTCGCCTCTGGCAAGACGCTTCTCTTGCCG
>JAITQN010000116.1 GCA_031288865.1 Prevotellaceae bacterium
CGCCGCGAGAAGGAGGCCGAAATCGAAGGGCAGAAGAAGAGAATAGAATGGGGCTCGCAAATCCGCAGCTACACGCTGCACCCCTACAAAATGGTGAAAGACCACCGCACCGGCTGTGAAACATCCGATACGCAGGCGGTGCTTGACGGCGACCTGAACGAGTTTATGAAAGCCTACTTGATGAACAATTGATCCGATAAACCAGACGATATTTTTATGTGGACGCTACAGAAACTGATGTGGATTGCTTTTTGGAGAAAAGAGAAATGGAGTCAGTTGGGCAATTTGTGCGCGTTCGTCAAGAACAACCGGCGGCGAAAATGCAAGAAATGTAATTTAGACCCCGTGAAACAACAGTACTTCGAGGCGGTGGCCGGGTCGGGAAGCCCGGCGGTGAAAGAGTTCTGGCTTAAAGACTGCCAAGACGTGACGCTCATTGCACCGAACGATACCGATTACTTGGTGCGCATAAAAAAAATCATCAGCGAATTTCAGGCGAAACGTCCGAAAGATTACGTGCCGCGGCCCCCGTCGAACCTCTACTTGGCGTCGAAGATGACGGAGTGCGTGGTTCGCGCCTGCTACGGATGGGACTTCGCCCGCATCATCCGGTACGCTCAGGGACATTCGCCGTCGCATGCCTATCTGGAGTGCGACCTGCTCCGCAGCGATACGGCGCGCGCTACGGTGTTTGTCGGCGAAGTCAAGTCGTATGCAGCCAACAAGCCGTCGGCCACGATGCAACTTCGCAAGCGTTGCGAAGCCCTTGCCACGCGTTTCGAGCACGTCATCCCGATAGTGTTCAGCGTGAAGATGTCGTCGATGAAGAAAACGCAAGACCTGCTGCATCCCATAGCCCGGGCGGTCAAGCGCAAGGGGTTCCTCTACCTGCACATTGCCCTCACGCTGAAAGATGTGCTGGACTATGCCGCCGAAACCCGCATGCACTACGACGAAAAGATTATATCAGACGCCTACGCGGAAGCGCAGCAGTCGATAACGAACTATGTAAAAAAACAAATAAAAAAAAACTAAAACGTATTATGGCAACTCCTGCATTCAAGTACCAGCCGCCTTTTCCAACAGGCAACGACACCACCGAATATTATTTACTGACGAAAGACTACGTGTCGGTAGCGAATTTTAATGGCACAGCAATGTTAGTTGTGCAGCCCGAAGGACTCACCGCCATGGCCAACGCGGCCTTTCGCGACGTGGCCTTTCTGCTGCGCCCCGAGCATCAGCGGCAGGTGGCCGCCATCCTCGCCGATCCCGCCGCCAGCGAGAACGACAAATATGTGGCGCTAACATTCCTGCGCAACGCCGAAGTGTCGGCCAAGGGCGTGCTGCCGTTCTGCCAGGACACCGGCACGGCCATCATTGTGGGCAAGAAGGGGCAGCAGGTGTGGACGGGCGGCGGCGACGAAGCGGCGCTGTCGCTGGGCGTGTACAACACCTACACCGGAGAGAACCTCCGCTATTCGCAGAACGTGCCGCTGACAATGTATAACGAAAAGAACACCGGCTGCAACCTGCCGGCGCAAATCGATTTGTATGCCACCGAAGGCGCGGAATACAAGTTCCTGTGCATGGCCAAGGGTGGCGGGTCGGCCAACAAAACGTACTTGTATCAGGAGACGAAAGCCCTGTTGACGCCCGAAAAGCTGGTTCCGTTCCTGGTAGAAAAGATGAAAACGCTGGGCACGGCCGCCTGTCCGCCCTACCACATTGCGTTTGTGATTGGCGGCACGTCGGCCGAAACCAATTTGAAGACGGTAAAGCTCGCGTCGGTGAAATATTACGACAACCTGCCCACCTCAGGCAACGAGGGCGGACAGGCGTTCCGCGACGTCGAACTGGAAAAGCAGGTGCTCGTGGAAGCGCAAAAAACAGGCCTCGGCGCACAGTTCGGCGGGAAATATTTTGCGCACGACATCCGCATTATCCGGTTGCCGCGGCACGGCGCCTCGTGTCCGGTGGGGCTGGGCGTGTCGTGCTCGGCCGACCGCAACATCAAGTGCAAAATCAATAAAGACGGCATCTGGATTGAGAAGCTGGAAGACAACCCCGGCAAATACATTCCAGAGGCGTTGCGCGGCGCCGGCGAGGGCAACGCCGTAAAAATCGACCTGAACCAGCCCATGCCCGCCATATTAAAGGAACTGTCGAAGTATCCGGTGTCGACGCGGCTGTCGCTGAGCGGCACCATCATTGTAGGGCGCGACATCGCGCACGCCAAGCTGAAAGAACGTATAGACCGGGGCGACGGGCTGCCGCAATACATCAAAGACCATCCCATTTATTATGCAGGCCCGGCCAAGACGCCGGCGGGCATGCCCAGCGGGTCGTTCGGCCCCACCACCGCCGGCCGCATGGACAGCTACGTGGATTTGTTCCAGCAGCACGGCGGCAGTCTGGTAATGATTGCCAAAGGCAACCGCAGCGAGCAGGTCACGGCGGCCTGCAAGAAGCATGGCGGCTTCTATCTGGGCAGCATTGGCGGCCCGGCGGCCATTCTGGCGCAAAACAATATTAAGGAAGTGGCGTGTTTGGAATACCCCGAGCTGGGCATGGAGGCCATTTGGAAAATCGAGGTGGTGGACTTCCCCGCCTTCATTCTGGTAGACGACAAAGGCAACGACTTCTTTAAGCAGTT
>JAITQN010000149.1 GCA_031288865.1 Prevotellaceae bacterium
GATGATAGCCGCGACACGCTGGAGCGGACAACGCAGCCTCCCTATACATACACCATACCCTCAGGCAAAACTTTGGCTTCATTCACCGATGCTTCGGGGGCGTCAGGTTTCATTGATGATTGGGATAGGCGCCCTTGTGCTACGGCCGCTGACTGCAATGGCGAATATTGCGTGTGCGGGGTGTGCTCCGTTATCCCAGCATCGTGTTATGCTGACGCATATCAGTACACTGTTGCCGAAGAGCCCGGCTGCCCAAACGGCTGGTCCGAGTACCACGACTGCGACACACCAATCCGCCAGGTCTGGTTGCTAAGCTATAACTGCTGGGTGACTGGCTCAACAAATTACTATTGCCTCGAGAATGGTACAATTGAATCAGTTTACTCCAAATACCAGTGCAAACAATCGACAATATCATATACTCTGTGCGTTAAAAAACTAGATTAGCTCCGGCTCAAGGTATAACCGCACCTCACCGAACAGCTCCGACCACCGGCCACGTGGCTGCGGCGTTGCCAAAATCAACGGGGGCTGCTGCGCGCACCCCCTGACGGGGCGAGGTTGAACCTCGCCCGGAATATGGGCGACGAGGTGCAACCTCGTCGCAACAGGGGAAGCCAACCGCGCGTGCGGTTTTGTCGCCAGAGCGTCCGGGAAGCCAACCGCGCGTGCGGTTAACGGTTAACGGAGAACGGTAAATGGAAAAATGCAGCCGTTCTCCGTTCCCCGTTGGCCGTTCTCCTCATCGCGTTAGCGAGAGAGCGAGACCGGGGAACTGCCGATTTTATTCCTGGATATAACCGAATTGGCGCAGCTGGTTGGGGTCTTCGCGCCAGTTGGGGTTGACCTTTACAAAAAGCCGGAGCATGACTTTCTTCTCGGAAAAGCTTTCCATGTCTTTGCGCGCCTGCGTGCCCGTTCTTTTCAGCATGAGCCCCTGCCGCCCGATAAGGATGCCCTTCTGCGAGGTGCGCGCCACGTGAATCACGGCCTCAATGGTGTACATGCCGGCGTCTTCCTGAAAGCGGTCGATCACCACCTCGGTGCAATAGGGAATTTCCTTGTCGTAATTCAGGAGTATTTTCTCGCGGATAATCTCCGACGCGAAGAAGCGCAGGTTTCGGTTGGTGAGGGTGTCCTTGTCGAAGTAGGCGGGGCTTTCGGGCAGGTATGACAGGATGCGCTTGAAGATGCCATCGATATTGAACTTTTCCTGCGCCGACACCGGGTAAATAACCGCACGGGGCAAGAGGGTTCGCCACGTTTCCACCAATTGTTCCAGCGCGTCGGGCGTGGTGAGGTCGATTTTGTTGACGGCAAGGATTAGCGGGGTGTCGACGTCGCGCAAGCGGGCGATGTAGTCGTTATTCTTGTCATGTTTTTCCACCACGTCGGTGACGTAGAGGATCACGTCGGCGTCGCCGATGGCGGTGTCCACGAATTTCATCATGGATTCCTGCAACTTGTAGTGTGGTTTGAGGATGCCCGGCGTGTCGGAGAACACCACCTGGAAGTCGTCGCCGTTCACTAATCCCATGATGCGGTGGCGCGTGGTTTGCGCCTTCGCCGTGATAATCGACAACTTCTCGCCCACCAGCGCGTTCATCAGGGTGGACTTGCCTACATTGGGATTACCTATAATATTTACGAAACCCGACTTGTGCATTATAGGTGAGTGCTCATGCGCAGCATGGCCACTTCATGGTCGTTGAGGTAGCGCCACTGGCCGCGTTTCAGGCTCTGTTTGGAGATGCCGGCGAAGCTTACGCGGTCGAGTTTTTTGATTTTGTAGCCCATGCGCTCGAACATCCGGCGCACAACGCGGTTCCGGCCGGAATGAATTTCAAGGCCTACCTCCGTATGGTCGCTGCCGACGTAGAAGGCCAGGTCGGCGTGCGCCATTCCGTCATCGAGCGCGATGCCGTCGACGAGTTTTCGCAAATCCTGTGGTCTCAATTTTCTCCCAAGGAACACATGGTATATTTTCTTTTGATTATGCGACGGATGCGAGAGCCGTTCGGCGAAGTCGCCGTCGTTGGTGAAGAGCAGCACGCCGGTGGTGTCGCGGTCGAGCCGGCCGACGGGGAATACGCGTTGCGGGCATCTCTGGCTGCTGATAAGGTCGGTCACCATGTTTCCGGCGTGCGGGTCGGCGGTGGTGGTGACGTAGTCTTTGGGTTTGTTCATGACGATGTAGACCTTGCGCTCGCCTTTCAAGCGTTCACCGTTGAAGCGTACCTCGTCGTCGGGTTTCACTTTCACGCCCAGTTCCGTAACCACCTCGCCGTTCACCGACACTAAGCCGGCCGTAATGTAGGTGTCGGCTTCGCGGCGCGAACAGATTCCCGAATTGGCGATGAACCTATTCAGGCGTACTTCTTCCTTTACCGGCTTCGGCGCCTTGGGTGCGGGCTTTGTGTCCTTACGGAGAGGCTTGGCATCCTTGCGGAGAGGCTTGGCTTCTTTACGGAGAGGCTTGGCATCTTTACGGGTTAGCCCTGCCCTTTTGCGAACGGGCTTGTCAGCGTCTTTCACGCGCGACGGCTTACGCTCGCGGCGTTCCTCACTGCGGTCGGGACGAGGGCTGCGAAACGGTTTTTCTTCCTCATCGCGTTTTGACCGGCTGCTACGATACGGCGCGCGTTCCCCGTCTTTTTTGGGACGGCCGGCGCGCGGCGGCCTGTTCTCTTTACGATCCAAACGATTACGGCTGTTTTTAGGATGTGTTGTTTTCATAAAACTCTATTTTCGGCGCAAAGTTACTTCTTTTAAATGAAAAATGCTTATTTTTACCGCCTGAAATTCATTATTTACATGAAACTTATACCGTCACTGGTTCGGGAAAATTTCAAAGTATCGCTTACAGCCGTTGCCACCAACCGCTTGCGGTCGATTCTCACCATTTTGATTATCACGTTCGGAATTATGGCGCTGGTGGGCATCCTCACGGCGATCGATGCGCTGAAACTTTCCATCACGGAAAATTTCAGTCTGATGGGCGCCAACACGTTTTCCATTCAAAGTCGCGGAATGAATTATCAAATCATGGGCAAGCGGGTGCGCAAGCGCAATTTCGAGCACATTTCCTTCCAGCAGGCGATGGATTTCCGCGCGCGCTACACGTTTCCTGCAGCGATTACCATACGCACTTCCGTAACGGGCATTGCCACCGTGAAGGGCAATGGCGAACAAACGAACCCCAACATTTACGTGCAGGGCGTCACCGAAAACATGACGCTCACCGGTGGTGCGGAAATTGACAGAGGGCGCATGATTTCGGCGCAGGACGTGGAAAGCGGGAGTTTTGTCACCGTCATTGGGCAGGATATTGTGAATGCGCTTTTCAAAAAGGCCGATCCGATTGATCGGTATGTGTCTGTTGGCGGAAGCCGCTACCGTGTGATCGGCACTTTTAAATACAAGGGCTCCAGCATGGGCGGCGGCCCCGACCGCACGATGGTTATTCCGGTGACCAACGCCCGCAGTGTGTTCTCGCGCGCCAACCAGAATTTCGTTATTGAAGTGAATCCGCAGCATGCTGCGTCGTTCGACGAGGCCATCGGCGAGGCAGAGGCGCTGTTCCGGCAGGTGCGCCGGCTGTCGCCCGCCCACGAGAACGATTTTAATATCGAACGTAGCGATGCCTTAATTAATATGATGCTCGGCATGATAGGCTATGCCACCATCGCGGCCATCGTGATAGGCCTTATTACGATACTCGGTGCGGCCGTAGGGCTCATGAACATTATGCTGGTGTCGGTGTCGGAGCGCACGCGCGAAATCGGTACGCGCAAGGCCATCGGCGCCAAGGCGAGCACCATCAAACAGCAGTTCCTGTTCGAGTCGATTGTTATCGGACAGATAGGCGGACTGCTCGGCGTCTTCCTTGGCATTATTATAGGGAATGTTATTTCCATGCTCATCGGGACGTCGTTCATCATTCCCTGGCTATGGATTTTGCTCGGCGTGACGCTTTGCTTCTTAGTGAGTATTGCTTCGGGGTATATTCCGGCTGTGCGCGCCGCCCGGCTCGATCCCATCGAGGCGCTGCGCTACGAGTAGCCGCTTATTTCAATTTGAATACATAGGTGATTGTCCCTATTTGCAGGGCCGGTGAGTTGAGGTCTGCATTGAACTGTGTTTTTCGCGCCGCCTCTTCTGCTGCTTTCCACAGCATCGTATTTTGTATGGAAGAGCCGCGGGCGCGGGCGCGCGCCTGAGTTACTTTCCCCTGTTGGTCGACAGTGATTTCAATCACTACACGCCCTTCCCTGTTGGACGTATTCATCGGTTGTTCCATCTCGCCCACAATGCTGCGGCCATTCAAGGACACCGAGGTCACCTCTTCGATTAGTTCGGAAGATGCGCCCGGTTCACCGGTAAATAATGCACGACTGTTGAGGCTCTCCCCCGACGCATTATCAGTTATTGTTCCCGCATCATTGCTGCTGAATAACGAACGATTATCGATTTCTGCCGGTTTTTCTACCGGGGTTTCCACGTCGCCGCTTTGGTCATCGATTTTTGCCGCTTCGGTGGATACCGGGGGCGTATTATCTATCTTTTTCCCGGAGACCACCGGCTTAAGTTTAAGCTCTTCTATCCTCATCTTCTCCGGTTCGGGTTCCGGCTCAACGATCAACTCTATCAGCAACGACGGTATAATCACTTTATAAAGAAAAGTCACCCTGAGAAGCACAAAGAGCAGCAATAAGTGCAGAAATATGGTAATAACCATGCCTGCGGTACGGCCTCTGCGATTTTCTGTATTATGTAATGCGGATAATGACATGGGTTTTGGTGTGTTTCCTATTCGGGAGCGGTGGCCAAAATAATTTTATAGCGGTTACGCTTGGCGATATTCATCACTTGCACCACCTGTTCAAGAGGCACGCTTTTGTCGGCATGCAGTGAAATAACGGGATCTTCGTCATTCTTCAACGCTTCCTGCAACTGCGGTTCCACATTACGCCACGGGATGGGTTCCTTTCCATTGATATGGTACGTAAACACATCCTCATTGATATGGTGTTTTATCGAAATAGACACGCCCGACTTTGTGGACGCCTGATTGGTACTCTTAGGCAGCAGCAGTTTCAGGGCATTCGGGCTGATCAGGGTAGAGGTCACCAGGAAAAATATCAGCAAAAGGAATACCAAATCGGCCATCGACGAACTGTTGAATGACGAATCTATTTTTAGTCTTGATTTTATTGCCATGGCTTCATGATTCTACGGGTTCGTTCAAAAGATCCATAAATTCGATAGTGTAGGTGTCCATTTTATAGACCACTTTACTGATTCTGGCCGTCAAATAATTGTATCCGAAGTAGGCCATAACGCCCACCACAAGGCCGGCCACCGTGGTCACCATCGCCACGTAGATACCGCTCGACAGCAGGGTGATGTCGATATTATTGCCTGCCGACGCCATATTATAAAAGGCCTGAATCATCCCCACCACGGTGCCGAGGAATCCGATCATGGGCGCGCCGCCTGAAATGGAGGCCAGCGTTGGGATGCCGCGTTCGAGGCGCGCCACTTCGGCATTCCCGGTGTTTTCCACCGCTTCGCGGATGTCCGACAGCGAGCGCCCGATGCGCGAAAGCCCTTTTTCCAACAACCGCGCCACCGGCGTATTGTTTTTTGCACAAAGCTCCCTTGCCGCTTTAATTTTCCCATCATGGATAAAATCTTTAAGTATATCCATAAACCGGTGGTCGATCTTTGACGCCTTACGGATAACCCACCAGCGTTCTCCAAAAATATACACGGCGATGATAGAAAGCAGAAACAGCGGGATCATCAACGGCCCGCCTTTTACGGCCATATCCAATAACGAAAGAGATGCAGGCACTTCCTCCACGAGTAAGGCTTCAGCAGTTTGAAGAAATGATAACAACATAATATTGTTAGATTAAAAAATTTATAATTGGACAAAAATACTACATTTTTATTTATTTCACATTATTTTCTACTTATTTTTTACATAATTATAGCATATTTGCTCCAAAAAAAGTCCTTTGGCCGGCGCAGACGCCCCGGAAGCCCGGCGTTCTTTCCGCTCAATAATCCGGACAAAATCGTCGATTGGTGTCTTTCCGCGCCCCACGTCGAGTAGCGTACCCACTATCGCCCTCACCATATTCCGCAGAAAGCGGTTAGCCGAAATAGTAAACACCAATCCGCTATCTGTCTTTTCCCACCCGGCTTTCGTGAGCTTGCACAGGTTGGTTTTGTTGTTGCCATGCAACTTGGCGAAACTCGTGAAATCGTCATACTTCAGCATTGTGGCAGCTGCGGCATTCATGGCTTCCACGTCCAGCGGATAAGGCACATAAACCGAGAAATCGAGCAGGAAAGGGTTGGGAGCAGTGTGAATATAATATTTATAGGTACGCTCCACCGCATCGAACCGGGCATGAGCCGTGTCATGTACAGGGAAAATGTCATACACGCAAATATCCGGCGGCAATATGGCGTTCACTTGGTGTATTCGCCTCATTTTATCGTTTTGTAGATTTCTCGTACTGTCGAAATGCGCCACATAGCGGCGGGCGTGTACGCCTGTATCCGTGCGCCCCGCACCCACTACCACAACCGGCTCGCCTAACAACAGGCTCAAGGCGCGGTGGAGTTCAGCCTGCACAGAAGGCGCATTCTCCTGAACCTGCCATCCGTGGTAATGGGTTCCTTTATAGGATAAACAAACGAAATAACGCATGTTTAAAATTTTTATTAATTTTGTGGGCCAACATTAAACCTACCCGTCGTTTTTTAGTCAAAAAGAGTACAAATATAAAAAATAAATATATGGAATCTGTAAATCTTAAAGAACTAAATGAGAGAATACAACAGGAGAGTGCGTTTATCGACATCGTGAACATCGAGATGCACAAAGTAATAATCGGGCAGAAACACCTCACGGAGAACCTGCTGATAGGCCTGCTGGCCAACGGCCACATCCTGCTGGAAGGCGTGCCGGGACTGGCAAAGACGTTAGCGATAAACACGCTGGCCAACATCGTCGACGCCAAGTTCAGCCGTATCCAGTTCACACCCGACCTGCTCCCCGCCGACCTGCTCGGCACTATGATATACAGCCAGAAAGATGAACAGTTCCACGTAAAACAGGGGCCGGTGTTCGCCAACTTTATCCTGGCCGACGAAATCAACCGGTCGCCGGCGAAAGTGCAAAGCGCACTGCTGGAAGCCATGCAGGAGCGTCAGGTGACCATCGGCGAGCACACCTACAAGCTGCCCGAACCGTTCTTGGTGATGGCTACCCAGAATCCGATAGAACAGGAAGGGACGTATCCGTTGCCCGAAGCGCAGGTCGACCGGTTCATGCTGAAAGTGGTGGTTAGCTATCCGAAGAAAGACGAGGAAAAATTGATCATTCGCCAGAATATTGCCGGCGAGTTCCCGAAGCCCGACCGCCAGCTCAAGCCCGCCGACATCGTGAAGGCGCGTCAGGTAGTGCGCGACGTATACATGGACGAGAAAATCGAGCGCTACATCGTAGACATCGTGTATGCCACCCGCACCCCCGAGGACTACGGACTGCGCAACCTGAAGAACCTTATGTCGTATGGGGCGTCGCCCCGCGCCAGTATCAGCTTGGCACTGGCGTCGAAGGCCTACGCGTTCATCAAGCGCCGCGGCTACGTGATTCCCGAAGACGTGCGTGCCGTGTGCTACGAAGTACTGCGTCACCGCATCGGGCTCACCTACGAGGCCGAAGCCGAAAACATCAATAGCGAAGACATCATCACACAAGTGCTCAACAGCGTGGAGGTACCCTAATAATGGATACTATAAAGGAAAGTAAGCTTCAAAATACAGGACAGATATTACTGTACCAAACGGAGGACGGGAAAGTAACAGTAGATGTGTCTTTCGAAAATGAGACCTTTTGGATGACCCAAAAAGCCATAGCGGAGCTTTTTGACGTCAATGTGCCTGCTATCAGCAAGCACTTGAAGCACATCTATGAGGACGGCGAGCTACTTCCTTCTGCAACTATTTCCAAAATGGAAATAGTTCAAAACGAAAGTGGGCGTGAGGTTAGCCGCATGGTTGATTTTTACAACCTCGATGCCATTATTGCCGTAGGCTACCGCATTAATTCCAAAAGGGCTACAAAGTTTCGCCAATGGGCTACAAACACGTTAAAAGACTATATTATCAAAGGTTTTGTCATCAATGACGAAATGCTGAAAAATGGTAGAAAGTTCGGTAAAGACTATTTCGATGAGCTATTAGAACGTATCCGCGAAATTCGCGCAAGCGAACGCAGGGCGTATCAGAAAATAGCCGATATCTTTGAACAATGCAGCGCGGACTATGACCCTGAAGCAGAAGAAACGAAACTGTTTTATGCCTTTGTACAAAATAAAATGCACTATGCCGTAACCGGACAAACTGCCGCAGAGATTGTATATAAACGAGCCGACAGTAAAAAGCCCTATATGGGATTAACAACGTGGAAAAACGCGCCACACGGAAAAGTAATGAAAAGCGATGTAGCTGTTGCAAAGAACTATCTAAACCGGAATGAAATAGACATATTAAACCGATTGGTAACCGCTTTTATTGACTTCGCAGAACTCCGGGCGCTCAACCATAAAATCATCACTATGCAAGAATGGCTTAACCGCACAGATGAGTTTTTGAAATTTGCAGAACGGCCTGTATTAAGTTCTGCCGGACAAATTTCTCATGAACAGGCACTCAAAAAAGCAATAGAAGAATACGAAATATTTCGAAAAAAACAAGACCGGGAATACTTTTCGTACTTTGATAGCGCATTGGAGAAATATATAAAAGGAAAAGATTAAATAATTTGAGCAAATAGAACAGCAATGGTAAACGACCTGTTAAAATCTGTCAGGAAAATCGAGATCAAGACGCGCGGCCTGTCGCGGCAAATCTTCGCGGGCGAATACCACAGCGCATTCAAAGGACGCGGAATGGCCTTCAGCGAAGTGCGCGAGTACCAGTATGGCGACGACATCCGCAATATGGACTGGAATGTCACCGCCCGTCTGAATGCGCCCTATGTGAAGATTTTCGAAGAAGAGCGCGAACTCACCGTGATGCTATTAATAGATGTAAGCGGGTCGCGCTGGTTCGGCACAACCCAAAAATTCAAAAAAGACCTCATGGCCGAAGTAGCCGGGGTGCTCTCGTTCTCGGCCTCTATCAATAATGATAAGGTGGGTGCCCTGTTCTTCAGCGACAAGGTGGAAAAATTTATCCCCCCGAAGAAAGGGCGGTCGCACTTGTTGCGTATCATCAGGGAGTTGCTGGAGTTTGAACCAAAAAGCCAACAGACAAACGTGTCGGAAGCCCTGCGCTACCTCACCAACGCAATTAAAAAGCGCTGTACGGCATTCCTGCTGTCCGACCTTATCGATTTGTCCGACGACGGCAAGGTGCAATTTGAGGAAGCCCTGAAAATCGCAGCCAACAAGCACGACCTGGCTGCCATCCGCCTCTACGACCCGCGCGAGACAAACCTCCCGAAAGTAGGCCTTATGCAGCTGCGCGACGCCGAAACCGGTAAGGAAATGTGGGTCGACACCTCGAGCGGGAAGGTACGTGCACAGTATGAAAGCTGGTGGCGGAATGCCAATGTATCCGTATCGCAGAGCTTGGCCAAGTGTCGCATCGACAATGTGCAAATCAGCACCGCCGAGGACTACGTGAAACCCCTGATACGATTGTTTGAGAGTAGATAGAAAGTAGATAAATGATGAAAACAGCACACATACTCATAGCTTGCCTGCTAATAAGTTCCTATGCCGGGGCTCAGGAAGCAGTACTGAAGGCGTCGTTCGACCGCGACAGCATCATGATTGGCGAACAGGTGCAATGGACGCTGAAAGCCACCGTCGACCGGTCGATTGAGGCATTCTTCCCCGTCATCGACAGCATTACCGACGGACGAATCGAACTGCTGAAGAACGAAGGCCTCGACACGTTGCAAACCTCGTCGAACAATATCACCATACAGCATACCTATATTATTACCTCGTTCGATGAGGGCATCTACACCCTGCCGGAAATCCCTTTGCTGCTGCGGCATCGCGACGGCAAACTCGATACCGCGTATTTCGAACGCCTCAGCCTCCTCGTAAAAACCGTACCCATCGACACCACCACGTTCGAGCCATACGACATAAAAACGCCCATCACATACCCCCTCACGTTCATGGAGGTACTTCCCTGGGCGCTGTCGGGACTTGCCGTGCTGGCATTGATAGCACTCACGGTTTACATTATTATACGCCGCCGGCAGCACAAGCCCATATTCTTTAAACCGAAGCCGAAAGAGCCGCCACACGTTGTGGCGTTGCGCGAACTCGACAAAATTAAAGCCGACAAGCTGTGGCAAAACAACAAAGTAAAACTGTACTACACCCGCGTCACCGACGTGCTCCGCATATACATGGAAGAGCGCTACAGCATGCAGGCTATGGAACAAACGTCGGAAGAGATTTTACAGGCACTTAAATCCATGCCGCTGTCCGATGGGCTAACCGACAAGCTGCGCGAGTTGCTCTCGGTGTCGGACCTGGTAAAGTTCGCCAAATACCAGCCCATGACCGACGAGAACGAAAAGGCATTGGCCACGGCACAGGAGTTTGTGGATGAAACGAAAGAGGAGATTCATACGGAGGAAAACACAAAACAACAACGCAATGATTAAAAGCGCACTGATAATCGGTTTGGGAGGAGGGCTCGGAAGCATGTTGCGCTACTTGAGTTCGCTGCTTGCGCTGAAATACCTCGGCGGATGGTTCCCGTGGGCTACCTGGGGCGTTAACGTGCTGGGATGTTTATTGGCAGGCGTTTTGCTCGGACTGTCGGGAAGCGCAACAAACCCAACCGTCCGGCTGCTGTGGCTGGTTGGCTTTTGCGGAGGATTTACCACTTTTTCCGCATTCGCACTGGAAAACATAAATTGGTGGCAAATGAAAGAATATTACAAAATAACTTTTTATACACTCGCCAGCATAGGCGGCGGCTTCGCAGCCGTGTGGCTGGGAGCATCAACAGTAAAATAAATGATTAAAAACAGCATACATAAACAAAAGCAACTTGCGGAAATTACACTATCCAATAAGAGTGAATATAACACACTTGTAAGACAAATCTCTGAAACATTTTTGCAAGGGCGACAGAGCGCAGTTATAGCGGTGAACACACATTTGGTAAATACGTATTGGAAAGTAGGGCAATATATCGTGGAATATGAACAAAAAGGTAAAGAGAAAGCAGAATATGGTGTAAAGTTACTTGAACGATTGTCAAAAGATCTTTTATCATTGCACGGACGAGGATTTAGTCTTAGTAATATAAAAAGAATGCGGCAATTTTATATCATGTATCCAATAAGCGCGGAACTTCCGCACCAATTAAGCTGGACACACTGGGTAGAGTTATTGAAAATCGA
>JAITQN010000021.1 GCA_031288865.1 Prevotellaceae bacterium
ATGCTGTTGAGCAAACTCATGCACAAGTGCTTGTGTTCGCCGAAGATGCGTTTAAAGATCAGGTCGTTTTTCGGGTCGAGATATTTTGTCATAATCGAGCGGTGCTTAAGTTATTAATACGCAGCAAAGGTAAATAAAAGAAATTAAACAAACAAATAAAGTTGTTTATTCGAAAAAGGAAAAATGCACGTTGCCGTAGTGCCGGTGCTTCGTGCAGCGGGGATGCGCGCTGAAGTCGTGCTGGCGGCCGTGCTCCAGGATAAACACGCCGCCGGGCTTTAGCAGGTTCTTTTCGAGAATGCGCTGCGGGAGCGTCTCCACCCCGGAAAGGCCGTAGGGCGGGTCGGCGAAGATAATGTCGTATTGCACCGTGCAGATGTTAGGAAAGTCAAAAGCATTAAGCCGTAGGGCGTGCAATTGCGACAGGCCGAAGCCCTGCGCCGTGTCTTTAATAAACCGGTGGTGCAGCGGGTGGATGTCTATCGTGTCGATGTAAGGGCATCCGCGCGAGGCCAGCTCGAAGCTGATGCTCCCGGTGCCCGCAAACAGATCAAGCGCCTGCACCGCCTGCAGGTCGTAGGTGTTTTCCAGGATATTGAAGAGGCTCTCTTTGGCAAAGTCGGTGGTGGGGCGCGCCTGCATGCCGGCCGGCGGCGTGAGGGTTCTTCCGCGCAGGGTTCCGCTGATTATTCGCATAAGCTGAGCAGCGGCAAAAGTTGAAATTCCGTGCCGGCGGCGTGTCCCAGCAGGCCGGCCACCTTGTTATGGTAAAGGGTTTTGACGCAGGGGTAGTAGCGCTGCAGCACGGCGGTGTGGTCGCTTGATATGTCGCCCGACACATACACCGTGCTACTTGCGGGGTTCAGTTTCCACTGTTTCAAAATGTAGCCCGAATAATAGAGGGCGTCGGTGAAGGTGTCGATGGGAAAAGCATTGCAGAGCACGAGCCGCCCTCCTGCATACAGGGCGAACGACGCCTGCGTGGGGCTCAGGTGCAGCAGAATCGCGTTGACAGGTTGCTGTTCGTCCAGCAGGCGGATGAGCGGCGCGTGCTGGTTGAGAAATACGACGCGGGACTGATACTGGTATAAGATGTTGGCCAGCGGGCCGGGTATGGTAAACACGTTCACGGCGTCGAGCGCGGGCAGCGGCGTGTAGTGTATTTCGTCCAGTTCGTCGAACGGAACCACGAACTCCATGTATGTGCGCAGGTGGCCGGTGTCGAACAGGGACGTCGGAATCAGGATCGACTTGTTCGACATAAACAGGCAGAAGCAGTTTTTGTAGCGTTGCGTCAGCATGGGCTCCTGCCGGAACAGGTTGTGCATTTCGTGGTCGAGGGCGTTGTAGTCGGCCGCCGTGTAAGTGTATTTATGGAGCGCCTGGCACCTTCCGTCCGCGTCGCTGATGTAAAAATAAAATCCATTCAAGTCGGCTTGAATGGATAAGTTATATTGCGCTGACCGGGCAGGCGTGTAGGTGTTACTTACAAACTTCGGCATGACGGCATCTTATTCCCAGTTTCCGGCGTTGTTGTTCGGCTGGTCTACACTGCCCACTTTCAAACCCGAATAACGTTGCACATTCGACAGGTTTTTGTTGATTTCTTCCACATCGTGATTGATGTTCACCACCAATTGCCGGTTCAGGCCTTCTAAAACCACATCATTGGAAGCGCGCGCCTCGAACAGCGGAACGTTCACGCCCGACACATTTTTGACTGCGGCGCGCAGTTCGAATTCACCGCCCACCACCGGTATGAACCGCAGCGAATCGGCAAACAGGCCGTGTATGGAGCGCAGTTTGAGGTTGCTTCTCACGGGAACCGTGATGGTGTCGCGCCTTACTAATTTCTGCGCCACGGCCAGCGAGTCGTCCATCGACCCGGTTTGCCTCAGGATTTTTATATCTCCGGTGTTGAAGAAATCAATCAAGGTGTCGAAACTTCCGGTATACACGCCGTAGCGCGCCTTGTAGGCCACTTCCACATCCCGGATATCTTTCAGGCGGTCGGTCACCTTGTCGTAGCGAAACTTTCGCTCCTGTTCAAAGCGAACGGGCTCGGAAATCCCGTTAATCAGAAAAAACGCCAAAGCGATGATCGCGATGGGCATCAGTATGTATATAAGTAAATTTTTCATGACACAAAAGTACTAATTTTTATTGAAACCACCACATACAGGGCTAAATATTTTAAAATTTTCGCAAAAACAGCCGTCTTCTCAAGTAATATTTGTATCTTCGCGAATTATAAATTTGTATTTTATGGCAAACCGCTATATTGATTCCGCTTTAATTGCTGTGTTTTGTGATATGCTGAGGAGAGCCGGGAAGGTTTCGCTGGTTGTGCATGTGAACCCCGACGGTGATGCAATGGGCGCAAGTATAGCGTTGTATCATTGTTTGCGCGTGCTGATGCCCGAGCTGGAAGTAGCCGTCGTGTCGCCCAACCGCTTTCCCGATTTTTTAAAGTGGATGGACGGCGCCGAAAACGTGTTTGTGTTCCGCGAGCGGCGCAAGGCGGTGAAGGAAGTCATCGCCACGTCGGACGTGCTGATATGCCTCGACTTTAACGCGCTGTCGCGGCTCGAAGACCTGGGCGAATTTATCGAATCGACGTCGATTCCGCGCGTGCTGATCGACCATCATATCGATCCGAAAAAAGAGGAATTTTTGCTGATGATCAGCGACGTGAAGGTGAGCTCCACGTCCGAGCTGATATTCCGTTTGGCAAAAGACATTCTCCCGTGCCCTTTGCCGCGGCCGGCCGCCGACGCCATCATGGCCGGCATGATGACCGACACCAACATGTTTCGCGACAACAGCTCGAATCCCGATACGTTCAAAGTGGTGGCGGAGCTTCTGGAGATGGGCGTAGACAAGGAAAAAGTCTCGTCGCAGGTGTTTGATAACTTTTCGGTGAACCGGGTGAAGCTGCTGGGCTTTGCGCTCAGTGAGAAGATGGTGGTGCTGCCCGAATACCACGCGGCCTACATTTCGGTTTCGCAAAGTGAGCTGGGCAACTTTTCGTTTCAGCCGGGCGACACGGAAGGCTTTGTGAACTACCCGCTGAACATAAAGGGCGTGAACCTGTCGGCCTACATTTCGGAGCAGTTAGACGGCTCCATCCGGTTCTCGTTCCGCTCGCGCGGCGCGTTTTCCGTAAACGATTTCGCGCGCCGGCACTTCGCCGGAGGCGGGCATAAGAACGCAGCCGGAGGCCGCATGGAAACTTCGCTCGACAACGCCATAGCGGAATATATAAAGCAATTGGAATACTACAAGGATGAAATATCGGCTTCGATATAATTTGATATGGCTGCTTCTGCCGGTGTGGCTGGCCTGCGCGAACAGCGAGCCGCGCAAGGCGGTGGCGCCCGCCCAACCCGCACCCGAAGCGCTGGCCATGGAAGCGGTAAACAAACAGCTGGCGGAGAAAGACCGCGACATCATGGAGGCGTTTATCCGCCGCAAGGGATGGGCGATGCAACTTTACCCCGACGGCTACTACGCCATGATATTGAAAGAGGGGAGAGGCCCCGCGGTGAAAGACGGGTCGCAGGTGGAATGCCGCTGCACCGTGCGCCTGCTCAACGGCACGCTGTGTTATGACCGGCAACATCGCCAATTTACGGTAGGCCGGACAAATGAAATCATGGGACTGCACAAGGCTTTGCTGCATTTAAGGAAAGGTACGGAGGCGCGGTTTATCTTCCCGCCGCATCTGGCCTACGGCTTGCCGGGCGACCGCGACAGAATACCCGCACGCGCCATCGTGCTGTTTGAAGTGGAATTATTACAGGTAAGCTGATGCGTTGTATGATATACATATTAGGCGGCCTGCTGGCGCTGCCGGCTTGTACGGCCGAGAGCATAAAGACAAGCTTGTTGCAGCAGGAAAAGGACATCGAACGGTATATCGAAACGCTGAAAAAAAATACCGAAAACCCTGTCGACACGGTATATTATTTTGGCGGCGTGTACCGGGTGGTGCTGGAAGCGGGCGTTGGTGAGGGCGCCGCGGCCGGCGATTCGGTGGTGTTCGATTATAAAGCGTATATGTTCGCTTCGGGGAAAGGCGCCGTATATGATTCCCTGCAGCACGAACGCGGCACGCTGGGGCAGGGGAGCTACTTCGCAGGACTTGAAACCGGCCTCACCGGCATGCTCGAAGGCGAACAGGCGCAAGTCATTCTTACCAGCGAAAAAGGATACGGCAGCGTAGCTGTGGGCATCGTGCCCCCTAACACGCCGCTACTTTTTGAAATAAAAATGGATCGTGTAGTAAAAAATTAAGTATATGAACAGGCTGAAGCAAACCGTTTATTTGATAACCGTATTGGCACTCGCGGCGTCGTGCGCCAGAGAAGTGCCGGAAGACAGCGACACGCTGGAACAGCACTATATCGAAGCGTATATAAAGACGAATTATCCCGACAAGAAGCCGGAGGCGTCGGGCTTGTATTTCCTTTCCCATACGGAAAACTCGGCGGGTACACCTACGGCTGCCAACGATATGGTTTATATCCGTTACACCAGCCGCACGCTGTCCGGAAACGTTGCCGAAACATCAGATTCCACCATCGCCATGCAGCTGGGCGCACATTCCTACACCGTGTATTATGGGCCTAAGCTGTTCAGTTTGGCCGAGGGCGCCACGCTGGTGGGGATCCGGGAGGCTTTGCTCAGCATGAAAACCGGCGAAAAAGTATCCATACTGATGCCGTCAAAGCTGTCGACCACGGGCGTGTCGGCCTCCAGACTCTACAGTGCACCGATGCTCTATGACCTCGAACTGTTCCGCGTAGTGCCCGATATCACAACGTTCCAGACCGACTCGCTGGAACACTATAAAGAGAAATACTATTCCGGCGCCGAAGCCATACAAGAGAATGTCTATTTCGCCACATTGAAGAATGGTACCGACGAACCGCCTGCCGCCGACGACACGGTGATTGTACGCTATGTGGGCGCGCTGCTCGACGGCTTCGTGTTCGACACCAATATTAAGGATACCGCGCAATTGCATTACAGAAAGAATTTCGACAAAACGGCCACCTACGACGCCCTCACGGTAATTATAAAAGACGAGGTGTCGTCGATGGATGTCGTGCAGGGTTTCGCCTACGCCCTGCAGCGGATGAAAGCAGAGGAGGAGGCGGTCGTCTTTTTCTCGTCCGACTACGGCTACCAGACCACCACCAGCGGGCAAATCCAGCCCTACTCCATGCTGCGCTTTTATATCAAACTGGAACACATCGGGCGGGTGCAGTAACGCGCTTCATTTAGAAACCGTCCACCCCCGCCCTTCGGGCACCCCCGCCAGCGGGGGACACGTCCACCCCCGCCCTTCGGGACATCTCCCCCTCTCCGAGGGGGTGGCCGGAGGCCGGGGGAGGACAGCCCATACTTCCCGGGCTTTAGCCCCTAACCTTGGGGCTTTAGCCCCTAACCTTGGGGCTTTAGCCCCTAACCTTGGGGCTTTAGCCCCTAACCCTGGGGCTGTAGCCCATGACCATCCGGTTTTCAAAGAAATAACATGAGCGCGATAATCCCGTAATGGAATTCTGATCCACCTTTATCTATTCTTTATCGTGTTGGCGGGTTGCACCCGCCAACACGTTTATCAACCTTTATCCTGCCCTCCTCCGGCCTCCGGCCACCCCCGCGAGCGGGGGACAGTTCACGGCCTCCGGGCGTAGATGTTAATTTTTACAAAAAGTTGAATAAACGGCTCCAGCGGATGTTCATGGGAAAGCGCTTGTTCTTGTCGATCGACAGCCAAACCATGGCCGGCGAGCCTACAATGTGGTCTTCGGGCACAAAGCCCCAGTAGCGCGAATCCAGCGAATTGTGGCGGTTGTCGCCCATCATGAAATAGTAGTCCATCGTAAAGGTGTAGCGGGCTGTTTCAACGCCATTAATATATATGACGCTGTCGGCCACACTCAGGCTATTGTGTTCGTAAACCGTGATAATGCGTTCGTAGAGCGCGAGGTTCTCCGGCGTCAGGGTCACCGTGGCGCCCTTTGCCGGCACCCACAGCGGCCCGAGGTTGTCGCGCGTCCAGGGATAAGCGGTGGAGAACGGGAAGATGGCCGCAGGGAAGTCGGGGTAATCGGGCGGGTAGATGTCGTCGTTTTGCAGCACCTCCGTCACGTTGGGGAGCGCCTTCAGCTGCGCCACGTTGTCGTCGCACAGGAGCAGGTGGGTGTAGCCCGGCAGGCGGCCGTTGAAAACCGCTTCTTCCGCCGGAATCTGCATCTTTTCCAACACCCGCGGATTGATTTGAGTGCCGTTGGTTTTCACCATGTAGGAATATTGTATGCCCTCGTGCGGCGTTTCCTGCCGGCCGTTCCGCCACATCCTGCCGTGGCGCACTTCGAGCGTGTCGCCGGCCACCGCCACGCAGCGCTTTACGTAATTGTCTTTTTTATCTACCGGCCGCGTAACGAGCGGGCCGTAGGCGTCGACGGTGTGCTTGCGCCCGTTAAGCCGCACGTGGGTGTAGTAATCCTGCGTGGGCGCCTGCAGCATCACCGTATCGCCGTGCGGGAAGCTGAACACCACAATGTCGCCGGCTTTCACGGTGCTCCGGCCGGCCATGCGCCGGTAGTCCCATTTCAGCCACTCCACATACGAGGGGACATTCAGCACGGGAATGGTATTGTGCACAAGGGGCAGCGACAGCGGCGTAGAGGGTATGCGCGGGCCGTAGTACGACTTGCTGACGAACAGGTAATCTCCGGTCATCAGGCTGCGCTCCATCGACGAGGTGGGGATGACATACGCCTCGAAAAAATACATGCGGATGAACGTGGCGGCAATCAACGCGAAGATAAGCGCGTCGAGCCAGTCGAGCCACGTGTTGCGCTTCTCGCCCTCCCTGTAGGCCTTTTTCCAGAAGGCCCATTTCACTTTTTTCGTAATATACAGGTCGAACACCACCGCCAGCCCCAGCAGCCACCAGTAATTCCCGAGCCATATCACCCACAGCAGGTAACACAGGGCTACCATACCGAATTTAAACTTTCTGTCGCCGACAATCCGCCGTATCTTTTCCATACTGATATTTTATTATTTAAGCAAACAAAGATAATAGAAATATTTTGTTTAAGTGGAAGAAATCGGTTAAATTTGTAATTTAACGGTTAAATCAACAAAGCATGACACGCATTATCCCAACTTCAGAACTAATCATCAACCCCGACGGGTCGATATTCCATCTTCACATCCGGCCCCACCAGCTGGCCGATACGGTGCTTTTAGTAGGCGATCCGGGACGGGTAAAAACGATATCGGATTATTTCGACAGGGTGGAGCACCGCACGGAAAACCGCGAGTTTGTGGGTTGTACCGGGAGCTACAAGGGGAAGCGGCTCACGGTGCTGTCGACGGGCATCGGCACCGACAACATCGACATTGTGGTCACGGAGCTCGATGCGCTGGTTAATGTCGACTTCGCCACCCGCCGGGTGAAGCCCGAACACCGCACGCTGAACCTTATCCGCATCGGCACGTCGGGCTCCATGCAGGACGACATCACGATCGGCACGCCGGTGCTGTCGGCCATTTCCATCGGGTTCGACGGGCTGCTGAACTTCTACGCCGGTCGCGACGCGGTGTGCCTGCCCGACTACGAGGCGGCGTTCACCGCCCACATGCAGTGGCGGGCGCAGCTCCCGGCGCCGTACTTCGTGGCGGCTTCCGAGAAGCTCATCCGCTTCTTCGCCGGCATTACGGTGGCGGGGATGACGATCTCGGCGCCGGGCTTCTACGGCCCGCAGGGGCGTGTAGTCCGCCTGCCCCTCGCCGACCCGCAGATTAACGAAAAGATACGCGCTTTCCGTTACCACAACAAGGCCATTACCAATTACGAGATGGAGAGTTCGGCGCTGGCCGGGCTGTCGCGGCTGCTCGGCCACGAGGCGGTCACCATTTGCTACATCATCGCCGACCGCGTTCACCAAAAGGCCAACGCCGAATACAAGAACACCGGCGCGGGCGCCCATTCTATTGTGAATATGATTGAGGAAATTCTGGATAAATTGCCGGCGCTGTCATAGGGTACAGTGCGCCACCTCCCTGCGACCGTTTAAAGTTTCACGGCCATTAATCCCTACTGCTTGCGTAAACTTTGGCACATTGATCCGATCGTAATACTCGGAGAAAGAAGCAAGGTCGTACTTGTATTCAAATTCTATATCTTTCAGTTCATCGGGAATGGGTCTCCCATTTTCTGTATAGGAAAGGATCATTTCTTCTACAGAATTTTCAAAGTCGGCTTTTGCCTCCTCTACTGTTTCGCCATCCCCAATAATTGTATGGTTAATGTCGGGCGTAAAGACACCGAATGTGCCATCTTTTCCCATTTCGATAAGCGCTGTTGTTTTCATATAATATAATATTATATCGTTATCTGTTTTTTAAGTTTGTAATAAAGGCCTGTCCCGACTTCCTTGGCACCGTGACGTTCAAGTGCAATTTGATAATCTTTGTCCGCATGGGCATACACATCATGATTGCTTCCATGCCTCACGATATACCATCCTTCTTTTTCGGCCATCCTTCTTAGTTCCGACCACTTCATTTTTTGTCCTTTATTAGACGATACAAATATACTATACTTTTATAATATATACAAAGATGCGTAAAAAAAACGAGGGGGTTACCCTCGTTTTTTTATATGTGCGTATCCCCACTACAGCTGCGGGCCAGCCGAGATTAAGGCCTTGCCGGCGGGCGTGTCGGTGTACTGCTCAAAATTCTTCACGTATTTGGCGCCAAGACTGCGGGCTTTTTCTTCCCACACCTTTACGTCGCTGTACGTTTCGCGGGGATCGAGGATGCCGTCCGACACGTTGTTCAGCTTTTTCGGCGCCGTGAGGTTGAGAATGGGAACCTTTACCGTTTCGGCCTTCTCAATCGAGCCGTCGATGATGGCGTCGATGATGGCGCGGGTGTCCTTGATGGATATGCGCTTGCCCGTGCCATTCCAGCCGGTGTTTACCAGATAGGCTTTCGCGCCGTGTTCCTTCATCTTTTTCGACAGGGTCGACGCATACACCGTGGGGTGCAGCGTGAGGAAGGCCTCGCCGAAAGCGGGCGAGAACGAAGGCAGCGGCTCGGTAATGCCCCGCTCGGTGCCTGCCAGCTTCGAGGTGTAGCCGCACAGGAAGTGGTATTGCGCCTGAGCGTCGTCCAGAATAGATACGGGAGGCAACACGCCAAAGGCGTCGGCCGAGAGGTAAATAATCTTGCTGGCGTGTCCGGCCTTCGACGGCAACACGATTTTATTGATAAGGTAAATCGGATAGGAGACGCGGGTGTTTTCCGTTACCGAGCCGTCGGCGAAATCAATGGAACCATCCTGGCGCACCGTTACGTTTTCGAGCAAGGCGTCGCGGCGGATAGCGCGCCAGATATCGGGTTCGTTTTCTTCACTCAGGTTGATGGTTTTGGCATAGCAGCCGCCTTCGTAGTTAAATACGCCGTTGTTGTCCCAGCCGTGTTCGTCGTCACCGATCAGGTAGCGTTTCGGGTCGGCCGACAGGGTGGTCTTCCCGGTGCCCGACAAGCCGAAAAATACGGCTACATCGCCCTTCTCGCCCACGTTGGCCGAGCAGTGCATCGAGGCCATTCCTTTTTGCGGCAGGTAGTAGTTCATCATAGAGAACATGCCCTTCTTCATTTCGCCGCCATACCACGTGCCGCCGATGATTTGCATCTTTTCGGTAAGGTTGAACAGCACGAACACTTCCGAGTTCAGGCCATGTTCCTTCCATTTCGGGTTGGTGCATTTCGAACCGTTCATCACCACGAAATCGGGTTCCCCATAGTTGGCCAGCTCGTAGTGCGACGGACGGATAAACATATTCGTCACGAAGTGCGCTTGCCAGGCCACTTCCATAATGAAGCGCACCTTCATGCGGGTGTCTTTGTTCGTGCCGCAGAACGTGTCCACCACATAAAGCCTGTCTTTGTCCGACAGCTGATTTTGCACCAATCCCTTCAACTCATTCCACACCGCGCCGTTCACGGGACGGTTAATGGTGCCGTCCCACCAGATGGTGTTTTCCGATACGGCGTCCTTTACAATGTAGCGGTCTTTCGGCGAACGGCCGGTAAATACGCCTGTTTTCACGGCTACTGCACCGGTATTGGTCAATACGCCTTTTTCAAACCCCTCGTTTCTGGGGTCGACCTCGTCCCTGAATAACTGTTCATAAGAGGGATTGTGGATTACCTTTTTTACACCGGTAATACCATACTTGCTTAAATCGAGATTTGCCATATGATTTTTTTTGTTTAAAAATTTAAAGGCACAAAGATAATATTTTTTTATTAACTTTGCGCCTTTCTATCTGTACGTATTTGAGTTTATTTCGTAAAATACTTCAACAATACTGGGGCTATAGTGACTTCAGACCGTTACAGGAGCAAATTGTGGACGACGTGTACCACGGCCGGGACACGTTGGCGCTCATGCCTACCGGCGGGGGGAAATCCATCACCTTCCAGGTTCCCGCTCTGGCGAAAGAGGGGATTTGTTTGGTTGTCACGCCGCTGATTGCACTCATGAAAGACCAGGTGGAAAACCTGAAACAGCGAGGCATCAAGGCCATGGCCATTTATTCGGGCATGACCACGCACGAAATGGATGTGGCGTTCGACAATGCCATTTACGGAAACTACAAATTCCTGTATCTCTCGCCCGAGCGACTGGGCACGGAGCTTTTCCGCGTGCGGGTGCAGAAAATGAACGTCAACCTGCTTACGGTAGACGAGGCGCATTGCATTTCTCAGTGGGGATACGATTTCCGCCCCTCTTATCTGAGAATTGCCGAAACCCGCCCGCTTATTCCCAACGCGCCCGTGCTGGCCGTTACGGCTACGGCCACCCCGCAAGTGGCGCAGGATATTATGGAGAAGCTGCAGTTCAGGGAGAAAAACCTGCTGCAAAAAAGTTTTGCACGTAAAAACCTGGTATATGTGGTGCGGCATACGGAAGACAAGCTCAAGATGTTGCTGAAAGTGTGCCGTACCATCCCCGGGACGGGCGTTGTGTATGTGCGCAATCGTAAAAGTGCGAAAGACCTGGCGGAATTCCTGTCGAAGCAGCGCATCAGCGCCGATTACTACCATGCGGGACTAAGCGCCGAAATACGCAGTGCGAAGCAGGATAGCTGGAAGCAGGGAAGCACGCGTGTAATGGTGTGTACCAATGCTTTTGGTATGGGGATAGACAAGGCCGACGTGCGTGTGGTGGTTCACATGGATCTTCCCGAAAGCATAGAGGCTTATTTCCAGGAGGCCGGGCGCGGCGGGCGCGATGAAAAAACCGCTTACGCCGTGTTGCTCTACAACGAATCGGACAGGATAAAAATCAAACAGCGTTTTCAAATTGCTTTCCCTCCGCTCGATACGATTAAAAAGGTATATCAGGATATTTACACCTATTATAAATTGCCTTATGAAGCCGGAAAAGGTACAGAGCACAGTTTCAGCCTTATGGATTTTTCGACCCGGCACGGCATTCATTCGCTTACCGCTTACAATGCACTGCAATGCATTCAACGCGAGGGTCATATCGAAATTACCGATGAGTTGGACAATCCAACCCGCATCATGTTTCTGATGGGGCGCGACGAGCTTTATAATATACAGGTAAGTAATGAGTTGATAGACCAATTCATCAAAACCCTTTTGCGCTTTTATAGCGGTCTTTTTTCGGGCTATGTAAATATTGATGAACAATATATTGCAAAAAAGAAGGGCATTACGGAGGAGGATGTGGCAAACTTTTTGTTACGCCTTTCAAATATGCATGTTATCGACTATATTCCAAAAAAACGCACCCCATTAATTATTTTCAATGAAGCACGTTTACACGAAAAGAATTTGTATATTTCGCCGGAAAATTATCAGTTACGCAAACAGCGATATGAACAGCGTATGGAGGCCATGTTACAATATGCGACTTTAATCACGCGGTGCCGCAGCCAGCAATTGCTCGACTATTTCGGGGAAACCGACAGTTACCGTTGCGGGCGGTGCGATGTGTGCGTATCGCGTAATGAGCTTAACCTGAGTCGCTATGAGTTCGACCTGTTGCTCGGGCAAATAAAAAAAGCAATTCATGAAAATAAGTATACCATCGAACAGTGTGTTGACAGCCTGAAAGGAAACAGCGAAAAGGCGTTAAAGGTGCTGCGGTGGTTAATGGAAAACAAAAAAATAGATGAAACGAAAGATGGAACAGTACGATGGCATGACTAAAAAGCTTATCTTTTTTGAAGGAGAAACAATTGTGGTAGAGAACCCGGAAACATGCGCCGAAGCGGTAGCGTACCTGTCGAACCAGGAAATACTGGGGTTCGACACCGAAACGCGGCCGGCGTTCAACCGCGAAGAAAGTCAAAACCGGAAAGTGGCATTGTTGCAACTCTCTGATGACAAGCGCGCCTACCTTTTCCGGCTAAATATAATAGGCCTTTCCGAAGGTATATGCAGTTTGCTGGCTAATCCCAAAGTAGTGAAAGTGGGAGCGGCTATTCATGACGATATCAGAACATTGCAACGCCTTAGGCCGTTCTCGCCCGAATCGTTTATTGATATTCAAAAGGTGGTGGAAGACTATGGGATTATGCAGCACAAGGCGCTTAAGACGCTGAGCGAGATTATCCTCGATGCTACGATTTCAAAAAACCAACGCCTGTCGAACTGGGAGCGCCCCGACCTCTCCGACGCCCAACAGCGCTACGCCGCCACCGACGCATGGATTTGCCGCGAGATATACCTTAAACTCAAGAAAATGAAAGGAGTGATTAAAGATAAGTTAATTTGTAGCTGATTAGTTATTTAATGTGATTAAAATGTTACTTGAGCAAATAAAAGATTATCAGGTTATTCTTGCATCGGGTTCTCCGCGGCGCAAGGAATTATTAAAAGGGATGGGCATCAATTATTTTGTGGAATTGGGGCAGGATGTAGACGAAACCTACCCACCCAGCCTCCCGCCGGCCGGAATACCTGGGTTTCTTGCCAGGCTGAAGTCGGAGGCCTTTCCCCGCAGCCTGTCCGACCATGAACTGCTCCTCACCGCCGACACAATTGTCGTGTGTAACGGGCAGGTGCTGGGCAAGCCGGTCGACGCCCGCGATGCCGTCCGCATGCTGCAAATGCTTTCGGGAAACCGCCACGAGGTGCACACGGGGGTTTGCATGCGCACCCTGCATCACGAAAAGTGTTTCACAGCCTGTTCCGTCGTCACGTTCCGCCGTCTCTCGCCGGCCGAGATTTCCTATTACGTGGACACCTGCAAGCCTTTCGACAAAGCGGGGGCCTACGGCGTACAGGAGTGGATAGGCTACACCGGCATTGAACATATCGAAGGCTCTTACTTTAATGTAATGGGGCTTCCCACGCAACGGTTGTATGTAGAATTAAGCGGGTTTTTGGAGGAAAGTGCCCGGAACAGGACTCGAACCTGCACAGCCTTACGACCGCTAGTCCCTGAAACTAGTGTGTCTACCAATTCCACCATCCGGGCAAAAAGTGGTGCAAAGATATAAAAATGCATTAATGATTGCAAAAAAAATAAAAAAAATAATTAACTTGCACCATCATTTTTTTGACAAAAAATAATTAATATACTTACTATGAGCGCCTACAGAATTCTATTGGTAGATGATGAGAACGACATTCTCGAATTTTTATCCTACGCCCTTGTAAAGGAGGGCTATGAAGTATACACGGCCACCGATGGCTCCGACGGGATACAGCTGGCTTTGGAAAAAAAGCCGCACCTGATCCTGCTGGATGTGATGATGCCGATTATGGACGGTATCGCTACTTGTGAAGAAATCCGCCGGCACGAGGAACTCTCGTCCACTGTTATCGCTTTCCTGACGGCGCGCGGCGAAGACTATTCGCAAATCGCGGGATTCAACGCGGGCGGCGATGACTACATCACTAAGCCTATACGCCCCAAGGTGCTCATAAGCAGAATTAAGGCGCTGCTGAAACGTTTTGAGCAAAACAACATGCCCGCCGGACAAACCATGCCGGGCGTCAGCATCGACCGCGAGCGCTTTGTCGTAAACATCGACGGGGAACAACTCACCCTCCCGAAAAAAGAATTTGAACTTCTGGCACTCCTCTATTCAAAACCCCAAAAGGTGTTTTCCCGCGAAGAAATATTCGGCACGATATGGGGCAACGACGTGGTGGTGGGAGAAAGAACTATTGACGTACACATTCGCAAACTGCGCGAAAAAATAGGCGATAAATACATTAAAACACTAAAAGGCGTAGGCTATAAATTTGTAGATTAAAACATGTTGATGAGTGGGATAACTGCGCGTATTGACCAACTGCGACCGATGATCGGCAATACGCCTATGGTGGGCATCCGTTATCGTTTTGAAGAGGAAGAGCGGATTATTTATGCCAAATGCGAGTATTATAATTTAACCGGAAGCATCAAAGACCGCATGGTTATTCAGGTGCTGAGCGAGGCATACCGGAAAGGAAAGCTGAAGCCGGGATATACTATCGTGGAAGCAACCAGCGGGAACGCGGGAATTTCATTGGCGTCTATCGGGCGATGCCTGGGGCACAAAGTGATTATCGTGATGCCCGACTGGGCTACACGAGAACGGGTAGGCCTGCTGCGCTCATTAGGCGCCGAGGTGGTGCTTACCACACGCGCCGACGGCGGGTTCCCGGCGTGCGTGCGCAAAGCCGAAGCGCTGGAGGCCTCCTTGTCGAACGTATACTACCCCCGCCAGTTCGAAAATGAAGACAATGCACAGGGACACTTTTTGACGTCGGGTCCCGAAATACAGCGGCAAATGCAGCAGGCCGGCAAAACGCCCGATGCATTTGTGGCGGCCATCGGCACCGGCGGCACCCTCATGGGCAACGGGAAGTATCTTCGCACGTGCTATCCCGGCATACAGGTGCACCCTGTGGAATCGCTCCAGTCGCGGGTGGTGAGCACCGGCGTAAGCCACGGCATACACCGCGTGCCGGGCATTTCCGACGACTGGAACCCGCCCCTCGTCGACCTGAAAACGCTCGACCACCCCTTTACCGTCTCCGACGGCGACGGCATTATCATGACACAACTTTTAGGCAAAAAACTCGGACTGAGTGTAGGCATTTCTTCGGGATTCAATTTTCTCGGCGCCGTGGCCTTTCAAAACAAGTACGGCGGGCAAAAGACAGCGGTCACCGTATTCTCCGATTGCAGCAAAAAATACCTGAGCGGCACGTTGCTGCACGATGAGCCCCAATTGCCCGAATACCTCGCCAATCACATAGAATTAATTGATTATTTCGCGGTGCGGTAAATTACCGTATCGTAATGTTACCGGGAACTAACGAGTCTCGTTATAAACTAAAAGCTAAAAAAAATTGCACCGGAGATATCCCGATTATCGAAATAAAATAGTATCTTTGCCGTCTATGGCAAAAGTGAAAGTTACAGCAGTATCATACCTGAACACGCTCCCGTTTCTATACGGACTCCGGCGCTCCGGCGTGGCGGACGCTATCGACTTGTCTATTGCCACCCCGGCGGCCTGCGCCCAACAACTCGAAACAGGACAAACCGACCTGTCGCTGATTCCCGTGGCGGCCATACCGGGACATCCCCACTACCAAATCATCGGCGATTACTGCATCGGAGCTGCCGGGAAAGTGCGCAGCGTGGCGCTGTTTTCAAACTGCACGCTGCCCGGCCTCAAAACGGTGTACCTCGACGCCGAATCGCGCACATCGATATTGCTGGCGCGCATACTGGCGCGAGACTGCTGGAAAATCACCCCCACGTTTAAGCCGCTGACAGCCGAACCCCTCAAGGCCGGAGAAGGCTGCGTGCTTATCGGCGACAAGGCGCTGCTTCACGAATCGCGCTTCACCTGCCGCTACGACCTGGCCGAAACGTGGGTCAACCATACCGGCTCGCCCTTTGTGTTCGCTACATGGACGGCCAACAAATCGCTCCCCGCATCGTTTATCGAGCAGTTCAACCGGGCGTTGGACTACGGTATACAGCATATTCCGCAATCCCTCGCCGAGCCTCCGCAGCACGGCGACGCAAGGGCGCTACCCTGCCCGCACGATACGGCGCTGGAATATCTGACCAAAAATATCAGTTATCCTTTCGATGCCGAAAAGAAGAACGGATTAACAAAATTTTGGAACCTGATAAACGACTTCCCGCTATGATCACAATATACCACAAGGCGCTCAAACAAATAAACAGTTCGAACGAACTGATCCTGCTGGAAGAGTTGGGGTATGACGATATTGTGTGGATCGACCTGAACAACCCCACGGGAGAAGAGAAGCGCGCCGTGGAGGACTACCTCGAAACACCGCTGCAAACCCGCGCGAAAGCCGAGGAGATTGAAAGTTCTTCGCGCTACTCGGAAACGGAAGACGTGATTTTCGCCAACTCGGAATTCCTGATTGCGGGCATCGAGGACTACCGGGAAGAGACCGTGTCGTTCATCATCACTGCGGGAATTTTAATTACCGTGCGCAACACGCACCTCCGCACGTTCATGGAAATCGAGCGGCGGCTGATGACCAATCCCCGCAGCTACGCCACCGGCTACCACCTGATGGTGTCGATTCTCGAAAACCGGATCGACCTCGACGCCGACATGATTGAGTTGCTGGCAAAAGAAATTGCACAGCTGAACAAACGCATCAACACCGAAGAACGCATCAACGAGGAAATGCTGTATGACATCAACCAACTGCAAGAAAACACCATGACTATACGCGAAAATATCATCGATAAGCAACGCATGATATCGAGCATCCTGAAAAGCGACAAGTTCCCGAGCGATATTTTCCCGAAGCTAAACGTGATGATGAGGGACGTGGGGTCGCTGCTCAACCACACCGACTTTAGTTTCGAGCGTCTGGAATACCTGCAAAACACCGTGCTGGGGTTGATCAACATCGAACAAAATAAAATCATCAAAGTGTTCACGGTGGCTACGGTGTTCTTCATGCCGCCCACACTCATTTCGAGCATCTACGGCATGAACGTGAAGCTCCCCTTCGCCGAAGCCGGCTACTGGGGTTTCGCGAGTACCATACTTTTCATAATTATGTCATTCGCCATTACGGTGCTCTACTTTAAACGAAAGAAGTTACTATAATGAACGGCAGAAAGAAACATATTATCGCAGGCCTGCTGTTGTGGTGTATGGCGTTTCCGGCATTTGCCGGTGATACCGTTCCTGCACGCCGTCAGGTGGTTTACGTGGTGGAGCTGATGCAGGAAATCAACGCCCCCGCCGTGCGCTTAGTGCGAAAAGGCCTCGACGCCGCCACAAACGCCGGCGCGGATTATGTGTTGCTGCGCCTGAATACGTATGGCGGCGAACTATCGGCCGCCGATTCGATACGCAACGCGCTGCTGCATTTTCCCATTCCGTTGATTGTATTTATCGATAATCAGGCGGCGTCGGCCGGTGCGCTCATCGCCATCGCCTGCGACAGCATCTACATGCGTAGCGGCGGAAGCATCGGCGCAGCCACCGTAGTGCAACAAACCGGCGAAGCGGCGCCCGACAAATACCAGTCGTTCATGCGCGCCATGATGCGCGCCACCGCCGAAGCGCAAGGGCGCGACCCGCGCATTGCCGAAGCCATGGTTGACCCGCAGGTGACCGTGCCCAACGTGAGCGACAGCGGAAAAGTACTCACCTTTACCGTAGACGAAGCCATCGAACACCGCTACTGCGAAGGAAAGGCCGAAACCATCGCCGAAGTGCTGCAACAGGCACGCATCAGCAACTACGAACTGATCACTTATCGTCCCACGACGCTCGACCAGATTATCCACTTCCTGCTGAACCCCGTGCTGCAAGGGCTTTTCCTGATGCTCATCATCGGCGGCATTTACTTTGAACTGCAATCGCCCGGCATCGGCTTTCCGCTTGCCGCCGCCGTCACCGCGGCATTGTTCTACTTCGCCCCGCTTTACCTCGAAGGGCTGCTGCAAAACTGGGAACTCCTCGTGTTCGTTCTCGGCGTGCTGCTCATCCTTCTCGAGATATTCATCATTCCCGGCTTCGGCGTGTCGGGTATCTCAGGCATTCTGCTCTGCGCAACCGGGCTTATATTCGCCATGGTCGACAACGACCTGCTCAGAACCACCGAAGGCTTCAACCTCGCCGTGCTGGTGCGGCCTATGGCCATACTGGCTATCGCCGTATTCACCGGTCTCACCGGCGCCATTTACCTTACGCGCCGCTTATACACCACCCGATTATTCGGACACGTGGCGCTCCGCACCGACCTCACGGGTGAAGAAGGATACGTTGGCGTAGCCACAGCGCCCGCCCTCACTGTAGGGCGCGAAGGCGTGGCGCAAACGGCGCTCCGTCCCTCCGGAAAAGTGGAAATCAACGACGAAATTTATGACGCCGTAGCCGAATATGGCATGATCGGCAAGGGCGATGCCGTGCGCGTCACCCGCTATGAAACAGGACAAATTTATTGTGTAAAAATATAATTATATAATTATGAAAAAACATTTCTTATCTTACCTTCTAACGCTGTGCTGCCTCGCAACAACTATTGCTGCCGGCGCGCAAATTAATATTAATGGTCGTGTAAAAGCCGACGACATAAATGAGTACCTCGAATTTGTGAGTGTGGTGGTAAAAGGGACTACCAAGGGTACCGTTACCAACATGGAAGGCGCCTACAGTATCGGCAATCTCCGTCCCAAAGACACCGTACAATTCGTGTACATGGGCTACCAAACGCTGGAAATTATAGCGTCGGATCTGGTAAACGCCCCGAATGTAGTGATGCTGCCAATGGCTACCAGCCTGCAGGAAATTGTGGTGAAAGCCATGCAGGAAGGAGACATCTTGAAAGGCGCCATCCTGAAGTTAAAACGCTTCTATCCCAAGGACCCGGTGATATGCAAAAGCCAAATCAAGGACGTAACCATCGAAGACAAAAAAATCGCCAGCTACTACGACTTCTCGGCCGACCTGTGGGTGTATTCCTTCCTCCGGGACGAAGAGGAGCGCAACCCCATCATCATGCGTATCCGCAAGGTAGATGCAAACATCGACCGTTACAGCGATTCTATTCCGGCGCGGCCTTATGTGATGTATGACAAAACAATCCGCACCATTATCCCCGAAAACTACGCCCTGCGCAGCATCATGTCCATGATGGATTCGGAGGACCTCAAGTTTAAAATCAGCAAGGACATTCTTGGAACCGAAGAGGTGTACAAGATGACGTTTGAATCGAAAAACACGCAAAACGACCTCAACACGTCGGCCACCATCGAAAAAGTGAGCGGATACATTATTGTAGCCGTGGCCGACAGCTCTCTCCTGAAAGTACAGATGGAAGAAACGTTCGACAACTATACGTCTATCTCGCACTTTTATAAAGGAGCGCAACGCATACAGTGTACGGCAACTTTCGAAAAGCAGGTACACACCAGCAGCTTCAAGCGTGTGGACAATAAGATGTATCCCGAATACACCAAGACAGAAGTATTCAGCTATATAAAATACGGCGATCAAACGAACGAACGGCGGCAAATGAGCATGATTCTCGTAAACGATGTGATCACAAAAGACGTAAAACGCTTCCCGAAGAAAGAAGCATACGACAAAACAGTGCCGCTCTACCGTCAGATATCGGCCGAAAACGAAGCATGGAGAACCATAAACTCCCTCCCGCTCACGCAGGATGAGAAGGTCTTTATTGATGCCAATAGATAAATTCATTGTTGATAAACTCCGCCATTACCTCGGACATGAGCCTACCCGGGCGCAAAACGCGCTGCTGGATGAATTAGCCGCTTTCATCGCCAATCCTGAGGGCAGCGCAACCTTTGTGCTGACGGGATATGCCGGCACCGGAAAGACAACGGTAGTGGCCGCGCTGGTAAAATTGCTTGAAGAAATGGACATCGAATCGTGGCTGCTCGCCCCCACCGGGCGGGCAGCTAAGGTTTTGGCCGGTTATGCCGGAAAAAGCGCCTACACCATCCACCGGAAAATCTACCGGCAAAAAACACAAAACGACCCCGCCAGCAGCTTCGTGCTTGCGCTAAACGACACCAGCGATGCTATATTTATCGTTGATGAAGCGTCGATGATTTCCAACGAAAACCAGGGCGCGCTCTTCGGATCCGGAAAATTGCTCGACGACCTGTTGCAGTTCGTCCGCAACGGCACAAGGTCTAAACTCCTCGTGACCGGCGACCCGGCGCAGCTTCCGCCGGTACATTCGCCGTTCAGTCCGGCGCTTCAAAGCAGCAGTTACCGGCAATGCACGTCGGCCAACCTCACGGAAGTGGTGCGGCAGGCCGCCGAGTCGGGCATCCTGCACAACGCCACCCGCCTGCGCAACCACATCGAAAACAACCACAGCGCCATGCCGGTGATGCAGTGCAAGGGGTTTGACGACATCGAGCCAATCAGCGCAAAGGAAGTTTCCGAAAAACTTTCCGAAGCCTACGACCGCTACGGCGAGCGCGAAACGGTGGTGATTTGCCGCTCGAACAAGCGCGCCAATATCTACAACGCCGGCATCCGCGCCCAGCTGCTGGGACGCGAAGACGAACTGGTGCGCGGCGACCGCGTGATGGTGGTGAAGAACTGCTACCAGTTTGTGGAACATACCGACAAAATGGACTTCATTGCCAACGGCGATATCGCCGAACTGGTGAGCATACGCCGCCAGGAGGAGCGCTACGGCTTTCACTTCGCACGCGCCGAACTCCGCTTTCCCGACTACGACAACATAGAAATCACGGCGAAAATCATGCTCGACACGCTGCATGTCGAAACCGCAGCGCTGAGCGAAGAACAGCAGCGGCAGCTCTACGAGGCGGTATCAGCAAGCTACGCGCACTTAACCAATAAGCGCGACCGTTACAAGGCCATCCGCGAAGACCTGTATTATAATGCCCTGCAACTGCGTTATGCCAATGCCATCACGTGCCACAAGGCGCAGGGCGGACAGTGGAAAGCCGTGTTTCTTGATTATCCGTTCCGGAAAGGCGCGCAGCCCACCCTCGAAGACCTGCGGTGGCTCTACACCGCCTTCACCCGTGCCACCCAGCACCTCTATCTCGTGAATTTCGACCCGGCGGTGGTGACGTAAAAAATATTCTATATCTTTGTGGTGATTTTTAATATCACTATATGTCTATAAAAAATAAAAACATATCGTTTCAGGCAAATGCGTTGCTTGAGAGATTGATTGAACAAAAAAAGGTCTGTTTTGGCATAGATACAGCCTATCAAATTTTGTCTGATTCAAGCCAAGATGCTGTAAAACAGTTGTTGAGCAATATGACAAAGCGCGGCTTGCTAATGCGGGTAAAAGAAGGGCTTTACTATGTTATTCCCTTTGAACAGGACGCTACGACTTTTATGCCCGACTGGCACCTACTGGCTCAATACCTTGTCGGCGATGCAGAATATTATATCGGCTATTTTTCGGCTCTCCAAATTCATTCTCTAACAACACAGCCAAATCTTAAAGAACAAATAGTCGTAAATAAACAAATTAAACCGTCTACGCTCCTTATAAAAAATATCCCGTTTCAGTTTGTTTACCACAATGAAAAGCACTTTTTCGGCAATAAAAAAACATGGATTGACGGTTTTAACCGTGTGCAATGCAGCGATTTAGTGAAAACAATTGTTGACTGTCTTTTCAAACCCGGCTATGCAGGCGGAATAACTGAAATTGCCAAAGCCATTTACAAAATCAAAGACAAAATAGATTACTCTAAACTTTTGGAATATACAAAACGATTTGATTCGCAGGCAGTAATCAAACGGCTTGGTTTTTTACTTGAATTGTTTGAAATTCAAACTCCTGAAATTGAGGAATTATACAAATTGAGAACAAATTCGTTTGTGCTGTTAGAGCCGTCATATCCCAAAGAGGGCAAAACAAATTTTCGCTGGGCAATACAGCAAAATATTGATACATATTCAATCATATCGCCAATTTACAATTAAAAGTTATGATAGAACAGAAAGAAATAAACAAAATCGCAACGCAAAATCGTGTGAGTGACCGCCAGATTGAAAAGGACTATGTGCTTTCGTGGTTACTTTTCGCTATTTCAAAAAATGAAATATTGCGTGATATATTGATTTTCAAAGGCGGAACAGTATTGAAAAAGGCGTATTTTAAAGACTACCGTTTTTCCGAAGATTTGGACTTTACGCTGATTGACGAAAGCGTTTCAAACGAACAGATTTTTGCGGAGTTCAACAAACTTTTCGAGTTTGTCAAAGAAGAGGCGAACATTGATATGCGGATTGACAACAAGAAATGGACAATTCACGAATCAGGCAGTCTGCAATTTTACATTGATTATGTTGCTTCTTTGCAAGGAAGTATGGGTAGCCGCGATTTGAAAATTGACATTACGCGTGGCGAAATTTTGGGAACGGCGTTTGAAGTAAAAACAATTTTTCGTACCTATTCCGACCTTGAAGAAAATTTTGTGTTGCAATGCTATTCGCTTGCCGAAGTGCTGATTGAGAAAATGACGGCATTAATGGGTAGAACCGAGCCGAGAGATTTGTACGACTTCTGGTACTTGACGGAAATCGGACAATTAAGAGTTTCCGACTATTTGTTTGAGTTTGAAAATAAGGCAAAACACAAAGGACAAAGTCCTGAAAAATTTCAGGAAAAAGTGTTGGGCAAAGAAACCGTTTTCAAGTGCGACTGGACGAAAAAACTTTCTTCACAAATCCACGACATACCCGACTTTGACACAGTATTCAGAGAAGCAAAACGGAATTTTAAGTTTTGAATGTGCTTTTTACCGCCCTCCGAAAATGGCCGTGCCGATGCGAACTAAAGTGCTACCCTCGTCAATGGCAATGCGGTAATCGCCGCTCATGCCCATCGAAAGTTCGCAGAAGGAAGTGTTGTTGGTAAAACAGGTTCGCTTTATTTGGTCGAACAATTGTTTGAGGCCGCGAAATTCGCGGCTTACCTGTTTGTGGTCGTCGGTGTTGGTGGCCATGCCCATGAGGCCGGCAAGTTGCACGTGTGGTGTATTGCTGAAAAAGTTTTGCGCGAACAAATGTTGTATTTCGTCTGCCGAAAAACCGAACTTGGCTTCTTCGGCAGCAATATGCACTTGCAGCAGACAGGGCACAATCAGATCGCGCTTTGCCGCTTCCTTTTCAATTTCGAGCAGCAGCCGCTCGCTGTCCACCGCATGGATCAGGCTGGCGACGCCCACCACCTGTTTCACTTTATTGGTCTGGAGATGCCCGATAAAGTGCCATTCGATGTCGGGCGGCAGGAGCGCCGCCTTTTGCGCAAATTCCTGCGGCCGGCTTTCGCCGAAGATACGCTGGCCGGCGTCGTAAGCCTCCTGTATGCGGCTTGCCGGATGTGTCTTCGATACGGCTACCAGCCGCACGCCGGCGGGCAGCGAGTCTTTGATTTGTCGGATATGCAGGGCGATGCCGGACACGTGCCCTTACCTTTTTTTGTTGCGTTGTTGTTGGGCGCGAGCGGCCTCTTCAAGACGCTGCTGAAACTTCGATTTCTTCACCGGCTGTGCGGCGCGCGCTTTCATCTTGCGCAGCAGCTCTTCTTCGTCTACAAACCATTTGCGAATCACCCATGTCTGTCCGATGGTGATGAAGTTGGAGAGCATGAAATAATAGCTCAACCCGCTGGAATAGCTGTTAAACATCACGAGCATGAGGATCGGCATGAGGTACAGTTGCATAAATTTCATGCCCGGCATCTGGTTATTTGAAGCAGTTTGCGAGAGGGTAACCTTGGAATAAAAGAACAGCGACACCGCCATCAGCAGCACGAACAGGCTGATATGACTGCCGTAGAACGGAATGTTGAAAGGCAATTCGAGAATGGAATCATACGTACTGAGGTCGTGCGCCCACAGAAAACTTTTCTGGCGCAGCTCAAACGACGCGGGAAAAAAGTTGAACATGGCAATGAGTATCGGCATTTGCAGCAGCATCGGGATACAGCCCCCCATCATGCTTACGCCGGTTTTCTTGTACAGCGCCATAATCTCCTGCTGCTTCTTCATGGCGTCTTCGCGCTTGGGATACTTCTCGTTTATCTTGGCCACTTCCGGTTGCAGCACCTTCATCTTGGCCGACGACACATGCGAGCGCTGGGTGAGGGGTAGCAGGATAATCTTAATCAGCAGGGTGAGGATAAGGATAATGATGCCGTAGTTGGCGATGAACCCGTTCAGAAAATCGAATACGGGAATGATGAACCAGCGGTTGATGTAGCCCATAATCCACCAGCCGAGCGACACGAGCTTTTCAAAGTCGTGCCCCTGGCTTTTCAGGGTGTTGTACTGGTTGGTGGTGAAGTAAAATTCGAGGGGAATGGTCTGTTCGCTGTTACTGTTGTAGGCCACTTGCATGGCGGCGTCGCAGTGCATGAGCATCCGGTCGGGGTGGTTTTCCGAATAGCTTTTGTAGGCCATGCTGGCCTGCGTGAAATTTTCGGGCGCTACGAGGATAGCCGAAAAGAACTGGTCTTTGAACGCAATCCATTCCACCTTGGTGGGTATTTTAGCCTGGTCGCCTTCGGCGCGCGAGCGGAGCTCTTCGGTGTCTGCTGCCCCCGGATACTTATATACTATAGTGGAATAGTTGTTCTCGTTCGAGAAATTCCGTTCCTGCCGGCGTATGTCGGCGCTCCAGTAGAGGTCGAGCTGGGTGGCGTTTCGCGGGATATGCCGGTCCATGCCCACTAATTTAATATCGAGGTTAACCTTGTAGCTGTTATGCTGCAAAGTATAGATGTAATCTATATAGGCGTCGTCGGCAATGGGGAGGCGCATGACGAGCTGCGCCGGGGCGCCGGTTTCGGTAAGCGTCGTGTTGTCCGGTACGCTCACGGGGGTGAAGAAAAACGACGAGGTGGAGAGTTGTTGGTTTGTGAAAAACTGCAAATCGAAATTGTTTTCCTTACCGCTGAAAAGCACTACAGGCAGGCTGTCGTGAGTGTGGTGATTCTTTATGGTAGCTGCCGCGATGCGTCCGCCCTTGTTGGAAAAAGCGAGTGCGATGAGGTTATTCTCCAAATTAAAAAATTGTTCTTCGCCGGTAGCGGCAGCATCAAGAACGGCGCCTAAGGTGGACGGTTGCGCTTTTGCCGCAATTTCCTGCGGCCGCGTCGATGGGGTTTGGGCAGTCAGGACGGCAGCGCTGTCGAACGCCTGCTGTTGGTGCAGGCGGATTTGTTCGGCACGGGCAATAGAATCGTATTGGAATTGTAATTTGCGCTGCGCTTCAATATTTTTGGAATTATACCACGTGAAGGTTATGATGATTGCGCCTATCAGGAGAAATCCTGTAACTGTGTTCTTGTTCATAGATTAGTTGTACTGTTTCTCTATTAGTTTTATTTTTTCCTCTATGAGATGCAGTTCTTCCTTTGCGTTCTCAATTTTTTTGTTCACCTCGGCAATCATCGCTTCGGCATTTTTTGATTTGGCGAAGAATCCAATATTGTTTTCCCATAGCGAAATGTCCGACTCGAGTTGCCGGAGTTTGTACACCAATTTTTCCCGTTCGGAACGGATAGCGCGCTTGGCCTTCTCGCCGGAACCTTTTATATCGTTGATGCGCGATTTAAAACGCATGATTTTCTTTTCGCTGTCGGTAATGCTCAGGCTCTTGAATTGCTTGTCGATGGCTACGCGGTAGGTGTTCTGTATGCGTTCCTTTTCCTTAAACGGAACAAATCCGATACCTGTCCACCGGCGTTGAAAGTCCTGCAGGGCGGTAAGGTCGTTTTCCGCGTTTCCGGAGGGCGTGAAGGCCTCTATCTCCGCGATGATGGCCTCCTTCTGCCGCAGGTTTTCGGCGTGTTCGGAATCTATCGAAGAGAAATGTTCGTTTTTTTGGTTGAAGAACGTGTCGCAGGCCGTGCGGAAACGTTTCCAGATGGCGTCGGACTGCTTGCGCGGTACGGCGCCTATCTCTTTCCACTGCTTTTGCAGGCTGATGAGCTTGTCGGTCGTTTTCTTCCAGTCGGTGCTGCCGGTAAGGCTTTCCACCTGTTCGCAGAGGGCTGTTTTCTTCTGCAGGTTTTCCTGCATGTCGGTTTTAAACTGTTTGTAGAAATCGCGCTTTGTCACGTAAAATTTGTCACAGACGGTGCGGAAACGCTCAAAAACGCGTGTGTTTTCCTTTTTGGTCGCAAACCCTATGGTTTTCCACATCTTTTGAAGCTCTTCCATTGCCTTGGACTGCTCATTCCACATCTTGGTGTCTTTGGCTTCAACCTGAGTCAACTCTTCGGCCTTTTCGCACAACTGCTGTTTGAGCTCGAAATTTTTTCGCTGTGCTTCCTTTTGCGATTCAAAATACTCCTGGTGCTTTTTATTGATGGCGGAAGTGGCAGCCTTGAAGCGCTCCCACATTTGCTCGCGGTATTCGCGCGCCACAGGGCCGAGCTCGCGCCATTCCTCGTGGTATTTCTGCAACTTATTAAAGGCAGTGATGATGTTCGATTCGAGAATAAGCTTTTCGGCTTTTTCGCAGAGCAGCGTCTTCGCCTCGAGGTTTTTCTTAAAGTCGAGATCCCGCAGTTCGTTGTTTATTTTCACATAATCGTAAAACAACTCCACGTAGTGCTGGTAAGTGTTCCACAGATTGGTGGTGTGTGCCAGCGGCACGGGGCCTGTGTCGCGCCAGCGTTGCTGAAGATCGCGGAATGTGGGAAACGTATGGTTGATGTCTTCCTGCTTTTCGAGCAGCGCCTTCAGTTCATCAATGATGCCCTGCTTCACCACAAGGTTTTGCTCTTTCTGCGTTTCGAGTTGTTGGATATATTCGGTACGCCGGCGCTTATATTCATTATAAAGCGCCTTAAACTGTTCTTCCAGTTTGTCGGTGACCGCTTCCACGTCCTGCGGCTGCTCCTCCGCAGCCGGCTCCTGTTGCGGCTCACCGGCGGTTTCGTCTTCCTGCGGTTTCTTCTTCTGCTCCTGTTTCACAAATTTGTAGAACGCCGATTTGATGGCCTCTGCCTCGCGGCGAAGGACTTCAATGGATTGTGTTTCGAGCAGTTTTTCGAATACATCAATCAGCTCCTCCTTTTCAAGGTGGATATATTTTAATGTACTGTGCTCCTCATTCATTTCCTCCTCATGAATGGCCGCATCTTCATGCAGTTCCACCGACATAGTTTCGCCCTCATGCTGCGATGCGGCGAATTGCTCCTCCGGAGCAGGATTTTGTAGTTGATTATTCATAAGCTACAAGTTCGTTTTCTCAATTCGAGAACAAAGATAGTGAATTTTATGTAAATTTGCAGCATGATGCGAATAGATATTTTGACGCTGTTACCCGAATTACTCGAAAGCCCTTTGGGACATTCTATCGTTAAACGAGCACAGGACAAGGGTGCTGTAGACATTCGCGTGCATAATATCCGGGAATACGGTAAAGGCAGCTACCGGCAAGTTGACGACTACGCTTTCGGCGGAGGGGCGGGCATGGTGATGACGGTTGCACCGGTGTTTGAACTCATCAAAAAGCTGAAGGCGGAACGGCCGTATGACGAAATAATCTACCTGACGCCCGACGGCGAACGGCTGGCGCAGCCGGCAGTGAATCGCTTATCCGTAGTGACTAATATAATAATATTGTGCGGTCATTATAAAGGTGTCGACCAGCGTATCCGCGAGCATCTAATCACAAAGGAAATCTCTATCGGCGATTACGTGCTGAGCGGTGGCGAGCTGGCCGCCGCCGTGCTGGTCGACGCTGTGGTGCGGGTGATACCGGGCGTGATTTCCGACGAAACATCGGCGCTCACCGACTCCTTTCAGGATGGACTGCTGGCGCCGCCCGTGTATACGCGTCCCGAAGAATTTAACGGCTGGCGTGTGCCCGACGTGCTGCTGTCGGGCAACCATAAACTGATTGCCGAATGGCAGGAGGAGCAGGCCATGCTGCGCACCCGGCAGCTGCGGCCGGATTTGTTGAACGAATAAATTATTTGAAAACCCCATGAATATTAAGGAAGCTACACAACGTGCTGCCCGGTTGCGGGAAATTATAGACGGGCACAATCACCGCTACTACGTGCTCAATCAGCCTGTGATTAGCGATTTTGAGTATGATGTGTTGCTTCAGGAACTCATCGGCATCGAGCGTAAGTTTCCGCAGTTGCAGCAGCCCGATTCCCCCACACAGCGCGTGGGTAGTGACCTCACGGAGGCCTTTGTGCAGGTGAAGCATAAATACCCCATGATGTCGCTCGGCAACACCTATTCCGAAATGGAATTGCTGGAATTCGACCGGCGTGTACAAAAAACGCTGGACGCAGCGCCACAGTACGTGTGCGAACTGAAGTTCGACGGCTCGGCCATCAGCCTTATATATAATAAAGGTGTGCTGACGCAGGCCGTGACGCGCGGCGACGGCGAACGCGGCGACGACGTGTCGGCCAACGTGCGCACCATCCGTACCATTCCCCTGCGCTTGCGGGGCAATCCGCCGGATGAGCTGGAAATCCGCGGCGAGATTTTCATGCCCTTTGCGGCGTTCGACGCCTTAAATAAACAGCGCTTCGAGGAAGAAGAGCCGCTCTTTGCCAATCCGCGCAATGCGGCGGCCGGCACGCTTAAGCTGCTCGATGCGTCGGTAGTGGATAGCCGCAACCTCGACTGTTTCCTGTACTATCTGCCGGCCGGCGACGAGCATTTTCGTACGCACTACGAGAGCCTGCAGGCCGCCAAGGAGTGGGGGTTTCAGGTTTCCGAACACATCAAGCTATGTAATTCCATGCAGGAAGCGCTTGCATTTATCCATCACTGGGACACGGCACGGAAAGCGTTGCCCTACGCCACCGACGGCGTGGTGATTAAGGTGAATGAGTATGCGCAGCAGCGCCGGCTCGGCATGACGGCCAAGTCGCCGCGCTGGGCTACGTCGTTCAAGTTTAAAGCCGAACAGGCCGTGACGAGCCTCCTTTCCGTCGATTTTCAGGTGGGACGCACGGGCGCTATCACGCCGGTGGCCAACCTCGAGCCGGTGCTCCTTGCGGGAACTACCGTGAAGCGCGCCTCGCTGCACAACGCCGACCAAATCGTCCTGCTCGACATCCGCCTCGGCGATACGGTGATTATTGAGAAAGGCGGCGAGATTATCCCCAAGGTGGTAGACGTAGACCGGTCGCAACGCACCGCCGGCAGCCAGCCCTTCGCATACATCACCCAGTGCCCGGCTTGCAATGCGGCGCTCAAGCGCGACGACGGCGAGGCCAAGCATTACTGCCCGAACGACACCGGCTGCCCGCCGCAGATTATAGGCCGCATCGAGCATTTCATCACCCGCAAGGCCATGAATATCGAGGGGCTTGGCAGTGAAACGGTGGAACTGTTATACCATAAAGGGTTGATACGCCACGTGGCCGACCTTTACCATTTGCACAAAGCGCAGTTGCTCCCGCTGGCGCGCATGGGCGAGAAATCGGTCGACAATTTGCTCAAGGGCATCGAACAGTCCAAGAAAACGCCGTTCGCCCGCGTGCTTTTCGCGCTGGGCATACGCTATGTGGGCGAAACCACCGCCAAGAAAATCGCCGACGCCGCAGGCTCTTTAGACCGCTTACTGCAGCTGTCGGAAGACGAGTTGCTGCTCATCGACGAAGTGGGCGACCGCATTGCCGGGAGCATCCGCGACTATTTCGCAAAACCGGAGAACATGGCGATTATTGAAGACCTGCGCGCGTCGGGCTTGCAGTTTGAAGCCGAAGCCAAGGTGCAGCTTTCGAATGCGCTCGCGGGAAAAAGCTTCGTGATTACCGGCACGCTCAGCCGTCCCCGCGACGAATTTAAGGCGCTGATCGAGCAGCACGGCGGCGCGGTGAGCAGCGCCGTGTCGGCCAACACCAACTACCTCCTTGCCGGCGACAAGGGCGGCTCCAAGCTCCAAAAAGCTGAAAAACTCGGCGTTCAAATTATTGACGAAAATCACTTTAATTCATTATTAAACTTATAAATTATGCAAATAAAAATCACAGACGATATTTATTGGCTGGGTGTGAATGACCGGCGTAAACATTTATTCGAAAACATGTGGCCGTTGCCGCAAGGCGTGTCTTATAACTCTTATCTCATCATGGATGAACACACCGCGTTGGTGGATACGGTCGACTTTTCGGCTGCCTCCAATTATGTGGAGCGCCTTACCGCGCACTTGCAGGGCCGGAAGCTCGACTACCTTGTTATAAACCACATGGAGCCCGACCATGCCGGGATGATTGACATCTTGCTGCGACTTTATCCCGATCTGCAAATTACAGGGAATAAAAAAACGTTCAAACTGCTGCAAAACTTTTTCGGCATTACCTCTAACCTGCGTGAAGTGGCCGACGGCGATATCATAGATTTGGGGAGTCATAAGTTGAAGTTTATATTTACCCCCTGGGTACACTGGCCCGAAACCATGATGACTTACGAAACAACGCATCAAATCCTCTTTTCGGGCGATGCGTTTGGAAGTTTCGGCACGCTCGACGGCGGAATTTTTGACGATGAAATTAATTTCCGGCATTACGAAAGCGAGATGCGCCGCTATTACTCAAACGTGGTGGGGCAATACTCCAATATGGTGCAGAAGGCGCTGGCTAAGTTGCACGGCACGCCTGTGCGGATTATTTGCGCTACGCACGGCCCCGTGTGGCGGAGCGAGCCTTCAAAAATTATTAGTTTGTATGAACGCTGGAGCAAGCACGAAGCCAATCCCGGCGTGGTGATCGCTTTCGCTTCGATGTATGGGCACACCGAGCAGATGGCCGACTATCTTGCGCGGCGCATCACCGAGCAGGGCGTTCGCGACATCCGGATATTCGACGTGTCGAAAACGCACCTTTCTTTTCTGATCAGTGAAATATGGAATTATTCGGGACTGCTGCTGGGCAGTTGCGCCTACAACGGCAACGCGCATCCCATGATGGAGCACTTGTGCGAGGTACTGTCGCACCTTGGGCCTAAAAACAAGCATGTGGGCATTTTCGGCTCTTGCAGCTGGAGTGGCGGAGGTGTGAAAAACATCAAAGCCTTTGTGGAGGCCGCAGAATTTATTCATACCGTTGACCCTGTTGAAGTGTCCGGAGCGCTCACGACGGACAATTACGCTTCATGCGACGCCTTGGCGTTGGCTATGGCGACTGCCATTCTGTCATAAAATGTTCATGGCAGGGTTTTTGTTCTTACCCTTAGGGTAGGAATAAAGAATAATTTTATGAGCGAGACTGAAGATTTAAAAAAGGAACAGGAAAATCAGGATATTAATAGCGCGGCGGACGCCCCGGCCGGGGTATCCGCTACCGGCGAAAATGCCGGAAGTGTGACACCCGAGCCGTCGCCGGAGGAAAAAATGGCAGACCTCGAGAACAAGTATCTCCGCCTTGTGGCCGAATTTGACAATTACCGGAAGCGTACGGCGCGGGAACGGCTGGAGTTTCTGGCCATGGCCGGCGAAGACATGGTGAAAGGCCTGTTGCCGGTGCTCGACGATTTTGAACGCGCCGTGAAAGCAATACACGAAACCGACGACATCGCGGCGGTTCGCGAAGGCGTAGGCTTAATTTACACCAAGCTGTCGAAATATTTGGAATCGAAAGGGCTGAAGCAGATCGATGCGCTGGGGAAGGACCTCAATACCGACGAGCACGACGCCGTGACCAAGTTCCCCGCGCCATCCGACGACAAAAAGGGCAAGGTAATAGACGTGGTACAACACGGCTATGCGCTGAACGGAAAGATTATCCGCTATGCAAAAGTAGTGGTAGGAGAATAAACAATTATGGCCAAAAGAGATTACTACGAAGTCCTGGAAGTGGGGCGCAACGCCACCGCCGAGGAAATCAAGAAGGCATACCGGAAGAAAGCCATCCAGTATCACCCCGACAAGAACCCCGGCGACAAGGCGGCCGAGGAACATTTTAAGGAAGCAGCCGAGGCATACGACATCCTGAGCAACCCCGATAAACGTTCGCGCTACGACCGCTTCGGTCATGCCGGCGTGAGCGGCGCTACCGGTGGCGGCCATGCCGGCGGATTTACGATGGACGACATCTTCTCGCAATTCGGCGATATTTTTGAGAACATGGGCTATGGCGGCTTCTCCGGCGCTTTCAGCAGCAGGGGAGGGCGCACGCGCCGCACCGTGTCGCGCGGCTCGGATATCCGCATCAGGGTTAGGCTCAACCTTACGGAAATAGCACATGGGGTGGAGAAGAAGATTAAAGTCAACAAGCAGGTGGCCTGCACAGCTTGTAAAGGCACGGGCGCCAAGGACGGCACGGCGTTTACCACCTGCGCAACCTGCAAAGGCTCCGGCGTGGTAACCCAAGTGGTGAATACCATCATGGGGCGTATGCAAACAACTTCCACTTGCCCGGCCTGCGGGGGCGAAGGCAAGGCCATACAAACGCCCTGTGCGGTTTGTCGCGGAGCGGGCGTTCAGGCGCGGCAGGAGGAAATAGCGTTCAAGATACCCGCCGGCGTGAGCACGGGCATGCAGCTTTCCATTGCAGGAAAAGGAAACGCGGCGCGCAACGGCGGCATTAACGGCGACCTGCTGGTGGTCATCGAGGAGGACGAACATCCCGAACTCCAGCGCGACGGGCACGACCTTATATATTCGCTGTTCGTCAGCGTGAGCGATGCGGCGCTGGGCACGATGGCCGAAATCCCCACGGTGGACGGGAAAGTCAAGATAAAAATCGAGCCCGGCACGCAGCCGGGTCGCGTGCTTCGCCTGCGGAATAAGGGGCTGCCCGAACTTAACGGCTACGGCACGGGCGACCTGCTCGTACACGTTAACGTGTGGATCCCCAAAAAACTCGACAGGGAGGAGCAAAAAATATTGGAAAAACTGGCTGCGGCCAAGAACTTTCAACCGGCTCCCGACCGTAACGAAAAAAATTTCTTTGAACGAATGCGCCGTATGTTCGGACAGTGATTATTGTCCGCGCATCTTTTCTTTTGTTTTCTTGAGCTGTGTCTTTAATACGTCCACGCAGGCCACCACGGCCGTTTCAAACTTCTTGGCGTGACGCTCCACCACCACATCATTCCCGGGTATTTCGAGACGAATGGCCACCTTCTTATTCTCATGGTCGGGGGTCAGGCTTAATGACACTTCCGCCGCAATGATCCCATCGAAAAAGCGGTCTAATTTCGCTACTTTCTTGTTGATGTAGTCGGTCAGCTTTACATCAGCGTCGAATTTTACCGATTGAATACGAATTTCCATACCATTAAATTTTAAATGTTATTACTCTATTTTCTCGGATGCGCTTCCTGATATACTTTCTTTAGTTTTTCGAACGAATTGTGCGTATACACTTGTGTTGCCGCCAGACTGCTATGTCCCAGCACTTCCTTAATGCTGTTGAGGTCGGCGCCGTTGTTCAGCAGATGGGTGGCAAACGAGTGGCGCAGCATGTGCGGGCTCTTCTTTCCGCTAAAGCCCTCTCTGGATAATACGGTTTGTACGATATTGTTCACGGCCGACGGATATAATTTTTTCCCTTTGTCGGTTACAAACAGGTGCTCCGAACCGGGAAATGTTTCCTGTAACAAAGATACATAATTTTTCAGTTTTTTCATAATCGACGGCAAAAGCGGAATCTCACGCTCCTTGTCGCCTTTTCCCCGCACCCTGATGATGTTCTCTTTGAAAAAGGTGTGATGGGTTTTCAGCTCGATGAGTTCCGCGCGCCGCATTCCCGAGGCATAGAGCAGCTCCACCACCATCATGTTGCGCTGTGTGGCGTAGTCGTTGTTTGGGGTGGAGTTGTTGAGCATATTATTTAAGGAGTTGGCCTCAAAGAATGCGGGCAGGCGCTTGCTCATCTTGGGGCGCGCCACTTTCTGCAGCGGGTTGCTGCTCACAAGGCCCTCGCGGAGCAGGAATTTGAAATAGCAATTCAGTGCGGTGATTTTGAGATTGGCGGTGCGGGCACTCAGCTTGCTGTCCAGCATGCTGGACACCCACGAGCGGACATCGGTCGCCGTGACGCCCGTAACATCGTCGGTTTCGCTCAGGCCGGCGTAGGCCAGAAACCTCCGCACACAATCCAGATACGACTTCACCGTGTAGGCCGAGTAGTGTTTTTCGGATTTCAGGTAATTAGTAAAAGCTTCAAACATAGTAAAAAAAAATGCCAACAAAAGACAAATATAATCTTTCCCCGGCACATTATCAATGGGCAACTGCGATTTGCTGCATCGCTGCTGCGTTAGTTGTTTTCTTCTTCCAGTTGCAGGTGTTGGCGATAAACGGCCCTTTTGATTTCGTCACGGCGTAATACCGATTTCTTCACGAACGTTTTGCGGCTACGCAATTCGCGTATCACGCCGGTTTTTTCAAATTTCCGTTTAAATTTCTTCAGCGCGCGTTCAATGTTCTCGCCTTCTTTAACAGGTACTATAATCATAATGCAACCACCTCCTTTTATTTAGGGGGGCAAAGATATGAAATTATTTTTTAACTGCCAAATAAGCGGGTGAAGTTTTGCAGAACGGAGCGTAGCGGTGCGGTAGCCACCGTCCCTGAATGCGGGCAGCAGCCGTCACACACAGCGGGAAAACTGCACTTTCAGGAACGATCGGGTGCAGTCGCCTAAGGAGAACGCGGGAAAAAAGCTGCTGGGTGCGGGGCGGCAATAGTTATCGGGACGGGCTTTTGAGCGTAACAAAGGTTATTTTTTGTTTTCTTTCCATAATTAATGAGGTATAATATCTTTTGGCGTCCACCGGGCTGGCATAAATTCCCAAGAAAATTTTCTGCAATTCGTCTTTGTCGCCTTCTATTTTGCTTAAACCCTGTTTCATGTAACTAATAAAATCTGTTTTTTCTTTTTCAGTATATTTATCTGAAAATTCCGCTTTTCCGCTACACAAATCGCAAGCGATATAGTTAGTACTAAAAAGATTATAATTGCTCAGCACCTGCTTGTCTAGCTGCAAGGCTACTTGCTGGTTAAACTTGTTGTTGGGCAATCCGGTCAGGGGTTGCAAATCGTTCTCCGCAAGCGGCTTTCCAAAATGGATATGTACCTGTCCTTTGGGTTGCATGACTCCCGTAAGAATACTGTTCAAGTCTTCGCCCGGCTGTTTTTCATATATGCCGTTTTTCCGGGTAAGATACAGCTCGCGCGTTTTCAAAAAATCACAAGATTCCCACTCGTATGAAATGGAAATCGGCACAATATTCAAGCAGGCAAGCGCCTGTACCGGATTTTTGGGTGAACTCATATAAAACATTTTTATGATGCCCTGATCGGTGGCGTCTTTGCCGTTCTTGGTGCGCCCATTGCGCTGCGCTATCCAGACGGACTCGCGTTTCTCGAGCAGTGTATGGCGAATGTATTCCGACAAATCGAGCGAATTTTTGTAAAAATCTTTAATATTTCCGCCTCGAATTACCTTAAACATTTTGTTCGACTTGCCAATATCTACCACCAATTGCGAGATCATCAGATTGCTTCCGAAAGTAATTTCCGAAGTGCGATGGTTTTCCAAACATAGCGCATATTGCAATAGCGTAGCGTCAAGCATAATATCACGATGATTGGA
>JAITQN010000060.1 GCA_031288865.1 Prevotellaceae bacterium
CGCGTGTGCCCCCGCGCACTCGGCTGAGCGGGCAATAGCGCCGAAGTTGCGCACGTCGGTCACGCCGTCGAGCAGCAACAGCAGGGGTGTTTCGCCGCGCTCCATCACGCGCACCACAACCTCTTCCAAGTCCACATACGGAATGAGCGACGTAAACGCCACCACGCCCTGATGATGATTGGGCGTCAAGCTGTGCAGCTTCTCCACAGGGACATGCTGAATAGGGATATGCCGTTCGTGCAGCAAGGCGATGAGCGTACGCGCCAAATCGCCGTCGAGTCCTGTTTTCATCAGCACCTTTTCCACCTCGCGGCCGGCCTGCACTGCCTCCATCACCGGCCGCAGCCCCGCCACCAGATTGTCGGGCGCTCTTTTCGTAAAATTTTTCCTGTATGTATTCATGGGTGCAAAGATAGCACAAATTAATTTTCCGTATATTTGTTTAAAAAATACGCCATGAAAGAAAGGAAAATAGAAATTACCGTATACGAGGCGGAGCGGCCGGAAGAACTGGCGCCCGCCGACACCACCCTGCTGCGCGAAGCTGCCAACGCCACCAAAAACGCCTATACGCCCTATTCAAAATTCAACGTGGGCGCAGCCCTACTGCTCAGCAATGGCGAGATCATCTGCGGAAGCAATCAGGAAAATGCGGCGTTCCCCTCGGGACTGTGCGCCGAGCGCGTAGTCCTGTTCTACGCCGGGTCGCGTTATCCCGACGCCGCCATACGAGCGATAGCCATCAGTTCGGCGACCGGCGGAAAAGAGAACCCTCATCCGGTATACCCTTGCGGCGCGTGCCGTCAAGTGCTGCTCGAATGTGAGCACCGCGCCGGGCATCCCATCAAAGTAATCATGGGCAGCGCCTCAAAAGTTCACGTGGTACACAGCGCCAAAGACCTGTTGCCACTGTGTTTCGAGTTGAAGGAAAAATAATTTATTCGGCGGCGGTAAGCTGGCTAAGCCACAAATCCAGTTCGCCCTGAGTAAGGTCTTTTGCTTTAATCACCTTGTTGTCGTCGAGCAAATAAATCATCGGGATGGCGTGCAGGTCGTATTTACTGTAGATAGCGGCCGATTCGTCGGCATCCCACACGTTGATCCAGTCCACATATTTATTGTCCATCACATATTTCATCCACACGTCCTTGTCGCGGTCAACATACACGGCGAACAGCTGCACGCCCTTGCTTTTGTAGTCCTGATAGGTTTTATGCACCTTGGGCGTAACTTCCGCGCACGCGCCGCACTGCGGATTGTAGAAATACAACACGGTGTAGGCGGCCTGCACGTCATAAAGCGAGATGGCGCTTCCGGCCACGTCGGTCAGCTTCAAATCGGTGGCCTTCTCGCCCACCGGGTTCTTGGAGGCCAGCTCGATATTAAACGCAATCCGGTCGACATACGAAGAGTCCCACATGTCGGGTCTTTCCACGATATACTTCGTCCCCACTTCCAGAAATAATCCTTCCAGATCCGGATAGGGGACACTCTTGTACAGGTCGTAAAGCTCGCGCACCGTATAGCGGTACAGCGGTTTGTTCCCGTTCAGTTTCTCCACCAGCCGCGCGAGCTGCCTGAGCGCTTCCTGCCGTTCGGGCCTGAGCACCCGCGTGAAATACGTGTTCAGCGCCTGCGCATAGAAAGGCATTTGCAAATGATAGGGCGACGACAGATCGTAGTTGTCAAAGAAATGTTCTTTGAAGAACATGTAATAATAATCCTGCCGCAGCGAGTCGATATTGGCCGAAGAGTCGGTGACCGTGAAAGGCGCAGGCTCCGGCTCGCGGATAGACGAAATAAACAGGGCAATCATTTTGCCGGAATGGGCGGTTTCCACTTCCGTCCATTTGTTCCGGACTTCCCGGATGAGGTCTTCCATCTGCGCATTAAGCAACGCCGCCGAGTCAGGGCGCTCTCCGTTGCTTTGGATGAGCTGTTGCAGCTGCTGACGCCGCATTTGCTGTTCCCGCATAAAATGGATATACGCCACCAGCGCTTGGTTCTCGGGCGATCCGGCGAACTGTGCCGACAACAGTCCCTCGTTCAGGTTATATTGTATGTTGAAATCCTGCGGTTCGCCTTCCGAAATGAAAAAGTCGAGCGTGCGGCCGCCCACATCCAGACTATACATCCCGGCAGACAGCAGCGTGTCGCGTTGAAAAGAGAACATTCCACCTTCTTTCACCATACTCGTGTCGATGGTTTCTTGCTTGGGGCGATAGGCCTTCAACAGCACAGTATCGCCGGGTTGCGCGCCATCGAGCGTTACGGTAACCGAAAATTTCTGAAGTTTGGTCGTCGCCCGCGACTGCGCAGACGAAACTTCTGCCACGAGCAGGCAGCCCAGCAATAAAACAAGTGTTTTCTTCATCATTTTGATATTTTTTTAAGAATTATTACCATTATATCCTGCAAATTTATACTTTTGTACCGGATTTATCAAAAAAAAGTAATGTATATGAGATTTTACACGGTTATATTCACGGCTTTTCTGCTGGGGTGCGCGCTTTCCGCGACGGGTCAAACCCCAAGAAAGACGACACGCGAGGAATACATTTTGAAGTACAAGGCGCTTAGCGTACGACAGATGAATATAACGGGCATTCCGGCGAGCATCATCATGGCGCAGGCCTGCCTCGAGTCCGACAACGGCAACAGCAGGCTGGCGGTGGAGGCCAACAACCACTTCGGCATCAAGTGCCACAAGCCGTGGGACGGCGACAAAATCTACCACGACGACGACAAGAAGCAGGAGTGTTTCCGCAAATACGACACGTCCGAGGGCTCGTTCTTCGACCATTCCGAGTTCCTGCGCAACCGCGACCGCTATGCCGCGCTGTTCAGCCTTCCCGCAAGCGACTACAAGGGGTGGGCGCATGGCCTGAAAAAGGCCGGCTACGCCACCAATCCGGTGTATGCCGAGCTCTTGATCAAAATTATTGAGGACAATAAATTATACGAGCTCGACACCGAGCCTGTCAACGAGCAGCTTCTCGCACGATTAGAGCTGGAGCAAAAGCAAAACATCATAGAAATTGACAGCTACATTTTTGAAGTGCACCGGAGGCAGCGTCTGCGCAACAAGGTGAAATACGTGCTGGCGCGCGACAGGGAGTCGTATAAGGATATTGCGATAGAACTGGGCATAAATCTGAAAAAGCTCGAACAGTATAACGACACCAATGACCACGTGCTGAGCTACGGCGAGATGGTATATATTGAAAAGAAAAAGCGGAGTACCGCAAAAGACCAGCCGGTTCATGTTGCCGGGCGCAACGAAACCATGCACAGCATTTCGCAACGCTATGCGGTGCGGCTCGACAAGCTATACGAGTACAACGGCATGAAGAAAGGCCAGGAGCCCATGCCCGGCGATGAGGTATTTCTACGAAAAAATAAAAGACGCCGGTAAAGGCATCTTTTACTACTAACCCTAAAAAGTATCTATGAAAAAACTGATTTCCGTATATAAGACGAACTAAAACGCAAAAAGTTTAATGGAATTTGTTAAAATAATACCAAAAAATGCAAATATCTTCATTGTCAGTACTATAAAATTTGAAGAAATTTCGGGTTTGCACAATCAAAAAAAATGATTACCTTTGCACCTCTTTTTGCACAGCCTGCAACAAGACTTACCGGATTCGCTAGCTCAGTTGGTAGAGCACAACACTTTTAATGTTGGGGTCCCGGGTTCGAGCCCCGGGCGGATCACCAAGCCCGCCTCCAGACATCAGACCGGAGGCGGGTTTTTGTTTGCGGGAGCGGGATACAGCGATTTTTTAAGGCTTAATCAGTACATTTTTGGCACATTGGGGTGTCATGACAATGTCAATGTCCAACGACACGTGGATCATGCTTGTCAATGTCGGTTAATGGGATATTTTGCTCCTCAAAATACTTGTCTCTTACATATAACGCAATAATACGCAAGTACGTCTGAATAATCACACCTTCTTTATAAGCCTCTAACTTTAGTTTGTCGATTTCTTCTTCCGTTAAAAATTTCGCAGGATTTAGCAATGCTTCATCTATGCAGGCCTGCTGTATATCGTATGGATTTTTTGATACCGTTTTTTCACCAATATATGATGATATGGAAGCCCATTTATCATTAATTATCTTGTCGATCCCCAACTCATGAACGCGCTCTAAACCTCTTTCTGTTATCGTCATTGGACTCATCTCTCTTGTATATGGTTGTATTATTGATTTATTATCCAGCCGTAAAAATATGTTCTTAATGACTTTAGCCATCGAATTGAGCTCAAGGATAAACTTGTCTGTTTTCAAGTCTAAATCACGGTAAAGGTCCTTTTGTTTATTCAACTCTTCCATCCGATTATCACAAGGCAGCGCTAATATTTTTACGTGCACTTCCTCTGCTTTGTCTTTCGCTTTGTTAGAGATATTCCTAACCGATAGATAAAGCCAAACCAAACCGCCGCCCAATATCAGCCAAATTGCTATCGGGTAATTTTTTAATAAAAAATCTATAACCGGATTCATAACTTTATCTTAGTTAGTGCAAAGATAAGCAAAATTTCCCATAAATATACACTTCTCTCTTCTTTATTACACATCTATCATCTTCT
>JAITQN010000062.1 GCA_031288865.1 Prevotellaceae bacterium
GTGATGAACTTACTTGGCGAATTGCGATATCTTATTAAAAAGAAGAAGGAGAAATGTGAGATATTTCCGGCGCCTTTTGATGTGCGGTTGCCGAAAAACGGCGAGAAGGAAGACGCCAAAATTGACACCGTGGTGCAGCCCGACCTCTGCATCGTATGCGACCCGTCGAAGCTCGACCGCCGCGGTTGCCTCGACGCACCCGACTTCATTGCGGAGGTGCAGTCGCCCGCCACTGCTAAATACGACCTCACCGAGAAATTTGCACTCTACGAAACCTCCGGCGTGCGCGAATACTGGGTGGTGTTCCCTGCTGTGGGCCTACAGGTGTTCCTGCTTCAGCCCAACGGCAAATACGACGAGGGAACGGCCTATGAAGCCGGCAAGATACCGGTGCACATTTTTAATGGCCTGGAAATCGACTTGGAAGAAATCATCGGATAAATAGGATAGGAATACAAGCAACGACATAATGCGTAATTTTGAAATTATAAACATATAATAGTTAACTATGAAAAAAATAATGTACTCTTTAGCATTTGCACCGCTGCTGTCTGCCTGTGCAGGCGGAAGCAGCGAAGGATTATTACTGCTCGACAAAGCAGCCTTTGACACGGTGGTTGACGGACAACCGGTATCGCTCTACACCCTGGACTCGGGCAATGGCCTGGTGTTGCAGGTTACCAACTACGGACTGCGGGTAGTGTCGTTGTGGGTGCCCGATAAAAACGGCCACTACAGCGACGTGTCGATAGGATATGAAAACATTGAACGCTACGTGAACAACGAAGGCGAACGGTTCTTGGGGTCGATAGTCGGCCGTTACGCCAACCGCATTGCCAACGGCGCCTTTAAGCTCGACGGGAAGGAATATCACCTGCCCCAAAACAACAACGGGCAAACCCTGCATGGCGGTATTAAGGGGCTTGACAGGGTAGTGTGGAACGTCGACAACGTCAACGCTACGGCCATCCGCTTCTCCTATCTCTCGCCCGACGGCGCTGACGGCTTCCCCGGCAACCTGAAGATCGCAGTGGAGTATAGCGTAACCCCGGAGAACGAATTTAAAATCACGTATGAGGCGGAAACCGACAAGCCCACGGTCGTGAACCTCTCGAACCATACCTTCTTTAACCTGAAAGGCGAGGCGACGGGCAGCATCACCGGCCATATCCTGACCATCAACGCCGGCCACATCACGCCTGTGAACACGGTGCTGATACCTACCGGAGAACTGTTGCCGGTAGACGGAACGCCGTTTGACTTCAGAACCCCTGTGCGCATTGGCGAACGGATTGGACACGACCACGTGCAGTTGCAAAACGGCGCAGGCTATGACCATAACTGGGTGCTGGGGTCTGCCAAAAAAGACGCGGTGGAGTTGGCGGTGACCTTGCTCGAACCCGAAAGCGGCCGGATCATGGAAGTCTATACCGACCAGCCGGGCGTGCAGTTCTACAGTGGTAACTTTTTCGACGGAAAAGCCAACGGGAAATACGGAAAACCGATAGCATTCAGGGAAGCGCTGGCGCTGGAAACGCAGCATTTTCCCGATAGCCCCAACCAGCCGTCGTTCCCTTCCACCCGTTTAAATCCGGGCGAAGTGTACCGGCACACCTGCATTTATAAATTCAAAACCGAGTAGCAAACAATCCAAAAACAAACCATGATGAACGAAAAAAGTATAAGAAACGCATTTGCGGAAAAATACGGCAGCAACGATGCTTTGGTCTATACGTCGCCGGGGCGCATCAACCTGATTGGCGAACACACCGACTATAACGGTGGGTTTGTCTTCCCGGGCGCTATTGACAAGGGTATTATGGCCGCCATTAAATTGAACGGCACCGGCAAGGTCAGGGCATACGCCATCGACCTTGATGAACAGGCGGAGTTCGGTTTGCAAGAGGCAGACCTGCCTGCACAAAGTTGGGCAAGGTATATTTTTGGCATTTGCAGAGAAATGACGAAGCGCGGCGTGAACGTGGGCGGTTTCGACACCGCCTTTGCGGGCAATGTGCCGCTTGGCGCGGGCATGTCGTCGTCGGCTGCGCTGGAGAGCACGTATGCCTTTGCGCTGAATGAACTCTTCGACGGCAAAATCGATAAGTTTGAGCTGGCCAAGGCCGGACAAGCCACCGAGCACAATTACTGCGGTGTGAAGTGCGGCATTATGGATCAGTTTGCTTCTATCTTCGGCAAGGCAGGCAACCTCATGCGCCTCGATTGCCGTTCACTGGAGCACCAGTATTTTCCGTTTAACCCGAAAGGTTACCGGCTGGTGTTGCTCGATACGCTGGTGAAACACGAGTTAGCCTCGTCGGCCTACAACAAACGGCGCCAATCGTGCGAAGCGGTAGTAGCCGTGATGCAGAAAAAGCATCCTCAGGTGAAGTTCCTGCGCGACGCCACGTTGGACATGCTCCGCGAAGTGAAAAACGAAGTGAGCGCTGAAGACTACAACCGCGCCGAATACGTCATTGAGGAAATCTCGCGGGTGCTGGCGGTGTGCGAAGCCCTGGAAAAAGGCGATTACGAAACCGTTGGCCGGAAAATGTATGAAACGCACCACGGCATGAGCAAGCTGTATGAAGTAAGCTGCGAGGAACTCGACTTCCTCAACGATGTAGCAAAAGCATGCCATGTAACCGGTTCGCGCGTAATGGGCGGCGGCTTTGGCGGCTGCACCATTAATCTGGTGAAAGACGAACTGTATGACGCGTTCATCCGCACGGCAAAAGAAAAATACCTCGCCAAATACGGCAAAGAACCCAAAATATACGATGTGGTGATCAGCGACGGTGCACGCCGCTTACCGGCTTGATGATAAAGCTAAATTCATAATCGCTGTAGGGAATACGGTAGGCCGGCAACGCTATCGACCACCAACTGTCGATACACCCCAGTCCCGTTTGCACCTTGTCGATGCAGAAGTTCGTGTAATCAGCTTTGGGCAGCAGTTCGGAGTGCCGTTGGCCTTTTTCCAGCCCGTCGTCCAACGATTCAATAGAATAGTGGAGTGCGGAAGCCGAGAAAGGCGCTTCGGACGTAAACCGCAAGCCGCGTCCGCCCATGGTGGTTTGGTTCCACCAGCGTATGTCGGTTTTTGTGCCTGTTTCCTGCGGACGGATGTAGGGATAAAACTGCTCGTCTACCGTTTGCGTGTACAGGCCTATGCCGGTAGCATGGTTGCGGTCGACATAATTCTCCACCGGGCCTCGTCCGTAATATCTGATGTGTTCCATTCGATAAGGAAGTTGCACCTGCATGCCGAAACGGAACAGGTTGGGCACAGTAGCCGACGCATTCGCCGTCATTTTTTGCGTCACTTTTATAGCGCCGACATTGTTGATGATGTAGGTGAGCGTGAGTTTCGCCGACACGGCGGGCATATCATACTCAGCCGACACAACAGCCTGCTCATCGCTTATTTTATGCGTCAGTGCCGTCAGTTTCAACTCTGGGTTTTTCCACACGGCTAATTTCTTTTGCAAGCCTGCGCCCATATCGTTGTCGGTGGGTGCGCGCCAGAAGTTCGGCGTCAGCCGGCCGCCCTCGTGCAACATGGCTTTTCCGTTCACGTCGTAGCGGCACAAAAACCCGTCGCGTCTATCAAAGTCGATTTTGAACGTCTCGCCCTGCACAATCAGGTAAACCCTGTCGTTGTCCTTTACGGTGGGCGGTATCACAGCGATGTTCGCTTGTTTCTCGTTGGATAATGTCAATGACGGAGCGTTGTAGGGTCGAATAGCCAGTTGCTCCTTCGCTATAGTGAATCCGGCAGGTAGCAGAGATTCCGCCTGTTTTAGCTTGAAGGCAATATTCAGCAGCAACTCTTTGTTTTCGTCAATATTTTTTATATCGTATGCCAACGACAGGTTGGTGCGTTGCTGTGGCGCTACATCCAACTTGTCGACGATGCCCGATTGCAGCACTTCTCCGTTGGCGAGCAGTTGCCATTCGACGTAGTAGGCGCTCAAATCGCGGAAGAAATATTCGTTGTACACACTCACCGTGCCCTTTGTCAGGTCAACCGGCGACACCCAAATCGACTGGTGGAAATAGCCCACTTCATACGCATGTGGGTTGAGTTTGCGGTCGGGACTGATAATCCCGTTATCAAGAAAATTTTTATCCGACACGTCGTAGCTGTTATAATCGCCGCCATAGCTGTAATAAGTAACGCCATTTTTCTCCGCGTGCAGCGACTGGTCTACAAAATCCCAGATAAACCCGCCCTGGTATTTCGGATACTTGCGCACCAAATCCCAATACTCCTTAAAACCGCCTTCCGAATTGCCCATGGCATGTGCGTATTCGCACAGGATAAGCGGTTTTTTCGCGGCGCTTTTACTGTAATTTTCGCAGCCGTTCGGATCAAGATACATGGGGCAATAAATGTCGGTGAAGGCGTTATTCAATGACTCGTCAGCCGCCCGTTCATACTGCACCGCACGAGAGGGATCTTCGCGCTTAACCCATGTATAACAGGCTTCGAAGTTCGGTCCGTATCCGCCTTCGTTGCCCAACGACCAGAAGATAATGGAGGGGTGGTTAAAATTGCGCTGCACGTTACGCTGATTGCGCTCCAAGTGTGCTTGTGCAAACGAGGGATTTTTTGCCAGTGTGTTTTCGTCGTATCCTATGCCGTGCGATTCCACGTTGGCCTCAGCCACTAAGTATATCCCGTATTCGTCGCATAAGTCATACCACAGGCTATGGTCGGGGTAATGGCAGGTGCGCACGGCGTTTATGTTGAGCTGCTTCATAATGCGGATATCCTGTATCATCCGCTCGCGCGACACCACATACCCGTGGTCAGGGTCCATCTCATGGCGGTTTACGCCTTTAAACAATACGGCCTGCCCATTCACCAGCACTTGCCCGTCCTTTAATTCCACCTTGCGGAATCCGGTTTTTACCGGAATCACTTCCAGCGTGCGGTTGCCGTCTTTCAGCGTGGCGGTGAGGGTATACAGCACGGGGGTTTCGGCTGTCCATTTCTCGGGATCGGATACCTTTATTATAGTAGTCAGCGCCCCGGAGCCTTTCAGCGTGGCCGATGCCACTTCTGCGCCCGCTTTGTCTGCCAGCTTAAGGTCTACCGTGCCCTTGCCTTTCAGGTTCAGCGCCACGTGCAGGCTTCCGTCTTTATAATCCGCATCCAGGTCGGGCGTCACCTTGATGTCTTGAATGTACTTCGGATGACGGGCGTAGAGATAACAGTCGCGCCCAACGCCCGACAGCCTCCAGAAATCCTGGTCCTCCAGATAGGTACCGTCGCACCAGCGGAACACCTGAAAAGCGATGAGGTTTTTTCCGGGTTTCAGGTATTTGGTAATGTTAAATTCGGCTTCCAGCTTGCTGTCTTCGCTGTAGCCCACATAGCGGCCATTTACCCATAAATAAATATTGGAAGTTGCCGAGCCGAAATGGGCAAAAACTTCCTTGTCGCGCCAGTTGGCAGGGAGTTCGATCTCCTTGCGGTACGACCCCACGTGGTTATTCTCTACCGGCACATTGGGCGGGTCGTTTTTAAACTGATTACGCCAGGCGTATCCGAAATTGATGTAAAGCGGGTCGCCGTAGCCGTTCAGCTCCCATATTCCGGGAACGGGCATTTCGCTCCAGCCTTTGTCGTTGTAGCTTGTTGTGTAAAAGTCAATAGGGCGCGCGCCGGCGTCTTTTACCCAGTTGAATTTCCATACACCGTTCAACGTCATAAAATTTTCCGACAGGGTCATGCTTCCTTTCCGGGCGGCGGCGTCCGACGCATAAGCAAAATAAGAGGTGTGCATCGGCGCCCTGTTCGTTTGGTTAACAACGGGGTCGAGCCATTCGTTTTTTTGGGCATAGGCCATTCCTGCCAACAGCACGCAGCAGATCGTTAATTTGAGTTTCATAATAGGTATAATGCAAATGAGAAATAATTGCCCGGTTAAAGTAGTTGACCCACCAGGATTCGAACCTAGACAGACAGAACCAAAATCTGTAGTGCTACCATTACACCATGGATCAAAAAATGATTATTTTTGAGCGAACAAAGATACAACTTTTTTTTAATTTCAAAAAAAGAAATGTTTTTTTTCTGAAATCGCTTGTTAATTTAAAAACAATGTTTACCTTTGCACTAAATACTAACTAATAATAATTTAAAATTAGACAACTATGAAACATGCTTCTTTATGCCTATGTTTATGTGGAGTTTTGCTAATCCAAAGTAACGTATTCGCCCAACAAAGTGACTATTCTTATTGGTCTGCAGGAGTAAGGCTTGGCCTTAACAGAGCCGAATATGTGGGGGGGATCCTCTCTAAAGAGGGTTTTGGATTTGCGTTTGGGGCGGAAGTAGAAAGAACGTTTAATCCGCTTTGGGGATTGGCAGCAGCTTATGATTACCTGGGCTACTCTTATGGCAGTGTGAATGGCAGCGCCCATGAACTTACCGGATTGGCCAGCCTTAATTTTGCCAATCTGGTGCATAGATACAGGAAAGGCGATTGGCAAAAACTCAATGTGTATGGCAGGTTAGGCGCTGGATTTTCCCTGTTTAGTGCGGCTATAAGCGCTAAAACGGTGGTCATACCTATGGGCGCCTCTATTGAGTATGATATCACCCCGAACTTGGCCATTAACGTAACCGGCGACCGGAGATGGCACATGTCAAACTCAATGGGACTTGCAAAAACCTTTCAGGATAAAGCGGTATATTGGGCGGGCACGGTAGGCCTGCGCTTCAAATTCGGCAACGCATCGCGGCCGCATATTAGAAATACCAGCATAACCGATTATGAATCACCGTATATGCAATTTTTCTACCACGCAGTCCCGGTACAGGGCGTGCCGGAACCGGTGCCGGTGGCAGAACCGGAATCGGTGGAAGTAGAAGAAATTGGCGTTGTTGTGGAGCCGGCTGAACCGGAAGTGAAAATAATAGAAACAGACGAAGTGGCGCCGAAAACAGCATCGGCAGAACCGGAAGTAGAGAAAACAAGCGATACTTATGTGCCAGCATTGACATTCAAAGCTATAGTTGAATATGAATTGGAAAAGTATGAATTCCCCTCGTCTTCTCAACGCAGCTTAGATGAATTGGCCGCCACATTGAAAGAATATCCCAATGTGAAAATCGAGGTCGTGGGACATACGGATGATTCAGGACCTGAATCCTTTAATAAGGAATTGTCATTGAAGAGAGCGGACATCGTGAAAAATTATTTAGTGAAAAAAGGTATTGATGCAGCAAGAATTACAACAAAAGGCATGGCTGCTGCCCAATCTGTTGCGTCTAATACAACCTTGGAAGGACGTCGAAAGAACCGGCGTGTTGAAGTACTTTTTTCTTCCATCGAGTAATTTAACAACATATTAAAAACAACTGCCTGAAACCATTTTTCGGGAGTTGTTTTATTATATTAAAGTATTGAAATGAAACTTTTTTGCGGATTAGCCTACAGAAAAAGAGTGCTTATACAGAAATATTTATGCTGTGGCGTAGCATGTGCATTGATGTCGGCATGTATGTCCACAAAGAAAATTACCTACTTCCAGCCCGCAAGCCGTGAATTGGACGAGGTGGTCTCCAAAATAGAAGAAACCTATACGCCGCGAATCAAAGAAGGCGACATACTCTCTATTACAGTGAGCAGCCTGAGCAAAGAGGCGAACGAAATGTTTAATCCGGTCACACAAATCTTGAATTATACGACGCAAACCGTAGGAACTATCGCGCCGCACCCTGTTTTAGGCTATACGGTAGATGCCGCAGGTAACATATCGCTGCCCATGTTGGGCGCCGTACAGGTGAAAGGATTAACCTCAAAAGAATTGTCGCTGAAACTTACGGCACAATTGCAACAATACCTTGAATCGCCTACGGTCGTTGTCCGTATTGCCAACTATACGGTGTCGGTGCTGGGAGAAGTGGCGCGGCCGGCAATGTATACCATACCGAACGAACAGATCACACTCCCGGAAGCTTTAGCGCTGGCCGGCGACCTTACCATATATGGCAAAAGGAAAAATATACTGGTCATCAGGGAAGTTGACGGAACCCGGCAGTTTGCCCGTGTAGATATTACCGGGAGAGACCTCTTCAACTCACCATTTTACTGTCTTCGCTCGGGCGATGTGATCTATGTGGAGGCCACATCGGGAAAGTTGACCGCCACAGACCGAACCTATCAATTGGCACCTATTATTATTAATTCTTTAACGTTGGGTGTGTTGATCTTAACTACTTTTCTAAAATAATTATTTAGTTATGGCATTATCGACAGACGAGTTATTTAGAGATTTATCACCGGTTGAAGAATCTGCCGACTTCAAGAAAACGCTCTTTAAGTATTTGGCATACTGGAAATGGTTTGTGTGCTCCTTTGGCGTGTTTGTATTGCTCGGAGGCGTTTATCTTTTTTTAGCCACGCCGCAATACCGGGTGCAGGCAAGCATCCTGATAAAGGATGATAAGAAAATGGGAGCAGGCGCCGGGGTGTCCATGCTGGAAGAATTGGATCTGTTCTCCTCCAAAAAAGTAGTGGAAAATGAAATAGAAATTTTACGCTCCTACACCTTGATGGAAGAAGTAGTAAAAGATCTCAACTTGCAAGTGTCTTATACCGTGAGAAACGGACTTCGCAGAAAAGAATTATATGAAGATTCGCCGGTGAAAATAGAGGTTATTGCGCCTGCCGAAATATTGTATGAGAATCCCCTCCTGCTGCAATTTGACGGGGACAGGCTCCTGATTAATGAGAAGCCATATCCGAAAAATGCACTCGTTACCGAATCGTTCGGAAGCATTCGCACAACCGTGTATGATTCCTTGCTCACTTTGTGGAGCGGGCGAACAATGGAGGTGGCCATCGTGCCCCAGGAGGCCGTGATTGAGGATTTGCGGGAAAGTTTAACAGTAGAAACTTCGGCAAAAGGCACATCGGTGATTAACTTGTCGATGTTGGCCTCTATTCCCCAACGGGGACAGGACATCCTGAATCATCTTATTACCGTGTACAATAAAGCGGCCATAGTCGATAAAAATAACCTGGCGGGCATTACGCTCGACTTTATTGACGGGCGCTTGAAATTATTATCGGGCGACTTGCAGGACGCCGAACAAAAGGTGGAAGAATATAAATCGGCGCAGGGCATTACCGATATCAGCACCGAAGCGGAACTGTTTTTGAAAGCGGTGCAACAAAATGATATAGAATTAAACCAAGTTAGCATACAACTGGATGTACTTCAGCATATTGAAGGCTATGTGTTATCGAATGAAAATGACGGGGGCACCACTCCTGCCACGCTGGGGCTTAGCGACCCCACGCTGCTCGCGCTTATTACTTCACTGGTGGAGGCCGAGTCGGAACGGGCAAAAGCCTTGCACACCATGAAGTCGGCCAATCCGATGGTGCAGGCGCTCAATGACCAGATCAGTGCATTGAAGCGTAACATCATCGACAATATCCAAATCTTGCGCCGGAGCCTTGAAATTACACAGCGGAACCTCAAAGTCGAAAACCGGCGCCTTGAGATCATGATACAGTCTGTGCCCAAGAAGGAACGCGAACTGGTGGATCTTACACGGCAAAAGGAAATCAAAAACCAGTTGTACGTGTACCTGCTTTCCAAGCGGGAAGAAACGGCCATTTCATACGCATCTACGGTGTCAGACAGTCGATTGATTGACTCGGCGCGCAGTACGTTGCGGCCGGTAAAGCCTAAGAAAAGTATAGTGCTGCTTCTGTTCGGACTGATAGGATTGCTGCTTCCGGCAGTGGTAATGTGGGTGCTCGACTGGTTCGATACCAAAATTTCGTCGAAAGAGGAAATTGAGAAAAACATCAAAAGTCCTGTTATAGGGGAAATTTCTTTCATAGAGCAGTCCACCAAGATTCTATCGATATCCCAGAACCGGAGTAAAGCTGCCGAGCAAATCCGCACATTGCGCACAAACCTTGAGTTTATGCAAGCCGGCGGCGGGATCAAAGTGGTGCTCATCACGTCGAGTGTGAGCGGGGAAGGCAAATCATTCCTGTCGGCAAACCTGGGCGCAGCCCTGGCCGCGTTAGACAAAAAGGTAATCGTGTTGGGTTTCGACCTCCGGAAGCCGGGGCTGCACAAAGTTTTCGGTCTCAACAATGAAGAAGGGCTGAGCAATTATCTCGTCGGGCAAGCCGGTTTATCGCAGGTAATACGAAAAACCGGGGTCGAGGAGAATATGGATATCATCACCTGCGGCCATATTCCGCCAAACCCGCAGGAACTCTTGCAGGGCGCCACGTTGCCGAAATTGTTTGAAGAACTGAAAGCGCAATATGACTATATCATTGTGGATACCCCGCCGGTAAGTCTGGTAAGCGATGCGGTTATCTTAGACCGGCACGCCGATGTAACGGTATATGTCATACGGCAAAATTATACCCCGAAAGACAGGATTAAATTTATCAACGACCTCTATGAAACGAAAAAGCTGAAGAACTTCGGCATTGCCGTAAACGGTATCAGGGAAGAGAAATGGCATGGCTACTACCATTATTATTCATACGGGTCGTACAAGTATTACGGAAAATATTATGGGGAAGAGGATGCCGGGAAGAGCGGCCGTAAGCGCAAACACGGCAAACACAGCAAACATCGTAAAACCTCAGATAAACCTTAACGTGAGTGGATATAGTTATTGATTTTGACGGCACGTGCGTAACTCATGATTACCCTGACACAGGCAAGGAAATCGGCGCTACCCCGGTGCTTCGCGAACTGGTCGATGCAGGCCACCGGCTGATCCTTTTTACCATGCGGTGTAACGATAAGAAAAGAAAGAACAACACACTGGATGCAGCCCTGGCCTGGTTCTATGAGCGCGACATTCCCTTGTTCGGCGTGCAGTCCCATCCCGGCCAGAAACTTTGGACCTCATCGCCCAAAGCTTATGGCGACCTCTACATTGATGACACGTCGTTAGGTTGTCCGCTTGTTTTTCCTGAAGAAGGCCCTCCCTATGTGGATTGGGAAGAGGCGCGACGGATGCTTGTAGCCATGGGGGTGTTGTCATGAATAAGCTCCGGCCGGCCGAGAAGAAATGGTATGTGCTCTACACGGCGCCCCGCGCCGAAAAGCAGGTGGAGCGCCGCCTTGAAAAAGAAGGCTTCACCGCTTTCTTGCCGCTTCATTTGTCGCCGCGCCGCTGGTCCGACCGCATTAAGCTTGTGGAGATCCCGCTTTTTGCGTCCTACATCTTCATTTATGAAGAGGCGGCGCTTCTGCAGCGGGTGGTTACGGTGCAGGGGGTATCGCATGTGGTGTATTACAATGGGAAGCCGGCCATGATCAGGGAAAGCGAAATCACGTCCATCCGGCAGTTTCTGGAGCAGGCGCGGGCCAGGGAGCTGAATTATCAACCCGATGAAGAGGTGCTCATTGCATGTGGCCCCTTAAAAAATATTTCGGGAAACATTATTAAAAAAATTGGGAAAACGCACATGGCGCTTCATCTTAAGCAAATCGGCCTGACTGTCACTGTAGCGATTGACCAGATAAAAAAAACGTAAAAAATATATACATATTTGATATATTTTTTGTAGATTCGCCAATTAATTGGCAAGTTGATAGTGAAATTTAACGGATTAGGTTATCCCTCATGGGAGTGACCACGCCGAAGGCGTATAAAGGAGAAAACTTCGTGAAATTTTGCAGTTAAAATCTTTCGGTCATAACCGAAAAATTAATGAAAATATTTCGTATATAATCGAAAAATTTATATATTTGTAGTATCTTACTTGATACTTATGTCCATAGAAAGAAAATTATACAAATCAATAAAATCCCGGTTTTTTCAGGGGAAAGCCATTGTATTGGTTGGCCCGCGCCAAGTGGGAAAAACCACCTTGTTAAAACAATTAATCGTTAATGA
>JAITQN010000076.1 GCA_031288865.1 Prevotellaceae bacterium
TTTTCATATTGGTTTTAATTAATCATATTTTCACATTAACACATTTGTCTTCCCACCTTCTGTGTCGCCCGCGCGGAATACCCATTATCACCTTTTACCTCGTCTGTATACCGCGCGGATTTTCCTTCGCACATGCCCACCCCGGGTGGCGGCCGCTCCGCGTCCCTTACCCGGGGCTACCGATATAGTGCCCCTACAGGGCACGAAATCACATCATCACATTACTCATATTCATTCGCTTTACTCTTTACGCTTTTTATACATTCGCCTTCCCGTTCCTCGTTAACCGTTCTCCGTTCCCCGAAAAAGAAAAGGCCGCCGCATGTAACAGGTGATAATGTAAGAAGAAGAACTAATTTACAGCGGCCTTCTATCAATGAACAATACAATCCCGCGTCGCATTTAAAATGCAACGTACACTTTTAATACATGACGTCAGACGTTAGATTTTAGAATATAGACATAATGTCGAAAGTATTAAAATAAAAAAACACGAGCCTAAAATATCCTAAATAGAGGTTCGACAAAACCCGATAAACAGATAAATTAGGCCCGTGCTTTGCACGGACGCTAACTTAAAGACTCCGTTTATCTAAAAATTTGTCGATTTCTATTTAAGAGCGCTTAAAGCTAACATTTATAAACCATACAAAGAACAAAAAGATTACGGGGCAAATATAAGCACAATTTTCGGAACCGCAAGAAAAAAATTTGCAGACTAAATAAATTTTTATACCTTTGTAGCCCGTTTTTTACGGAAAAGTAAATAATTATGACAGCTAAGCTGAAGAAAAAGAGACGGTTGCCCGCCCGCTTACTGTTGAAACGTAAAACCAGATAGAGTATGTACGCTATTGTGGATATTGCAGGCCAGCAATTCAAAGTAGAGGCCGGAAAAACATTATTCGTTCACCGCCTGGAAGGAGAGGAAGGCGCAAAGGTGACGTTCGACAAGGTGTTCCTCACCGACGCCGACGGGAAAATCGCCATCGGCGCCCCCACGCTCGAGGGTGTTTCGGTGAACGCCACCATCCTGAAACACGTGAAAGCCGACAAGGTGATCGTGTTCAAGAAAAAACGCCGCAAAGGCTATAAAAAGAAAAACGGCCACCGGCAACCTATGACTCAAATTAAAATTGAGGCTATTTCGTAATAAGTTTTACCAGAAAATAAAAAGATATGGCACACAAAAAAGGCGTCGGCAGTTCAAAGAACGGACGTGAATCACATAGTAAGCGACTTGGCGTTAAATTATTCGGCGGACAAACGGCAAAGGCCGGAAACATCATTGTACGCCAACGCGGCACGGTGCATTACCCGGGCCAAAATGTAGGTATGGGAAAAGATCACACGCTGTTCGCCTTAATCGACGGGGTGGTCGCTTTTTGCAAGAAGGCGAGCAACCGTTCTTATGTTTCGGTATTACCGGCGGCCATGGCGTCGTAACGGCGGCAAGCGCCGGCGGCACCTAAAACCATTTCTCTACCACAGTCCAGTCAAGTACTTCCCAAAAAGCATTGAGGTAATCGGCGCGGCGGTTTTGGTAATCCATGTAATAGGCATGTTCCCACACATCGGCGCAGAGCAGTGGCGTACCCGTTTTGCTGTGTAGAGGATTCCCGGCATTCTGTTCCTGCATAATCAGCAGCGTGCCGTCGTCTCGTCGCACCAGCCAGGTCCAGCCGGAACCGAAGAGGCCAATAGCCGATTTGTTAAACTGCTCCTTAAACGCCTCCAGCGACCCGAACTGTTTGTTGATGCTGTTGAGCAGCCGGCCTTCGGGCGCTTTCCGGGGCTTCGGCGAGAGCGCCTCGAAATAGAACATGTGGTTCCACACCTGCCCTGCATTATTGTATAGTGCGCCGTCCGACTCCTTGATAATCCGGTCGAGCGACGCATTCTCAAATTTAGTGCCGGCGATAAGGTTGTTCAGGTTATTGATGTATGCCTGCACATGCCTCCCCCAATGCAGCTCCATGGTTTGTTTACTAATCAATGGAGACAAAGCGTCCAGTGAGTATTCCAGCGTTGGTAGTTCATGCCTCATGTTTACAAAGTTTTCCCATACATTTACAAATTTCATGCCATTGCTGAAAAAATTACTACTTTTGCACCAAAATACATAATCATGTTAACGCTTAAATTAATCCGTGAGAATACGACGCTTGTTATTGAAAGATTGTCCGTTAAACATTTTGACGCCACAGCCCTCATCAACGACATTATTACAACCGACGACGAACGAAAAGCCCTGCAAACACAACTCGACAAGAATCTTGCCGAACAGAATACGATAGCCCGGCAAATCGGAACTTTGATGCGCGAAGGGAAGAAAGACGAAGCAGAGGCCGCGAAGCAGAAGACGGCGGCATTGAAGGAACAGTCAAGAATAGGGGAACAGCAACTCGCCGCTACGGAAAAGAAACTCGCCGATATCCTCGTGCTGCTGCCGAATTTGCCGCACGCCTCCGTATCCCCGGGACGCACGCCGGAGGACAATGTGGTGGTACGCGAGGGCGGCGCGAAGCCCGCATTGCAACAGGCCTTGCCGCACTGGGAGCTGGCTGCGAAATACGACCTTATCGATTTCGACCTGGGCGTAAAGCTCACCGGCGCCGGGTTTCCGGTGTATAAGGGATTAGGCGCAAAATTGCAGCGTGCGCTGGTTTCGTTTTTCTTAGACACCAACACTGCCGCGGGCTACCTCGAAGTGCAGCCGCCGCTGATGGTCAATGAAACATCGGGATTCGGCACCGGGAACTTGCCCGACAAGGAGGGGCAGATGTATTATGTTCCTGCCGATAATTTTTATTTGATTCCCACGGCCGAAGTGCCGGTGACGAATATCTACCGCGACGTGATTTTCAACGCGCCGGAGTTGCCGGTAAAACTGACGGCCTACACGCCCTGCTTCCGGCGCGAAGCCGGCTCTTACGGCAAGGATGTGCGCGGCCTCAACCGCCTGCACCAGTTCGACAAGGTGGAGATTGTGCAGTTCCAGTTGCCCGAGAACTCCTACCAGGCGCTCGACGAGATGGTGGCGCACGTGGAGGGTCTGATCAAGGCCTTAGGACTCCCCTATCGCATTTTGCGGCTTTGCGGCGGCGACATGAGCTTCACCTCAGCGCTCACTTATGACTTTGAAGTGTACTCGGCGGCGCAGGAGCGCTGGCTCGAAGTGAGCTCGGTGTCCAACTTCGAATCGTTTCAGGCCAACCGGCTAAAAGCGCGTTACCGCGACGACCAGAAGAAGACACAACTGGTGCACACGCTCAACGGCAGCGCGCTGGCCCTGCCGCGCATTGTGGCCGCCCTGCTCGAGAACAACCAAACGCCCGAAGGCATCCGCATTCCCGCGGTGCTGCAGCCTTTCATGGGGCGCGAGATGTTATAGCGT
>JAITQN010000156.1 GCA_031288865.1 Prevotellaceae bacterium
CGCGTGGGACTCCGAACACTGCAGTGTTTGTTCTCTCACGACGCGTGGGACTCCGAACACTGCAGTGTTTGTTCTCTCACGACGCGTGGGACTCCGAACAACTACTCGTTTCAGTCTAATGTCTAATATCTGTAGAATAAAGAATTATCAATTACGAATTACGCGCGCATTTTGCGAGCTGCGGCGGCGGCCGGCCCGGGAGGGCCACCGCTTTTTTCTGTTTATGATTTATAATTAAATTCGAGCGTAATACAAATAAATATTGTACCTTTGTGCCTAATTATCTCCATTCTATAATGATAATGCTGACAAAAGAAGAAATAAAAATGAAAATAGCACAGGGCGAGGGCTTGCATGTAGAGTTTAAAACCGCTTCCGAAGCTTTGCCTCGCAATGTATTTGAAACAATCTGCGCTTTTCTTAATCGAAAAGGCGGATATATTTTTCTTGGTGTAAAGGACAACGGCAAACTTGAAGGCATCGGCGAAAAGTTCATTCCTGAAATACTGAAAACTTTGGCAAACGGCATAAACAACGCGCAAATTCTGATGCCAACTGCTTTTGTCGAGACCGAAGTCTTTGATATTGGAGGCAAAAAAATTATTTGCATTTATATTCCCGAAAGTTCTCAAGCCCATTCTCATAAAGGATTTTACTATGATCGTCGCGAAGAAGGTGACTACAAGCTAACCACACATCATCTTATTGCAGGCCTGTACTTGCGAAAACAGGATGTTTACAGCGAAAATAGAATATTTCCACAGCTGAAAATTACGGATTTTGTGGCGGCAGATTTTGATTATGTGCGCAATGTTGTTAGTATTTTTGACAAAAAACATTCGTGGGTAAATATGAATAATGAGGATATTCTTCGTTCGGCAAAAATGTATTTGCAAGATGAACAAACAGGGAAGAGTGGCTATACTTTGGCTGCCGCTTTGGTGTTTGGAAAGCCCGAAACCATCGCAAAAGTATGTCCGCAATACCGGACAGACGCATTGTGCAGAAAAGAAAATCTCCTCCGGTATGATGACCGCGACATCGTAGATTGCAACCTTTTGAATGCTTACGAACGACTTATGGCCTTCGTTCGCAAACATACGCCCGACCGCTTCTATCTCGAAGGAGATGTCCGTTTGTCAATTCGTGATGTCATTTTCCGGGAAATGATTATGAATATGTTAATTCACAGAGAATTTTATAGCTATTTTCGTGCTACGCTAACAATTTATAAAGATACGGTTGTTACTGAAAATGGTAATATTCCTTACATAATAGGGCGTATCACCCCTGAGAACTTGAAACCGCACACTAAAAATCCGACTATTTTTGCATTCTTCAAACAGCTTCATTGGGTAGAAGACTTAGGCTCCGGCGTACGAAATATGTACAAATACTGCCCGATTTATGTAAAAGGAGCTGTACCGGTAATGGAAGAAAACGACATTTTCAAACAAATAGTCCTTTATGAAAAAGAAAAGCCATCTGTAAAGCAGGGAAGTACAAATACAGAAAAAGTGCTTGCTTTATTGCTGGAAAATCCGAAAATAACAGCTAAAGAAATGGTAGAAACAACAAAGATATCATTGCGTACGATAAGACGAATATTGGATAATTTGGTAAATCAAGATATTATTGAAAGGCAAGGGTCGAGAAAAGATGGCATTTGGGTTATAAAAGACAAAAATAATTTGGCACTTTAAATGGCACTTTAAGTGGCACGATAAGTGGCACGATAAATTACGCGCTGTGGATAAAAATTCGATTTTTTCATGTAAATTTGCAAACGTAATTTAACTTTGCTACAAACAATGGATACAGAGAAAGAATTGACGGTGGGCACACAAGTGGAGCACGAACGCTACGGCACAGGATTCGTATTTCGCACATCGCTCACCAACTACGAAATTATTTTTGAACGCGGCGGACGGATGTCGCTGTCGAAGTCTACGGCGCTGAACGAAATGAAGGTGCTCGAAGAAGCGCCGGCGCCCGAAGACGACAAGCAGCTCTCGCTCGCCGAAGTGGAACAAGCCCTGAGCTACATCCTGGATAAGCACAACGGACTGGAACACGAGGTGGACATGGGCGAACGCTGGAACGGCGGCACGCTCGTCCTGCAACCGGCCAACGACTCGCTGCCGAAGGAAATACCCCTCGAAACGTTTTTCCACAAAATCGTGATGGTGCGCGACCGCCTGCGGGTACTCGAACAAAACATCAACAGCCACAAAAAACTCACCGACGAGGACAAGGTGGAGTTACAGCAATACATTTCGCGGATATACGGCAGCCTGACCACGTTCAACGTGCTGTTCAAAGACAAGAACGACTATTTCGTAGGCTCCGGAGGAAAGGAATAACGTGATGGAACACGCCTTGCCCTCGAAGCTGTTGCATGCCGCCGTCGACGAGTTGTCGCGGTTGCCGGGCGTAGGCCGCAAAACGGCGTTGCGTCTGGCGTTGCACCTGATGAAGCAGCCGGCTGCCGACGTGGAACGTTTCGGTCGTGCGTTCATCACCATGCGCAACGAGATAAAGCACTGCCTGGTCTGCAATGTGCTGTCGGACGAGGAGCGGTGCGAGATATGCAGCAATCCGCGACGCGACCGCACGGTGGTGTGCGTGGTGGAGAGCATCCGCGAGGTGCTGAGCATCGAAAACACGCAACAATACAATGGCCTGTATCATGTGCTCGACGGCATCATCTCCCCGATGGACGGCATCGGCCCGAACGACCTGAAGATAGAAGAGCTGCTCGAACGCTTGAAGGACGGGGAGATTAAAGAAGTGGTGCTGGCGCTGAGCACAACCATGGAGGGCGAAACCACCTGTTATTACCTGTACAAGAAATTGTGCGCCTACGACGTTCGCATCACCACCATTGCCCGCGGTGTGGGCTTCGGCGACGAGCTGGAATACACCGACGAGCTCACCCTCGGCCGTTCCATCAAGAACCGCCAGCCTTTCGTGCCGGCGGTCGGGTGACGCATCGGAAAACTTTATGTACATTTGTTTCTAAAACGAGAATGCCACCTTTGCTGGAATTTCTGTAAATAACCTAAAAGAAACCAACCATTGAAAGAAAACCTATCGGAATACAATGCTTATGATCCGGGAACTTGGTCGAAAGCATACTTTGACAAGAATAGTGGAGGGTATGTGGTCATAAACAACCAACGAGTAGAGCATTCCAATTCGAGTAAAAATGAAAAAGCCAAGTTCGATAAAGAACTTTTAATGACAAAAATATTCGCTCAAAATGGGCATAAAATAGAGATGTTGGAAGAAATTCCGCGTATTGCTTCTCCTGACATAAGAATTGATGGAATATTAGGTGAATTAAAACGAGTATCGGGGCATAATAACATTGTTAAGGATGCAAAAAAAGCCGTTCGAAAACAAAGAGCAGAAATTGTATTATTTGAGTTTGATACGATGACACACTTCATACAAAGCGAGTTGGCTAAACTTAAAAAGCTCGGAATGAACGTAAAATATTTTATTACAGGATCGAATAAGGTTATTGACTTATAGTAAAAGCAACACCCCGATACAATGTACCGGGGTGAGAGCGGTGCGACTGCGGATAAACCGGAGACACACCTATGAGTTTTTAGGCTCACTTCATGTGCTTATTTTAAATCATGCACACTTAGATTAAGTCCACTGCAAAGATACAATATTTTTTGAAATTATACAACATGGTGCTAAAGAAAGAAAAAAAATCGGTATGTCTGTAAGCCGGATTCTGTCGGGTCCTATCATTTATCTGGTGCAGCCCACCCTCCGGCATCGGGCGCGCAACCCTCAATCGCCGGTTTACATGGCCTTGCAACTCGCCGGTGCGTACGGCCGCCGGCATCGCTGCCGGCGCCGGTGGTCTCTTACACCGCCTTTTCACCCTTACCATGCCACGCATGGCGGTTTTTTTCTGTTACGCGCTCCATAAACTTACACCTATCTGTGCTTTCCACAGGGCGACGCGCTGTGTTGTCCGGACTTTCCTCCCCCGCAGCCGCGAGGCGTGCGGGAGCGATAGAACAACATACCGATTAATCAAAACACGTTTATTTGTTCCCCTTGATGGCGGCCTGTGCGGAGGCTAAGCGCGCAATGGGCACGCGGAAGGGCGAACAGCTCACATAATTCAGTCCTATCTGGTGGCAAAACTCTACCGACGACGGCTCGCCGCCATGCTCGCCGCAAATGCCGACCTTCAGGTCGGGACGCGTGGCGCGGCCTTTCACCGTGGCCATGCTCACCAACTGCCCTACCCCTTTCCGGTCGAGTATTTCGAACGGGTCGTTCTTCAGGATGCCTTTTTCGAGATAGATGGGCAGGAACTTGGCCACATCATCGCGCGAAAAGCCGTAGGTCATTTGGGTGAGGTCGTTCGTGCCGAACGAGAAAAACTCGGCGCTCTCGGCAATGCGGTCGGCGGTGAGGGCTGCCCGCGGCACTTCAATCATCGTGCCCACCTTGAAATCTATCCGGTCGTTGTATTCGTCGAACACTTTCTGTGCAGTGCTGCGGATAATTTTCTCCTGAAGCTCCAGCTCGTGCAGGTTGCCCGGCAGCGGCACCATAATTTCGGGCACGGCCTCGATGTTTTTCTTCTTCAGGTTCAACGCCGCTTCAAGAATGGCGCGGGTTTGCATTTCCGTAATTTCGGGATACGTGTTTCCGAGCCGGCAACCGCGGTGGCCTAACATCGGGTTCACCTCGGCCAGCGCCAGCACGCGCTCATGCACCTCGGCCACGGGAATCCCTATTATTTTCGCTATTTCTTCCTGACCCTTCCGGTCGTGCGGCACAAATTCATGCAAGGGCGGGTCGAGCAGGCGCACCGTTACCGGCAGCCCGGTCATGGCCGTGAAGATGCCTTCAAAGTCGTTGCGTTGCAGCGGCAGCAGCTTGTCCAACGCCTTGCGCCGGCCGGTTTCGTCTTTCGCCAAAATCATTTCGCGCATAGCCTGTATCTTGTCGCCTTCGAAAAACATGTGCTCCGTGCGACACAGCCCGATGCCTCTGGCGCCGAAACCGCGCGCCACTTTAGCGTCGTTGGGCGTGTCGGCGTTGGTGCGCACCAGCAGGCGTGCGTACTTGTCGGCCATCTCCATGATTTTGCCGAAGTCGCCGCTGAGTTCCGGCAGGATGGTCTCTATTTTTCCTTCGTATACCGCGCCGGTAGAGCCGTTCAGCGAAATCCAGTCGCCGTCTTTGTATACCTTGCCGCCCACGGTCATGGTGCGGTCTCTGTAGTTGATGGAGAGCGAGCCGGCGCCCGACACGCAGCACTTGCCCATGCCGCGGGCTACCACGGCCGCGTGCGAGGTCATGCCGCCGCGTGCGGTGAGGATGCCCTGCGCCACGTTCATCCCTTTCAGGTCTTCGGGCGAGGTTTCTAACCGCACGAGGATAACCTTGGCGTTCCGGTCTTTGTTTACCCGCGTTTCGGCCTCGTCGGCAAAAAACACGATTTGTCCTGTGGCCGCGCCCGGCGAGGCCGGCAGGCCTTTGGCGATGGCCTTCGCAGCGGCCAGCGCTTCTTTCTTGAACACCGGGTGCAGCAGCTCGTCGAGCTTATTCGGCTCGCAGCGCAGCACGGCGGTGGGTTCGTCAATCAATTTTTCGTGGAGCATGTCCATGGCTATTTTTACCATGGCCGCGCCGGTGCGTTTCCCGCTGCGGGTTTGCAGCATCCACAACTTGCCGTCTTGAATGGTAAATTCGATATCCTGCATGTCGGTATAATGCTGTTCGAGCTTTCGTTGAATGTCGAACAACTCTTTATAGACCTTGGGCATTGTTTCTTCCAATGACGGATATTTTGCGCTACGGTCGGCTTCGCTCAC
>JAITQN010000164.1 GCA_031288865.1 Prevotellaceae bacterium
TAAGCCCCGCCGAATTCCCCGTAGTATCCTTCGTCGTTTACATGAAAGGAAGGTGTGTTGTTCATAGTGTTTAGTACTTTATTCATTTTCCTTTATTTTATTTGTCCTTAACGGAAAAAGCCTGTTGTGAGTTTACAACAGGCTTTTCTTTCTTTATAACCGAACGCATGCAGGTATAACTCACTCCTTGTCCAAGAACGAGCGCCACCACCAGCAAGTATTAGTATATATATTATAAGGTATCATTTTTCGTGTTTCATTAAAAACCGGGGGCAAAGATAAACGTAAATTTATTAATATGCAAGCGTACGTGAAAAATATTTTTTTTGATTTCAGAAACTTTATCGTATATTTGTAGCCTCACTATAGTGTTTTTCTATGGAAGAGCGAATAAATGAATTGTTAAAACAGTTAAGAAATAAACAGCTACAGCTTATCGCATACCATGAGGAAGCAAAACGTGAGAGTGTTGATCTGCGAACTGAGAACCACTGGCTTAAAGGTGAGATGACGCGACAACACCAGACAATAAAGGACTTGGAAGAGAAGAATAAGAAGTTGCAGTTAGCCGAGGCATTCAAAAGTTCAAGTGCCGACACTGATGATGCAAAATTGAAAATAGGAAGAATTGTGAAAGAGATTGACAAATGTATTGCTCTATTAAACAGATAAGACGACATGGAAGAGGAAAAGTTTTCCATAAAAGTTAGTGTAGCCGAACGGTATTATGCGTTTAAGATAGCGGCGTCGGGCGAGGAGAGGCTCAGGGCGGCGGCGCGGCGTATTAATGAAATGGTGGTTCAATACCAGCAAAATTTTACCGATCGTGACATGCGTGACTTCCTCTCGATGGCGGCCATGCGGTTTGTCGTAAACCTTATTGAATATGAAACGGCGCAGGGACGGATAGCCAATGAAGCGGCCGTGCTCAACGAGGAGTTAGGAGAGTATTTACAGCGTGTGGAATAAGAAGGATGTAGTTCCTATTGATATATTGTGTCTGCATTGTTACGTGTTTCTTTGCGAAACTCAACACTATTTAATAAAGGAGTTTATCTCGGTGGCTAAGAACAGGCCTGGTTATCCTTCGGGAGATTTCGACTTGTCGAGACGTTGGACGTTCGAGGTTAATATCCGGAAGCTCCGCCTTGATTTTTCAGGGTTTTCGTCAAACAAGCGTAACAGTGCAGACTTTTTTTTATAAATGAACTAAAACAAACATAATAAAATCATGGAAATGCCAATTATATTAGCCATAGTAGCCGTAATAGCCGGCGGGAGTGTATCGTTTTTTACCGTAAATGCGCTATTGGGGAAAAAACGCAAAAAGATTGTCAAAGAGGCGCAGATTGAAGCCGAGAACATTAAAAAGGAGAAAATCCTGCAAGCCAAAGAGCGCTTCCTACAGCTAAAAACAGAACATGAGAGCGTAATCAATGAGCGGAACAATAAACTGGCGCAGGCGGAAAACAGGTTGAAGCAGAAGGAGTCGGTGCTGGGGCAACAGTTGTCGGAGGCGCAGCGGAAGATCAAGGAAAACGACGCCATCAAGGAAAGCCTGTCGATGCAAATCGGGGTGGTGGAGAAACGTATTGAGGAATATGAGCGGTTGCGTCGCCAGCAGATTGAGAAGCTGGAAACCATTGCGGGTCTCTCGGCGGCGGAAGCAAAGAATAATCTGGTGGAGTCGTTGAAGGCCGAAGCGAAGACGCAGGCCATGTCGTATGTCAATGAGGTGATGGATGAGGCGCGCCTGAATGCCTCGAAAGAAGCGAAACGCATCGTAATCCTCTCGTTGCAGCGGGTGGCGCAGGAAGCGGCCATCGAAAACGCCGTTACGGTGTTCCACATCGACAACGACGAGGTGAAAGGCCGCGTCATTGGGCGCGAAGGCCGCAATATCCGCGCGCTGGAAGCCGCCACGGGAGTGGAAATTGTGGTAGACGATACGCCGGAAGCCATTGTGATTTCCGGATTCGACCCCGTGCGCCGCGAAGTGGCGCGGCTGGCGCTGCACCAACTGATTACCGACGGACGTATTCACCCGGCGCGTATCGAAGAAGTGGTGGCCAAACTGCAAAAACAAGTAGACGAGGAAGTGGTGGAAGTGGGCAAACGCACCGCCATTGACTTGGGTGTTCACGGCTTGCATCCTGAGTTGATCAAGCTGGTGGGCGCCATGAAATATCGCTCGTCGTATGGGCAAAACCTGTTGCAACACTCGCGCGAAGTGGCGAACTTCTGCGCCATCATGGCAGCGGAATTGGACTTGAACCCCAAAACGGCAAAGCGCGCAGGCTTGTTGCACGACATCGGAAAAGTGTCGCCCGACAACCCTGAGTTGCCGCACGCCATTTTGGGTATGCAACTGGCCGAGAAGTACAAGGAAAAACCGGAAGTGTGCAATGCCATCGGGTCGCACCACGAAGAAGTGGACATGACGTCGCTGATTGCGCCGCTAGTGCTGGTGGGCGACGCCATATCGGGCGCCCGTCCCGGCGCACGCCGCGAGGTGGTGGAATCCTACATCAAACGCCTGAAGGGCATGGAGGATTTGGCGCTGTCGCATCCGGGCGTGATAAAAACGTATGCCATTCAGGCAGGCCGCGAATTGCGGGTGATCGTGGGAAGCGAAAAGGTGAGCGATGCCGACGCGGAAAGCCTGTCGCAGGAAATTGCAAAGAAAATTCAGGAAGAAATGACTTACCCGGGACAAGTGAAAGTAACGGTAATCCGTGAAACACGGGCTGTAAGTTTTGCAAAATAATAAATGTATAGTTTTCGAAGGTTGTGCACGTGGCTGTGCGGAGGCGCGTGTGTGCTGCTTGCCTGCTCGCCGGACGATTTAACCCGGCAACTGGATGCCTGCGCAGACGCCGTCACCCGGCTTGAATTTGTGCAGGGACACGACACCACGGTATTAACCAAAGCCGGTGAGCAGTGGCTTGTCAATCATGGCCGCCCGGCCGGTGCGGAACGCTTGTTCGACTGGTGGCGCGTGATGCTCAACTGGCAACTGCGTCCGCTTGCGGTGGACGAGGCCGTGAAACGGAAAATCGCCGCACAAGTGGCCCGGGAGGGAATACATACCGCTGTGTTTACAAAGCGTCGTAGCCGCCCGCTGCTTTCGTTTCATATAAGTAGCATAGCACATACCGGCACGGTGGTGCGTTATGGCGAGCAGTTGTTTCTGGCCGACCTATCCTATGCCGGATACAAGGTCATGGAGGCGTGTAGCGCTAAGCCTGAGTTCTGGAAAGACGCCACGATATTCTCCTACCTGCCGCTCGACATGGATACGGTGCGGGTGGAACACCTGAACCGCCCGGAGGCCTCATTCCGGTTGATACGCAACGGCACCGAATGGCAACCCGTTGCGCCGGACAGAACCCGCGCGGCATATCGCAATAACGAGGCTTTGATAAACCGGTATGTGACCTACTTCCGGCAGGTGGCCGCCGATGCCATAATAGATACGCCGCCCGCGTCGACATTGGCGGAGGCGCGCCAACATTTGCAACATCGCATCAGTATTAAAAGCGCAAAAGGAAACCTGACGGTGGAACTGTTCGGCATTCCTTTGGCGGCAGGCGAGGGATACGACACGGACAAATGTATTCTTTTCATTGTCGAAACCAAAGAATGGGCGCGCGGGTCGTGGGTGTATTTTGACTTGCTGTTAAGGGATTTAAACGATTTTGTTGATAAAAAATAAAAAGAAATTGTCGATTGTTTCCGTAAAAAGATGTATTATTGTATCTTAAAATTATAAGTATATGAAATTTATTGTATCAAGCATCGACTTATTAGGTCGTTTACAGTCAATATCGCGGGTAATCAGCAATAAAAATACCATGGCGATTTTAAATAATTTCCTGTTTCACTTGCGGGACAATACCTTAACCATTACGGCTTCGGATATCGAAACCACGATGGAAACTTCACTGCACATCGAAAATGTGGAAAAGGAAGGCGCCGTGACAATTCCCGCAAAGATGCTCATTGATACGTTGAAGGAGTTCCCCGAACAGCCCTTAACGTTTACGGTGAGCGGCTCGCAGGTGGAAATCAGCTGGCCTAACGGGCAGTTCATTCTTCCCGGATCGCCGGCCGACGATTATCCTGTAAAACCGGCGCTGGACGCTACGGCCAGTCGTATTAAAATTCCTGCCGAAGTGCTGCTCGAAGGGCTGGATCGCACGCTGTTTGCCACAGCCGACGATGAGCTGCGCCCGGTGATGAACGGTGTTTACTTCGACTTGAAGAAAGAAAACACCACGCTGGTGGCTTCCGATTCGCACAAGCTGATGTACTACCGGCGTACCGACATTATACCCGAAACGGAAGATGCATTCATCCTTCCCAAAAAGCCCGCCGGACTGTTGAAAAACATCCTGCCCAAAGTGAGTGATGAGGTGGAACTCGCGTTCGACAAGAAAAACGCGGTGTTCACGCTGCCCGGCTACAACCTCACCTGCCGCCTTGTGGAAGGCAATTATCCGGCCTACCGTTCGGTGATTCCGTCAAACAATGAAAACAAAATAACAGTCGACCGGCTGGAATTTATGAATTCCGTGCGCCGCGTGTCGGTGTGCTCGAACCAGGCCAGCAACCTGATCAAGCTGAAAATAGCGGGGAATGGCATGACCGTATCGGCACAAGACCTTGACTTCTCCGTGTCGGCGCACGAACGCGTGAACTGCCGCTACGAGGGCGAGGACATTGAAATCGGCTTTAAATCGAATTTCCTGAGTGAAATTTTAGCCAACCTGCCGTCTACCAACGTGAGCCTTGAGCTGTCGGACCCGTCGCGCGCCGGCTTGGTGCTCCCCTTGGAAACGGACGACGAGCACGAAGAAACGCTCGCCTTGCTTATGCCGATGATGATAAACGCATAGAAGAAGAAAAACAATATAAAATGCAATTGAACTTAAGAAATCCCCTGGTGTTTTTTGATGTGGAAACTACAGGGTTGGACATTGCCACCGATAGAATTGTGGAAATTTCTATTCTGAAGGTAATGCCCGACGGACAGGAAGATCAAAAAACATTCAGGCTAAACCCTACCGTTCCCATTCCCGAACAGGTCACAAAAATACATGGCATTACCGATGCGGATGTGGCCAACTGCCCGGTGTTTAAAGAAATTGCGTGCACGCTGGCGAAATACATTGAAGGATGCGACGTGGCAGGATACAATTCTATAAAATTCGATATACCGATGCTGGCCGAAGAGTTTTTGCGCGCCGGCATCGCCTTCGATTTCCGCAAGCGGAAGCTGATTGACGTACAAACCATTTTTCACAAAATGGAACAGCGCACCCTCTCGGCGGCCTACAAGTTCTATTGCAACAAAGAGCTGCAAGACGCGCACAGCGCCGCCGCCGACGCGTATGCCACGTATGAGATATTGCAGGCGCAACTCGACCGCTACGAAACCCTGACGAACGACATGGGAAAGCTGTCGGAATTTTCCATGCAGCGACGCAACCTCGACTATGCAGGTCGCGTGATTCTGGACGAGAAAGACGTGCCGATTATTAATTTCGGAAAATACAAAGGGCAAAAAGCGCTTGAAGTAATCGCGAAAGATCCCAGCTATTACGCGTGGATTATGAACAGTACGTTTACCTTAGACACCAAAAGAGTGTTCACCGACTTGCGTATAAAATCCAAAACATTGCCGATGTCTTGAAACTGATTTGCATACACGGGACAGGCGGCCGCGGGGTAAGCTATTACCTTAAACCCGATACGGCGTTGCTGCGAAATAATGCGGCATTCTACTATCCTGATTTTACCACTCAGCTCGAAGCGCAGATTTGTGCCGTTGTTCGCTTGTGCCGCTTGGGACGCAGCATTAGCGAGCGCTTCGCCGCACGGTATTACGACGCGGTGGGCGCAGGCGTGACCTTCACAGCCGCCGACCTGCTGGCGCGCTGCAAGGCCGAAGCGCAACCCTGGGACACGGCGCTGTCGTTCGACTACTCGGCGGCCGTGAGCCGTGAGTTTATCGGGATGGCGCAATGGCGGGAAAGCCGCTACCGGATGCGGGCGCACGCCGACGCCGACATCCCGCTGTCACCCGGCAATATGCAGCTTGTAGATAAAATCATTGAATATGTTTCAAATTTCATGACGGTGAAAATAGGCGATTACCTTTTTATTCCGCTCTCTCCGCCTTTTCAGGTGCGGCGCGGACAGCGCATTGAGACATTTCTCATGGATAACAAAATGGTGGAAGTAGAGATTAAGTAAATGGATGCAATGTTTAAATTCCTGCATTGGACGCATGAAAAAATACTGTGGCTGAAGCGTCTCCCCGAACGGCAATTGGTGATTCTGTTGTCGCTGGGGGTGGGGCTGCTGAGCGGACTGGCCGCCGTGCTGCTGAAAAACACCGTGCACTGGATACAAATGCTCCTCACCAGCTGGTTCCAAACAGGAACCGACAGCCTGCTGTATTTCTTCTATCCCGGCATCGGGATGCTGCTCGCGCTGCTGTATGTGCGGTATGTGGTGAAAGACGACATCGGGCACGGCGTCACCAAGGTGCTGTATGCCATCAGCCGGAAGGACTCGAAAATCAAGCGCCACAACACCTACAGCTCTATGGTGGCCAGCTCCGTGACCATCGGGCTGGGCGGCTCGGTAGGGGCCGAGGCGCCTATCGTGTACACCGGCGCCGCGCTGGGGTCGAACATCGCCAAGTTCTTCCGCCTCGACTACCGCTATATCACCCTCATGCTGGGCTGCGGCGCCGCCGGCGCCGTGGCCGGTATCTTCAAAGCGCCGCTGGCCGGCATCGTGTTCACGCTCGAAATCCTGATGCTCGACCTCACGCTGTCGTCTATCGTGCCGCTGCTCGTGTCGTCGGTCATGGCGGCCTCCGTGTCGTACCTGATGCTGGGCGACACCGTGTCGTTTAGCAACTCGGTGGCGCCGTTTAACATGGGGAACCTGCCCTTCTATGCCATACTGGGCGTGTGCTGCGGCTTCGGCGCGCTCTACTTCACACGCGCCACGCTGGCGCTGGAAAGCCGTCTGAAAAAAATCGAAGGCGTGTTCAACCGCTGGCTGCTCTGCGCCGTGGGACTGGGGGTGCTCGTCTTCCTCTTCCCGCCGCTGTATGGCGAAGGCTACGCGTCGCTCACCCTGCTGCTGCACAGCGACAGCGTGAACGCCGCAGGCAACGTGCTCTACGAGTCGTTCTCGTCGAACGTATGGTTCGTCCTCCTGTTCTTCCTCGCCGTGTTTTTCTTCAAAGTCTTCACCATGTCGCTCACCAATTCGGGCGGCGGCGTAGGCGGAACGTTCGGCCCGTCGCTGTTTATGGGCGGCGTGGCCGGGTTTATCGTGGCGCGCCTCATCAACCTGTCGGGGCTGCACGAGGTGCCCGAAGCCAACTTCGTGCTGGTGGGCATGGCCGGCATGATGTCGGGCGTGATGCACGCCCCCCTCACGGCCATCTTCCTCATCGCCGAAATCACCGGCGGATACGACCTCTTCATGCCGCTGATGCTGGCCTCGGCCGTGTCGTTCATCACCGTGCGCGGCTTCGAGAAACATTCTATCTACACCAAACGCCTCGCGCTGCGCGGCGAACTCATCACACACAACAAAGACAAGGCGGTGCTCACGATGCTGCAAGTCGACAAGCTGGTGGAAACCGACTTCTCCATCGTGTCGCCCGACAACACGCTGGGGCAACTCGTGAAGATACTCGCGCGCTCGCCGCGCAACCTCTTCCCGGTGGTCGACAACACCGCCGTGCTGGTGGGCGTGGTGCTGCTCGACGACGTGCGCAGCATTATGTTCGACGCCACCCGCTACGAAATCACCCGGGTGCGCGACGTGATGAAACTCCCGCCGGCATTGGTCTGCAAGGGCGAAAGCATGCAGTCGGTGCTGGACAAGTTCGAAACTTCGGGCGCGTGGAACCTGCCGGTGGTCGACGAAAACGGGCAGTACGCGGGCTTTGTGTCGAAGTCGAAAATATTTTCTTCCTACCGGAACATGCTACAACAATTCTCCGACGAATAACGATGAATACAATTTACCTGAACCTTATTGCAGAAGCCCTTCAAGTGAAGGTGTGGCAAGTGGAAAACACCCTGACGCTGTTTGCCGAGGGCGCTACCGTGCCCTTCATCAGCCGTTACAGGAAAGAGATGACCGGCAGTCTCAATGAAGTGGAAATTGCCGAAGTGAAACACCGCGCCGCCGTGTTTGAAGAATTAGACAACCGCAAGGCTACGATTCTAAAATCAATCGGCGAGCAGGGGAAACTCACCGACGCGTTGCAGGCGCAAATCGACGCCTGCGTGTCGCCGGCAGAACTGGAGGACATTTACCTGCCCTACCGTCCGAAACGCCGCACCCGCGCGTCGGTGGCGAAAGCGAAGGGGCTGGAGCCGCTGGCCGCCGTGCTGATGAAACAGGACGGCAGCGACATCGTCGCGGAAGCGGAAAAATTCCTCACCGGCGACGTGCCCGACGCGAATGCCGCCCTGTCGGGCGCCCGCGATATTATTGCCGAGCAGGTGAACGAAAACGTCAAGGTGCGCGAAACGCTGCGCCACCTGTTCCGGCGCGAAGCGGTGGTTACGTCGAAGGTAATACAGGGACAGAAAGAAGAGGGCGTCAACTATAAAAACTATTACGACCACCACGAGGCGCTGCGCACCATCCCGTCGCACCGGATGCTGGCCGTGCTGCGCGGACAGGCCGAGGGCTTCCTCACCGTACACGTGGAGCCCGAAGAGGCACGCGCCATCCCGCTTATCGAGGAACAGATACTGCGGCAACCGGTGGCGCCGTCCCCGGCGGTGGAACAGGTGCGCAGGGCTATTGCCGACGCCTACAAACGCCTGCTGTGCCCGTCGCTCGAAACCGAAACCGTGAGCTGGAAAAAGGAGAAATCCGACGCCGACGCCATCGGGGTGTTTGCCGAAAACCTGCGCCAGCTCCTGCTCGCCCCGCCGCTGGGACAGAAGCGCGTGCTGGCGCTCGACCCGGGCTTCCGCACGGGCTGCAAACTCGTGTGCCTCGACGAACAGGGACGCCTGCTGCACAACGATGCCATCTACCCGCACCCGCCGCAAAACGAGCGCGGCGCGGCCGTGCGCAAGATTTCAGCGCTCGTCGACACCTACAAAATCGATGCCATCGCTATAGGCAACGGCACGGCCGGTCGCGAAACCGAACATTTTATCAAGAAAATAGCGCTCCCCAAACACATGCAGGTGTTTGTGGTGAGCGAAGACGGCGCGTCGGTGTACTCCGCGTCGGCCACCGCACGCGAGGAATTTCCGGACTACGACGTCACGGTGCGCGGCGCGGTGTCGATCGGCCGCCGCCTGATGGACCCGCTCGCCGAACTGGTGAAAATCGACCCCAAGTCGATCGGCGTCGGGCAGTATCAGCACGACGTAGACCAAACGAAACTCAAGGAAGGCCTCGACCGCGTGGTGGAGAGCTGCGTGAACGGGGTGGGGGTGAACCTCAACACGGCCAGCCGTCACTTGCTGACCTACGTGTCGGGGCTCGGCCCGCAGCTGGCGCAGCACATCGTCGACCACCGGGCGGCGCACGGCGCGTTTACCTGCCGCGACGAACTGCACAACGTAAAACGCTTAGGCGAAAAGGCCTTTGAGCAGTGCGCCGGCTTCCTGCGTATCCCCGACGCCGCAAATCCGCTCGACAATAGCGCCGTGCACCCCGAGCGCTACGCGCTGGTGGAACAGATGGCGCGCGACCTCGACCTGTCGCTGCAAGCGCTGCTCTCCAACGAGGAGGCGCGCCGTAGCGTGGACTTGCAGCGCTACGTGAGCGACACGGTGGGGCTGCCCACCCTGAACGACATCATGGCCGAACTGGCCAAGCCCGGCCGCGACCCGCGCAGCGTGGCCAAGGTGTTCGAGTTCTCGCCCGAGGTGTTCTCGATCGACGACCTGAAGCCCGGCATGGTGCTCCCCGGCATCGTGAACAACATCACGAATTTCGGCGTGTTTGTCGACATCGGCGTGAAGCAGGACGGTCTGGTGCACATCTCGCAGCTCGCCGAGCGCTACGTGAGCAACCCCGCCGACGTGGTGAAGCTGCACCAGCACGTGCGGGTGAAGGTGGTGGACGTCGACCTGTCCCGCCACCGCATCCAACTCACCATGAAGGAGAGTTAAGAGTTATGAGTTATGAGTTATGAGTTATGA
>JAITQN010000166.1 GCA_031288865.1 Prevotellaceae bacterium
CGGAACAAGGTGTAGCCATGTTGTCATCCGTACTTAGAAGTCCTACGGCAATAACGGTAAATATCGCCATTATGCGTGCCTTTGTCCTTTTACGGCAGATGGTTACCGGATACAACGAATTATTAAAACGGATTGAAGAACTGGAAGAAAGCACAGACGCCCAGTTCAGTGAAGTGTATGCGGCGCTTACAAAAATACTAAGTACACCAACACCCCCGCCAAGAAAGCCCATCGGTTTTATCACCGGCGCATCAAGGCAGAACCCGTCATGAGAAGCTTTTTCACTATTTTCCTGCGGTTTTCGCGTAACGAACAACTAGGATTAGTGGTGCTGTTTACCTTGGTGCTTGCGGTGATTTTCGCTCCCATGCTCTTTTCGTCCGCAGCCGCTACTACTTTCCATTACGATGTGCTCGTACGCCGGATCGACAGCCTCACGGTAGTGGCTGGCCAACCCTCCCCACCGCCACGCACAACGGCCTCATCGCCGCCACGTACAACGGCCACCCCGCCGCAAACCTACACGCCCTTCAAACGCGAAAGCCGCAGCATGCCCATCGTCGACCTGAACAGCGCCGACACCAACACGCTTCGCCTCGTGCGCGGCATTGGCGCGTACTTCGCCCGCAGCATCGTGAAGTACCGCGAACAGCTGGGCGGCTATGCCCACATCCAGCAACTTCTCGACATCCGGAACGTAGACCCCGACCGCCTGGCGCAATGGATGCCGCAACTCACCCTCGACACCGCCAAAATCGTGAAAATCGACCTCGCCACCGCCGACGAGCAAACCCTGCGGCAGCATCCCTACATCGGCTATTACGCCGCGCGCGGTATAGTTCACTTTCGCACCACACAAGGGGCGCAAGCCTGCACGCTCCGCGCATTAGTGGAAAACAATATATTAAACAGCGATGTGGCCGGGCGGCTCATGCCTTACTGTAGTCCATAAACGCCGCCCGGCAAGCTATGGTAACAAGATTTTTTCTATATTTGCCCCGAATTAACACGAACAAGGATGAATATATTCGAGCAAAAAGTACCCGCTTACGTGTATGCAAAGGCAAACATGGTTCGTTTGATTGTTTTTACTGCCCTGTTTGCGCTGGTTTTCATCAATATTTATAGACCCTTCAGCTCTTTCAACTGGTACAACGTATCGGAATTTAAATTTCTGGTGTTTTCCAGCCTCATCATCCTGACCGGCGTGCTGGTGGTGGTGATTAGCCGCCTGTGCATGTATTACTGGGGACAGAAGCATGAGATAGGGCTTGGCGCTTACCTGCTTTGGGTGCTGCTGGAAATATTCTTCATGGCGCTGTTTTACACTATTTACACGGCCTATCTGAATCCGGAGCGCGACTACCTGGGCATTTTCAGGGAATCGATCGTCAATACCTCTCTGGTGCTACTCTTGCCCTACGCGTCGCTGCATTTGTATTTCGCCTACAAGGACAAGGAGATGAAACTGCGCCGGATAGAAGAAGCGCAACAGGCCACAGCCGGCAAACAAAACATCTATTCTTTTCACGACGAAAAAGGCGAATTGTGCCTGTCGGTAACCAAAGAGAACCTGCTCTACATCGAAGCGGCCGACAATTATGTCGAAATCTGGTACCTGAATAAGGAGGCGCCCACGCGGTTAATCGTGCGAAATTCGCTCAAAAACATAGAGAAGCACCTGTCCCACACGAACGTCATCCGCAGTCACCGGTCGTATATTGTGAATCTGGAAGCGGTGAAGGTCATCCGCCGGCAAAAGGACGGCATCTTTATGGAATTCGGCATCGCGCGGGTACCCGATATTCCCGTGTCGGAACGATACAACAAGAAAATCACCAACTGGTTTACCACCACGGTATAAACTACCAGCCGAAACATCCTACCGCCCTTCCCTGAAACTTTTGTGCCCTGGCCTGACAGGCGAATTACTATTCGCATATCTGTTTTAGTAATAAAATTAAAAATTTTATAGCCGGAAACTATCAAACTGTAAGTAAATATAAATATTTTATAAAAATTTGCATTCTACATTAATAATGTGCAACCGAATATTAACAAGGGATTCGAAGAAATATGCCGGAGTAGATAATATAAAATTAACCGTATCTTAATGATAAATTATAGATATGCAAAAATCTTATTTTTAATAATTTATTACAATCATATTAAAAAATAATTACGATTTAACACATAAAATTTTGTTCTTTCAAATTTACTTCTTTAATTTGTATTATCATTTATAACTTAAATTACATCTCTATGAAAAAAACTACACTGTTTTTATTGTGTTTGGTGTTTGCAGGGAGTAGCGCTTTATGGGCGCAAAATGTGCAAGTATCCGGAGTGGTAACCGACGCCGAAGGGCAACCCCTGCCGGGCGTGTCGGTGGTGGTAAAAGGTGCGCGAACAAGTACCTCGACCGACGTAAACGGCCGGTATACTATAAGTGTTCCGGGCGACGCGACGTTGGCGTTTTCTTTTGTCGGCATGAAGACCCACGAGGAGAGCGTGGGCGGCCGTGCCGTAATTGACGTAGTGCTGGAAAGCGGAACCGTGGCGCTGGACGAGGTGGTAGTGACCGCACTGGGCATCTCGCGCGAGAAGAAAGCGCTGGGCTACGCTGTGCAGGAAGTAAAAGCCGATGCGCTGGACAAGGCTGCCAACACCAACCTGGTAACAGCCCTGCAAGGCAAGATATCCGGCGTGGATATTGTGTCGTCGTCGGGCATGCCGGGGGCTTC
>JAITQN010000061.1 GCA_031288865.1 Prevotellaceae bacterium
AAAAAAGATTACAAATTGGTCGCTACTGGCACGCACAGCAATTTATTCTAATTACATTAGCGCATTAATCACATTACTCGGACGGACAATGATGCATCAGGGGAGTAAGCAATAAAAAAAGGCAGGAATTAATTTTGAATTTTGAATTATGAATTTTGAATTAATTTAACTCATAACTCATAATTCATAACTCATAACTCTTAGTTCCCCCCGTCGAGTCCCAGCAGGAAGAACAGCGGCACGGCGGCGAACACCAGCGCAATGACACTGGCGTAAATCATGGCGATGGTCTGCAAGCGCGCCAGCCATTTTGAATTGTTGAGGCCTATGGTTTGCAGCGCGCTCCAAAAGCCGTGACGCAGGTGAAGCCATAGCGCGCCTATCCAGATCAGGTAAATCGCCACATAGAGCGGTTGGCGGAACAGCGCTGCCACTAAGCTGTAAGGGTCGTCTGAGGCATGGCCGCCAATGAAGTGCTGCAATTGCATCTTCGCCCAGAAGTGGTAAAGGTGCAGCGCGAGAAACCCCACTACAATAAGCCCCAGCACGAACATATTCCGCGCCGCCCACGACGAGGCCTGCGTCTTAGTGCCCACGGCATACGCCTGCACACCGCGCGCCTTCAGGTTGCTCCAGGTTAACCACACGGCATACAGGATATGAATCACGAAGCCGAGCGCCAGCACCGGCACCATCACCTGAATGACGGGGTTGGTGTCCATGAAATGACACACTTCGTTGTACATCTCGCGGCCAAACAGCGCCAGCGCGTTCGCCCCGGCGTGAATAATCAAGAATATCATCAAAAACATGCCGCTAAGGCTCATCACCAATTTCTTGCCGATTGAAGAAGAAAAAATATGTTCCATAATATATGCTGTTTAAAGTGCAAAAATAACACAAAAATTAAAACTACGGGGTCAATCCCATTCAAAAGAATAGAGGATGGCTTCCAGTTGTCTCATATAATCCCGCTTGCCGGCATGCGGATGGTACACAAAAGCCTCCAGCACGAGTGCTTTTTCGCCGGTGCTGTCGATTAAGGTGTGACTGATAAACGGCCCGCCCATGAAGTCGTTTTCAATATCCCACAGTCCCCGCGTTTCCACAAAGTGAAGGTCTTTATACCGGATGTTTCGCGTTTGCGGACGGAAGAGCGAGGCGGTGGTCATGTACGTATTTTCAAATTGTCCGGGCACCTCCCGCTGCAAGATGGCATTCCGCGCTGCTATGATATGCTGCGGACGAAGCGTGGTGCTGTCTCTGTAAGGATAGCTATACATAAACACCCCTAAGATGGCTTTGCGCGTTTCGCTCCCTATCCAAACAAAACCGGGGGTGGCTTTGCGCAGCGTGTAGCCCATGGGGAAACGGGGCGATCCGCCGAAGCGCTTGCTCACCGTGTCGCGCAGGGCTTTCAGTTCATACTTTCGTGCAGCGTCGATTACCCGGTCGCGCTCGGCCTGCTCCAGAATGTGAATCATCCGTTCCTGATTTCCGGCCAGCACACCGATGAGGTTGTCGCCGTTTCTTGCATGCACCACCACCACGGTTTGCGGCTGCGCCCACACGTCGTGCCTTACCGAAAGGCCTTCCGGGACGCTGTCGCCCGCGATTTTCAGAAGTACGATATTGCGATGCAGCTGAAACATCTTCGAGAACGCCGTTTCCTGCATGTCGATAATATCGAACACGGGTTCGCGCTGCGGGAGCGCCGGATAATCGGGCGCCAGTATCCTGTGCACCGTGTCGAGCACGGTTTTGTCCCATATTTTATTGTCGACCACGACTACCACCTCGCCGGCTTTCCCGCTCACGCGTTGCATGGTGCGCATGCCGTCGCCGCAGGAGGCCAGCAGCGCCGGGAACAGAAGCAGGGTATAGCACAGTTTTTTCATCACGCTTTATTTAAAGAGTCTGAAGATGTCATTGCCGAAGGCCAGCGCCATCACGCCAATCAGGAATATCAGGCCTGCGCCTGTGGTATATTCCAGCACCTTGTCGCTGGGTTTGCGGCGTGTCACCATTTCATAGAGTACGAACAGGGTGTGTCCGCCGTCAAGTCCCGGGATGGGCAAAATATTCAGCACCGCCAGCATAATCGACAGGAACGCGGTAATATTCCAAAACGCATGCCAGTGCCACGTGCCCGGGAAAATTTTCCCGATGGTAATAACGCTGCCCACCGATTTATAGGCTTCGGTTTTCGGACTGAAAATAAGTTGTAACTGGTCGAGGTAACTTTTAACGGTGTGGTAGCCCTTTGCTGCGCCGGCGGGCAGCGAGGCCGGCAGCGAATACTGCTTTACGGTGATGTGAAACAGGTCGGGGATTCCTTTTAAGATAATGCCTGCTTTGCCCTCGTTGTTCACGAGAAGCGGCACTGTGATGAGCGAGTCGCCGCGTTGCAGGCCGGCATGAATAAGCTGTTGTTTCTTTTCCTCGAACAGGGCTTGTCCGTCTTCTATCGACAGCACAGCGGCGCCGTCAACGGTCACAAGGTGGTCGCCGTCCTGCAAGCCCGCATGTGCATTGTGCGACGTGTCGGGCACTGCCTTCACCACAAACGGTATGACGGGCGTAAACAGGTGGGGATAATTAAGCGTGGCCGGAAGGTATTGCGGGTCGATGTGTACGGTGAGCGTATCGCCGAGGCGCACTACGGTGGCAGTCTTGGCCTGTTGGTTAATCAGGGTTATTTGCAATTCCTCAAACCGGGCTACGGGTTGACTGTCGAAAGCAATAATTTTATCTCCGTCCTGAAATCCGAGTTCCCGGGTCAGCTCATTGGTCTTGATGCCGTACACCGCATCTTCGTTGGCCAGATAGCTTTCGCCCCACGTGTAGAGTATGCCGGCATACAGGAAAACGGCCAGTATAAGGTTGAACAGCACGCCGCCGGTGAGTACGAAGAAACGTTGCCATGTCGGCTTGGAGCGAAATTCCCACGATTGCGGCGGCTGCCGGAGCTGTTCTTTATCCATCGATTCGTCGACCATACCGGCAATTTTGCAGTAGCCGCCTATGGGCAGCCAGCCGATGCCGAACTCGGCGTGTTCGGGATGTTCTTTCCACGCTTCGGGTGGCCGCGACGAGAAAAACGAAAAGCGCCACTTCCCATTTATTTTTTTGACGCGAACAATAGAAAACCAGAGATTGCTAAACAGGTAAAACTTGTCGACCCGCATACGGAACAGGCGGGCAAACAGGAAATGTCCCAGCTCATGCACGATGACCAATATGGAAAGCGACAATAACAATTGTACGATTTTAAGAATAATCTCCATAACTAAATATTTTTAGAAGCCGCTTGCTGGGCTTCCGTGTGGGTTACTACTAAATCCTCGTAGCTCGGATTGGCTATGAAAGGCACGGCGTTCATGGCGTTCTCCACCACGCCGGGAATGGCGGCGAACGCGAGTTTGTCGTCAAGAAACGCGGCTACCGCTATTTCATTGGCCGCATTCATGACGCAGGGAATATTCCCGCCGCGCCGCAAGGCTTCGTAAGCCAACGCCAAACAGCGAAACTTTTCAATGTCGGGCGAGAAAAAATCCAACTGCAACGGGTTGGAAAAGTTTAATCCGGCGTCCGGCAAAGGAAGTCGTTGCGGGAAGCTCAGTGCATACTGTATCGGCAGTTTCATGTCGGGCAAGCCCAGTTGGGCTTTCACCGCGCCGTCGACAAACTGCACCATGGAATGGACAATCGACTGCGGATGCACCACCACTTCAATTTTTTCGACAGAGACGCCAAACAGCCAATAGGCCTCAATCACTTCGAGCCCTTTGTTCATCATCGTTGCCGAGTCGATGGTTACCTTAGCGCCCATCGTCCAGTTGGGATGTTTCAGCGCTTGCGCTTTTGTAATTTTCGCGAAATCTTCTGCGGCGGTATGCAGGAACGGCCCGCCCGACGCGGTAAGATAAAGTTTTGCGATTTCATTCTGCTCGCCCACCAGACACTGGAAAATGGCCGAGTGCTCGGAATCGACAGGAATCACCGGCGCTTTTTTCTCCATAGCCGCCTTGGTGATGAGCGAGCCCGCCGCCACCAATGTTTCCTTATTCGCCAAAGCCACGGCTTTTCCGGCATTCAGCGCTGCCAGCGCAGGCCGCAGTCCCGCGAATCCCACCAGCGCGCTCACCACCATGTCGGCGGTATCCCATGCTGCCACTTCCGTCAAGGCGTTTTCACCGGCATACACTTTTATAAAATGAGGGGTCAAGGCTTCCGCCACTTCTTTGTGTTTTTCTTCATCGACTATGACTACCGCGTTAGGACGAAATTCGAGAGCCTGCGCAATCAGTAAATCCGCATTGCCGTTAGCGGTCAGTATTTCCACTTCAAACAGGTCGGGGTGCAGCCTTATGACTTCTAACGTTTGCGTGCCTATTGAGCCCGTAGACCCAAGAATACTGATGCGTTTTTTTTTCATGCCGGCTTAGAAAGAAATATATTTTTCGGGATCTACCGGATAGCCGTTATACCATAACTCAAAGTGCAGGTGAGGGCCTGTGGTGAGTTCTCCGGAGTTTCCTACGATGGCAATAGCCTCTCCCGCTTTCACCGCTTCGCCTGTTTTCTTCAGGAGTTTCGCATTGTGCTTGTAGGTCGATATAATATTATTCTTATGCTGAAGCTGAATCACGTATCCCGTTTCCGAAGTCCACGCGGCCATAACCACCGTGCCGTCGAGCGTAGATGACACCACTGCATTGGGCCTCGCCACAATATCTACGGCAAAATGTTCTTTCAGCATGTCGAACTTATCGGTAACAGCGCCCTTCACCGGCGCGAAGAAGTGCACCGATTCCAATGGCTGAAGTTGAAGTCCGTTTTGCCTGTTCGATTCCAACGACGACACATGAAACTGCACCTCGCGTTCCACTTCCAGCCGCAACAGGGAATCTTCTTTGGAATGGCTGCGGATACGCGTTCTGCCGCGCCGTACCGAATCAATCAGCGCCGATTCGATAGGCACAGGGTCTTTGCCCGACACAATGCGATTGATGTTCGCCAAGTGAAGTTCCCATTTATACATCATCATTTCCAAAGAATCGGCGCGCAATGCATTTTGCACAATCTCGCGCCGCGTGTTGTTGTTAGGATAGCCCGGAATCAATTCACGCAGCGGGGTAAAGGCAATCATCACCACCACCAGTGCAATAATCGCGGCAATGATAGAGCCCACCAATGTCCAAGCCTCTATCCCTGATAAACGGATATGCCAAAGTTGTTTTAGCGATTCGTCATTATAAGCCGAGAAACGGTATTTGTGCTTTAGTTTCCCTTGCCTTTTCTTTGTATCCTGATAATATTCTTTAGGCATGATTTGCGGCTATTCATTTTTGCTAAAGTCTTCATGCGTGTTATTATCGTCATGGCGATTTTCCCTGGGCGCGTCGTCTCTGCGGTGTTCGCGGCGGTCGTCTCTTCTATCGTCGTAGCGGCGATCCCTGCGGCGGTCATCGCGACGGTCGTCCCTCCGGTCGTCCCGACGGCGGTCGTCGCGGCGCCGGTCATCACGGCGGTCGCCGCGTGCAGGTCTTCCTACAGGTTCCACGTAGCCTTCCGGCTTGTCAACCAAAGCGCGCATCGACAAACGCAGCTTGCCTGCTTTCTCGTCAATCTCGAGCAGTTTCACATCTATCATATCGCCCACTTGCAGGACGTCGGTTACTTTATTCACCCTGCTCCACGACAATTCGGAGATATGCACCATGCCTTCCCGTCCCGGAAGGATTTCCACAAATGCGCCGAAGTCAAGGATTGATACCACTTTTCCGTGATATACCTGACCCACTTCGGGGCTTGTGGCAATGCCTTTAATCCATTGAAGCGCCTGCGCAATCGAGTCTTTGTTTTCGCCGAATACCGCCACCAGCGCCACGTTGTTCTCTTCGGTAATAGTGATTACCGTGTTGGTTACTTTCTGAATTTCCTGAATCACCTTGCCGCCTGTGCCAATCACAGCGCCAATAAATTCGGTGCCGATAACGATTTGCTCCATGCGCGGCACGTGCGGTTTAAATTCGGCACGCGGTTCGCTGATGGTCTTCAGCATTTCGCCCAAAATATGCAGACGCCCCTGCTTGGCTTGCTCCAGCGCCTGTTGCAGCACTTCATACGGCAGGCCGTCGACCTTAATATCCATTTGGGTAGCCGTAATGCCGTCGGCCGTACCGGTCACCTTAAAGTCCATATCGCCCAGGTGGTCTTCGTCGCCCAGAATATCGCTCAATATGGCATATTTTTTCGTTTCGTTGTCGGTAATCAAGCCCATGGCGATACCCGACACCGGCTTGGAGATTTTCACCCCTGTGTCCATCAGTGCCAGCGTACCGGCACACACGGTGGCCATGGACGACGAGCCGTTCGACTCGAGAATATCCGACACCACCCGCACCGCATAAGGGTTATCTTCACCGGTAGGTACTACGGCTTTCAGCGCGCGGAAGGCCAGGTTGCCGTGACCGACTTCGCGGCGGCTGGTGCCGCGCACCGGCCTTGCTTCGCCGGTAGAGAACGGCGGGAAATTATAGTGCAGCACGAATTGTTGAGAGTCTTGCACCAACACATCGTCCACTTCCTTTTGGTCTAACTTCGTACCCAGCGTCACCGTGGTCAGCGATTGCGTTTCGCCGCGGGTAAAAATGGCCGAACCGTGTGCAGCGGGCAGGTAGTCCACCTCGCACCATATCGGACGGATTTCTGTGGTATTGCGACCGTCGAGGCGCATGCCCTCATTAAGAATCATGTTGCGCATGGCTTCTTTTTCCACGGCGTGGTAATAACGGTCTACCATCACTTGCTTTTCCTCGCGTTCTTCCTCGGCGATGGTTTGCACAAATTCTTCTTTCAGCGCATCAAATGCGTCGGTGCGTTCCTGTTTCGTGGTGCCCGATTTGGCGATGGCATAGCATCTGTCGTAGCAGAATTGATGCACGGCGGCGCGCAGTTCCTCGTCGTTCGTTTCGTGCGAATAGACGCGTTTTTGCGTTTTCCCCACCGCTTCCGACAGTTCCATTTGCGCCTTGCAGTGGTTTTTGATTTCTGCATGCGCCACCTTGATGGCTTCGAGCATATCGGCTTCGCTCACTTCTTTCATTTCGCCTTCCACCATCATGATATTGTCATACGAGGCCGCCACCATAATGTCGATATCGGCCTGTTCCAATTCCTTGAATGAAGGGTTAATTTTCATTTCGCCGTTCACGCGTGCCACCCGCACTTCCGAGATAGGCCCATGGAACGGGACATCACTCACGGCCAGCGCCGACGAGGCGGCCAGGCCGGCCAGGGCGTCGGGCACAATATCCTTATCGGCTGAAATCAGCGTGACGGTCACAAACACTTCGGCATGAAAATCGTCGGGGAACAGCGGACGCAAGGCGCGGTCGATCAGGCGCGACACCAGGATTTCAGAATCGCTGGGGCGTCCTTCCCGTTTCATAAAGCCGCCCGGATAGCGGCCTGCCGCCGCATATTTTTCTTTGTATTCCACTTGCAAAGGCATAAAATCGACGTCTTCCTTAGGTTCCTTTGCACAAGTAACGGTAGCCAGCAACATCGTTCTACCCATTTTTACAACCACTGACCCGTCGGCTTGCTTCGCCAGTTTTCCGGTTTCAATTTCAATGGTTCTGCCATCCGATAACGTGATGGTCTTCTTTACTACATTCATATTTTTTTTTCGATTAATGTCTGAACAAAAAAAAGAAAAAGGCAATTGCACTATTGCATTGCCTTTTTTCTCACTTTATTTCCGAAGGTTGAGCGCCTTCACAATTTCCCTGTATCGTTCAATATTTGCGGTCTTCAGGTAATCCAGAAGCCGGCGGCGTTTACCAACCAGTTTCAACAAGGCGCGCTGCGTACTGTAGTCCTTCTTGTTGTTCTTCAGGTGATCGGTAAGGTGAGCGATACGGTAGGAAAATAGTGCAACCTGACTCTCCGGAGAGCCACAGTCGGTATTAGACTTCCCGTACTGTCCGAAAATCTCTTGCTTTTTTACAGCTGTCAAATACTCTTTCATAATGTGTAAGCAATTGATTTTAAAATTAAAATTAATAAATACTTCCAAAAATGGAGCTACAAATGTACATTTATTTTTTGGAATACCAAATTTATTCTTGCTAAAGGGTGTAAAAAAAGCGCGATAACATAATTTAACACTTCCCGGCCGGTTAATGATTAAAAATATGCTCTACGTCTTAATAAATTCAGCATTCAAAATTACAAATCAGTAGTGTTGTGTTTAAATTAATTGAATAACAGCAAGTTACAGTTTTGTTCTTTGGTATTTCTGCAATCGGTTTCGCTAAGCAGTTCGCACAGAGGCGTTTTATCGTGTAGTGAGAATCCTGCGATTTGTAGAATTGTGTAGATTGGCCGCTCTATTTTCAGCATTTTTGCAGCGATTGCCACCAAACAATAAGCAATAATCGCGCAGTAAAGTTGAATTTTGACGGCATTTTCGGTATATCCCCAGAAAGACTTGACTTTCAGATGTTGTTTAACCCATTTGAAAAACAGCCAATCTGCCAGCGATGCTTGTACAGTAAAGCTATATCATTAGCCGAGAGGTCAAGATTGTTGGTCAGGAAAATAAAATACCTGTCCGTTTCCGTATCATAATAACGGATTTTACGCAGTTTTTCGGGATACAGGCTCGGGGATTTCCCTGTGGTAAAGACGCCTATCTGATCGCTTTTGACGCACTGTTTGTCACAAGGGCGGGAATAGATTCTCCTGAATTTGAGATTATCATTCGCCCTGAAGACAAAGAACGCATCCAGGC
>JAITQN010000071.1 GCA_031288865.1 Prevotellaceae bacterium
TACAAGGAAGCGCTCATCTTCGCGTTGCTCGGGACGCTGTATTTCACCAATCAGATGAATTGCCTCTCGTCGGTCACCGGCGCCGGCGTCGACAGCATCGGCGGCGCACTATACAAAGGACAATCGTATGTGGGTTGATTTTTGACTAAAAATCACTATCTTTGTGTTCCATAATTTAATTACAAGCAAATGTATAAGCAAATATTCATTCCGAACGAGCGAAGCATCAGCATCCCCATTCCGCAGCAATGGCAGGGGCGTAAAATCGAGGTGACGGCCTCCCCGGTATTAAAAGATACCGTCGAGGAACAATCGCTGCTGGCGAAACGGAAGGAATTGGACGAAATACTCGACCAATACCTGTTCGATTTAAGCGATTTTAAATTCAACAGGGACGAGGCAAATGAGTACGACTAAATCTGCATTAGACACCAATGTGCTTATTTATAGCCATAGTCAAGACGATTTATTTAAACAGGATATTGCCAGAAATTTGATTGTTCGTTCGCCTGTTGTATCCACACAAGTATTGTCGGAATACATTAATGTGCTGAAGCGCGTCATGTCGCTTTCTAAAAAAGAATTGTTGAGTTTATGCATAAAGACCTTTGCGCATAGCGATATCTATCCGGTTGGTATGGACACCTTGAAAGCGGCGGAACAAATTATCCAACGATACGATTTGCAAATTTTTGACAGCATCGTTGTCGCAGCAGCCATTGAAGCCGGTTGCGATGTGCTTTATACCGAAGATATGAGCCATAATTTGGTAATCAATAATCAACTGACAATCATAAATCCGTTTCTATAATTCTTTGGCTTCTCCCAAAACGAAAACCGCCCTTGCGGGCGGCTACCGCTGCAATCAAGGTAAAAGGGCATTTTGAGATAACCAATTATTTTTAGTATTTTTGTGAACAGAATTAGACGATTATGGATACGCTGAGGGAAATAGTTTATTATAAGAATTATTATCTTGATTTTTTCAGGACTCTGGCACCAACTGTAAGGAAGAAATTCGACCATGTACTGGGGATTATATCGACTGTTGATCGGATTCCTAAAAATATGTTTAGTCATATTGCTAATTCGACGGGGCTTTATGAAATAAGGGTTGAAGTGGGGTCTAACATTTATAGGGTATTCAGTTTCTTTGACAAAGGCCAGTTGATAATTCTTGTCAACGGGTTTCAGAAGAAAACACAGAAAACGCCATTAAAAGAAATAGAAAAAGCAGAAAAACTCAAAAAGCAATATTTTTATGAAAAGGAAGGAAAAAAGTAATATCACCACATTCGCCGAGCATCTTGACAGGCGATACGGTAAACGCGGCACGCCACGCCGCGAACGCTATGAGGTGGAATTTGAAGCATTCAAGGTGGGCGTTATGCTTCAGGAGCTTCGGAAAGAAAGGGGACTGACCCAAGAAGCGTTAGCTGAAAAGTGCGGAACATCCAAAACCTACATATCCCGGATAGAGAATAATGCGGATGACATCAGGCTATCGACCCTCCTGAGAATAGTCAACGAGGGGCTGGACGGCCGCTTGAGTTTGCAGGTTACGTCATAACCCGGAGTTTGCTATGAACACGCCGGGCGCTTTTGCCATTCAACTGCTAAAAGGAAAATTAGCCATTCCCGCCCCCTCGGGCGAGGAAAAGGCCGCCGCCGATTATCTGGAGGCGCAGCTTGCCAAAGCCGGCCTCGCACCGTTCAGGATTGGCCATAACGTATGCGCTTATTCCCCCAAAAACCGCGAAGGACGAAAATTGTTGATGCTAAACTCCCATATCGACACGGTAAAGCCGGCGGCCGGCTACACCTTCAACCCTTTCGCGCCGTTTGAGAAAGACGGAAAACTGTTCGGGCTGGGCAGCAACGACGCCGGCGCCTCGCTGGCGGCGCTCACGGAAAGTTTTATGCACCTCTGCACGGTAGACCTGCCGTTTAACCTGCTGCTGGCGCTGAGCTGCGAGGAGGAAAACTCCGGCCCCGGCGGCATCGGGTTGGTGACACAACAACTAAAAGGTATCGATTGTGCCATTGTGGGCGAGCCCACCTCGATGAGGGTGGCGGTGGCGGAACGGGGCCTGCTGGTGCTCGACGGCACGGCACAGGGCGTGGCCGGTCACGCAGCCCGCAACGAAGGCGTGAATGCCGTGTATGTGGCGCTCGATGATATTGACGTTATCCGGAATTATGCGTTCGACAAGGTGTCGCCGCTCTTGGGCGCGGTGAAGAAAACCGTGACCGTTATCAGCGGCGGCACGCAACACAACGTAGTGCCCGCAACGTGCTGTTTCGTGGTAGACGTGCGGCCTAACGAATGCTACACGAACCGCGAAATCGCAGACGCCTTGCAGGCAGTAGTGAAAAGCAAGCTGAGCGCACGCTCGCTGAACAACAAGTGCTCGTTCACGCCCGCCGGACATCCGCTGTGGCGGTGCGCGGAGCAACTGGGGCTCGACACGTATGTGTCGCCCACCACGTCGGACTGGATGCGGCTCGACCTCCCGGCCGTCAAAATGGGACCCGGCGCATCGGAACGCTCGCACAGCGCCGACGAGTTCGTGTACCTCGACGAAATACGGCAGGGCATACGGGAGTACGTCCGCTTCATAACGGAATTGAATGTATGATGTATGAAGTTTTGTTCATTGTTAATTGTTAATTGTTAATTGTTCATTGTTAATTGGTATGAGTACATTATGGAATAAGGGCACGACGCCCGACACATTGGTAAGCGCGTTCACCGTGGGCAACGACCGCGAATACGACCTGCGCCTCGCGAAGTATGATATACAGGGCTCGCTGGCACATATCCGCATGCTGGAGAAAATCGGGCTGCTGACGCCGCAGGAACACACCCTCCTGCACGACGAACTGCTAACGCTGCTCGACGAGGTGACGCGCGGCGTGTTTGCTATTGAAGAAGGGGTGGAGGACATCCATTCGCAGGTGGAGCTCGCCCTCACTGGCCGCATTGGCGAGGTAGGCAAGAAAATCCACGCCGGACGCTCGCGCAACGACCAAGTGCTGGTTGACGTGAAGCTGTATCTCAAGGCGGAGGTGCAGCACGTTAAAAGCCGCGTGGTGGCGCTGTTCGAGCAGTTGCAGGCGCTGAGCGAAGCCCACAAGGAGGCGCTCCTGCCCGGCTACACGCATACGCAAATCGCCATGCCCTCGTCGTTCGGCCTGTGGTTCGGCGCGTATGCCGAAACGCTCGTCGACGACCTGTATGTGTGGCACGCGGCCTACCGGGTGGTCGACCAAAACCCGCTGGGCTCGGCGGCCGGCTACGGCAGCTCCTTCCCGTTAGACCGCGACTTGACGACTTCCGAACTGGGCTTCCGCACGATGAACTATAACGCCATCGCCGCACAACTGAGCCGCGGGAAAAGCGAGAAGGCCGTGGCGCAGGGCATCGCGGTCATCGCGGCCACGCTGAATAAATTGGCGGCGGATTGCGTGTTGTATATGTCGCAAAATTTCGGTTTTATCTCCTTCCCCGACGAATTGGTGACCGGCTCGAGCATCATGCCGCACAAGAAAAACCCCGACGTGTGGGAACTCGTACGCGCCAAAGCCAACAGGCTGCAAAGCGTTCCGAATGAAATCGCGCTGCTGCTCGCCAATCTGCCACACGGCTACCACCGCGATTACCAACTGCTGAAGGAAATCATCTTCCCGGCTATCGACACGCTGCACGCCCTGCTCGATATATCCCTGTTTATGCTAAAGCATATCCGGGTGAACCGCGACATCCTCCGCGACACAAAATACGACTGCCTTTTCACGGTGGAAGAAGTGAACAAAAGGGCGCTCGCCGGCGAACCCTTCCGCGACGCATACAGAAGGGTAGGGGCGAGCGTGGCCAACGGCACATTCGTGCCGCACCGCGAGCTGGCGCATACCCATAAGGGAAGCATCGGGAACCTGTGCAATGCGGAAATCCGCGCGAAGCTCGATGCACTTTTAGCACTTTTTGATTAAATGTGCTGCATCTTCGATTTGGACGGCGTGCTGGTCGATACCGCAAAGTATCATTATTCGGCGTGGAAGCGATTGGCAAAGGAGCTGGGTTTCGAGTTTTCCGAACAGCATAATGAGCGCCTGAAGGGCGTGAGCCGCATGGCCTCATTGGATATCCTGCTGGAGGTGGGCGGCATTACCGGCCTCCCGGAGGAAGAAAAACAAACCCTGGCGGCAAAGAAAAACGCGTGGTATGTGGAATACATCAGTCGAATGACGCCTGCCGAAATACTGCCCGGCGTGGTGGATTTCCTGCAACACTTAAAGGCCGGCGGTGTGAAAACGGCGGTGGGCTCGGCGAGCCGGAACGCGCCGCTTATTCTGGAACGCGTGGGCATTGCACACTTCTTCGATGCGGTTATCGACGGAAACAGCATCACCAAAGCCAAGCCCGACCCCGAAGTGTTCCTGCGGGCTGCACAGGCGCTGGGCGTGCCGCCCGATTGCTGCATAGTGTTTGAAGACGCCGATGCCGGCGTAGAAGCCGCCCGGCGCGCCGGCATGAAATGCATAAGAGTTAATCATTAATCACTAATCACTATGTGGAAGATTGTAGAAGACCGGTTCGTGCCCGAACGGGTGAAAGCCTCGGAAAGCCTGTTCAGCATCGGCAACGGCCGGATGGGGCAGCGGGCAAACTTTGAAGAAGCCTACACCGGCGAAACCTTGCAGGGAAGCTATATCGGCGGCGTGTACTACCCCGACAAAACCCGCGTGGGATGGTGGAAGAACGGCTATCCCGAATACTTCGCCAAGGTGCTCAACTCCGCATTCTGGATTGGCATTGATGTGAAGGTGAACGGCGACACGCTCGACTTGCACACCGCGAAAGTACTCGACTTTTATCACGAACTCGACATGCAGCACGGCCTGTTGACCCGCCGGTTTACCGCCGAGCTTCCCAATAAAACGAAGGTGGCGGTGGAGGCTGTGCGCTTTGTGAGCATCGTCCGCACCGGGCTGGGCGCCATAAGCTACACGGTGCAGCCGCTCAGCGGCGACGCCGACATTGAAATCACGCCTTTCACCAATGCCGGCGTAAGAAACGAAGACGCCAATTACGACGAAACATTCTGGGACCTTGTGAGCCAGTCGGCCGCGCCCGAACATTCCACCATTGTCATGCGTACGAAAAAGACAAACTTTTCGGTGTGCTGGCACAGCGATTATGCGCTGCTGCTGAATGGAAATCCGGCGGAACATCTTTTCACACCGGTGGAGAAGCCGGCGTGGGTGGGCGCCTCCGCCAAGGTGAGGGTGGGGAAGGACGAACGCCTCACCTTATATAAATACACCGGCATCGCGAATCGGCAACATGCCGATGCCGCCGGCTTGGCAGCTGTCGCAAAGGAAATAGCCGACAAGGCCCGACGCGCCGGCTATTTGAAATTGAAGGAAGAACAATCCGGCGCTTGGCAGGAGAAGTGGCGGCACTGCGATGTGGAAATCGGCGGCGACGAGAAAGCGCAGCAGGGCATCCGGTTTTGTATTTTCCAGCTGTTGCAGACCTACACCGGCGAAGACCCGCGCCTCAACGTGGGGCCTAAGGGTTTCACCGGCGAAAAGTATGGCGGCGGCACCTATTGGGATACGGAAGCCTGTTGCCTTCCGTTCTATTTATCGACGGTCGGCAGCAGTGTGGCGCGAAATTTGCTGTTGTATCGATATAACCAATTGCCGCAGGCCATTGAAAATGCAAAGAAATTAGGGCTTGCCAACGGGGCAGCCCTCTATCCGATGGTGACAATGAACGGAGAAGAATGTCATAACGAATGGGAAATCACCTTTGAGGAAATACACCGCAACGGCGCTATAGCGTATGCCGTTTTCAACTACATCCGCTACACCGGCGACCGCGCGTATCTCACCACACACGGCTTGGAAGTGCTGATCGGCATTGCGCGCTTCTGGGCGCAGCGCATCACATGGAGCGGGGAGCGCAACAGGTATGTCATGCTCGGTGTTACGGGACCCAACGAGTATGAAAACAATGTGAACAACAACTGGTACACCAACTATATTGCCTGCTGGTGCCTGCGCTACACGAGGGAAAGCATGGAATGGGTGAAGCAGGAACACGCTTCCCGCTATGATGAAATAATAAAGAAAACACATTTTGATGAGCTGAACGAGTGGACGCAATGGAACGACATTACGGAGAAAATGTATTTCCCCTGTCATGAGAGGTTAAATGTATTTCTCCAGCAGGACGGCTACATGGACAAGGAACAGGTTTTGGTAAAAGACCTCGACCCTGCGCAGCGGCCGCTGAACCAAAAGTGGAGCTGGGACAGGATTCTGCGCTCGTGCTTCATCAAGCAGGCCGACGTGCTGCAAGGATTGTACTTCTTTGAAGACGATTTTGACGAGGACACCCTGCGCCGCAACTTCCGATTCTATGAAGCGCGGACGGTGCACGAGTCGTCGCTTTCGCCGTGCGTGCATGCCGTGCTGGCGGCCAAAATCGGCGATATGGACAAGGCCTACGAAATGTATTTGCGCACGGCGCGCCTCGACCTCGACGATTATAATAAAGAAGTGGGAGAGGGGCTACACATCACCAGCATGGCCGGCTCGTGGCTGGCCGTCATACAGGGCTTTGCGGGGATGCGCGTACGCAACGGCGAACTCACATTCAATCCCCAACTGCCTGCACACTGGACGCACCTGTCGTTTAGTATACAGTTTAGAGGGGAAACAGTAAAATGCAAATTTGATTGTTATCATAAATCAAACCGGAGGGAATATGAATTTACCTAAACAAAGATTTTATGAAGCGATTAAATTCATTCCTGCTGTTCCTGCTGCTCATTGGCGGCAGCGTGATGGCGCAACAACGTACTACTGTTTCAGCAACAGTGGTTGATGCACAGGACGAACCTGTGATTGGTGCATCGGTGGTGGAAAAAGGAACCACCACGGCTACGGTTACCGACATTAACGGGAAATTCACCCTGTCGGTGTCTGCTGCGGATGCAACGGTGGAGATAACCTGTCTTGGCTACAAGACGGAGGAACGGAAAGCGGTCGACGTGTCGGGCATTATTGTACTGAAAGAAGACCGTATGCAACTCGACGAGGTGGTGGTTATCGGGTATGGGGCGGTGAAGAAAACCGACCTCACCGGGTCTATTACTGCCATTGGCGAAAACGACTTCCGTAAAGGAGTAATGCGCGCGCCCAGTGAATTGCTGGCAGGCAAGATTGCCGGCGTGCAAATCACATCTAATGGCGGCCGTGCCGGCGACGGGGCGCGTATCCGTATTCGTGGCGGCGCGTCGTTGAATGCCAGCAACGACCCGCTGATTGTGGTAGACGGCGTTCCGCTCGACAATGGAGGAGTGTTGGGCGCAACGAACTCGCTGGCCTCCATCAATCCGGGCGACGTGGAGACCATGACGGTGCTGAAAGACGCCTCGGCAACGGCTATCTACGGCTCGCGCGCGTCGAACGGGGTGATTATGATTACCACGAAAAAGGGCGCACAGGGACAGTTGTTGAAAATCGACCTCTCGACACAAAACTCCGTGGCTACCATTGCGCGGAAAGTAGACATACTGTCGGCCGGTGAATTCCGGGAAGCCGTGACGAATTATCCGAAAACGGAACGACGGTTTATCGATTTGTTGGGAAACGCGTCTACCGATTGGCAGGATGAGATATTCCGTGCGGCGTTTACCTCCGACAACAATCTCAGCGTAAGCGGCAGCTTCAAAAACCTGCCCTACC
>JAITQN010000075.1 GCA_031288865.1 Prevotellaceae bacterium
GCCGTGCCGCAAGCGCCCACTTCCTCAAAGCTGTCGAGCTCTTCCACCGGTATGGCGCGTTCCTCCACGTTCATTCCCATGCCCCTTGCAATATCGCGCAGGCTCATGTTGGTGATGGAGTGCAGGATGGAGTTTGATTTCGGCGTGATGTAAGTATTGTTTTTTATGCCGAAGAAGTTGGCGGGGCCGGCTTCGTCGATATACTTCTTTTCTTTCGCGTCGAGGAAAAGCACCGAACTGAAGTCTTCGTCGTGCCCTCGTTCGGTGGCGTACAGCGAGGCCGCGTAGTTTCCGCCGATTTTAAACCGCCCGGTGCCCAGCGGCGCCGCCCGGTCGAAGTCGCGCACAATTTGCATTTTGATGGGATTGAAACCCTCCTTGAAATAAGGGCCGACGGGGGTAACAAACAGGAGGAACATATATTCCTCTGCCGGCTTCACGCCTACTTGCGGGCTCGTCCCGATGAGCAGGGGGCGCAGGTAGAGCGAAGCGCCTTCGCCGTAGGGCGGCACAAACCGTTCATTCAATTTGACTGCCTTTTTGCAGGCTTCTACAAAAAGATCGACGGGATAGGGCGCCATCATAATGCCTTTGGCGGAGCTTGCAAACCGTTTGCCGCTTTCGTCGGGGCGGAACAGGCGGATTTTGCCGTCTTTCCCGCGCAGCGCCTTCAACCCCTCGAAGGCCGTTTGCCCGTAGTGCAGGCAGGTGGCCGCCATGTGCAGGGAAACGGATTCGGATGTGCAGGTTTCCAGTGCGCTCCATGCGCCGTTTTTATAATAACTGCGTACGTTATAGTCGGTTTTCAGATAGCCAAAAGGCAGCGATTCCCAATTTATAGTGTCCATGTTTGTTGAAAAATTATAATTTGATGCGAATTTACGTATTCTTTTGCATTATTTGTGTCGTTTGTTTAAAAAAATTACTACCTTTGCGCTCCTGATTAAAATCCTTTTAGCTAAGGGTGCGATGGGATCGCGATTTCATCGGGATTGAGTAACACTTATTAACTGTATAGTAAAATGAAAACTATTGAACTGAAAGGAGTCGGCCGCACTTCTATAACCAAAGCGGCGTTGAAGAAATTACGTAATACGGGCGAAGTGCCTTGCGTGCTGTACGGCGAGAAGGACGGGAATGTGCACTTTTCGGTAGTGTCGCGCGATTTGAAAGGTTTGGTATATACGCCGAACGCGTATTTAGTCAAGTTGAATATCGACGGCGCGGCGCACACGGCCGTGATGCGCGAAATCCAGTTCCACCCGGTGACCGACGCCATTCTGCACATTGATTTTTATCCGGTGCGCGAAGACCGTCCGGTGACGATCGACGTGCCGGTGGTGATTTCGGGAAATTCCGAAGGCGTACGTCAGGGCGGCAAGCTGCAAATCCTGAACCGCCGGCTGAAGGTCTCGGCCCTGCCGAAATACCTGCCCGACGAGCTGCATATCGACGTGACCAACCTGGCGCTGGGGAAAAACATCGTGGTGGGTGACCTGAAATACGACAACGTGCAAATCCTGAACCCGAAGGTGACGATTATTTGCGCCGTGAAGACTACCCGTGCCGTTGTTGGGCCTCAGGCCGGTGCGGATAGTGCTGCTGCCACTGCTCCTGCCGCTCCTGCTGCGGAAGAAAAGAAAAAATAAGCAATGAATTACTTAATTGTGGGACTGGGGAACATCGGTGAAGAGTATGCCGGTACCCGCCACAACATGGGTTTTATGGTGTTGGACGCATGGGCAAAGGCGTCCAACGCTGTTTTTACCCCCGGGCGGTATGCGGCGCGCGCCGAGGTTAAGTTCAAGGGGCATACCTTTATATTAATTAAGCCCTCCACCTACATGAATCTTAGCGGAAAGGCCGTGAACTACTGGATGCAGGCCGAGCGCCTGCCAATTGAAAATGTGCTGGTGATTGTTGATGATTTGGCGCTTCCGTTCGGCAAACTGCGCTTGCGCCCCGACGGTAGCGACGGCGGGCATAACGGCTTGAAGCATATCAACGAAACATTTGGACACCAAAACTATGCGCGCCTGCGCATGGGCATCGGTAACGCCTTCCTGAAAGGCCGGCAGATTGATTATGTGCTGGGCGCGTTCGACGAAGACGAACGAAACGCCCTCCCGGAATTGCTCGACCGCGCGATTGACATGGTAAAATCTTTCGCCACTGTTGGCGTGGAGCGCACCATGACCCTGTTTAACAAGTAACACTCCCACACCTTATTACTATCCGCTGATAACAAAAAATGTAGATTTGACTTAATATGTTAAATTTTTATTAAAATTTGACGCTACAAGTATAGGGAAAAAATAATAGAATAACAAAATTCTAATCCATGTTTTTTGAATAAAATTTTTTAAAACATTGATGATCAATGTAAATATTTTTTATAATTTTAAGAAAAATATTTTTTCTTACCCTTTTTCTTACCCTCATTATCCCTAAAAGTGACTGATAATATTAAATTTACATTTTTTAGACATAAATTTTTCTTCCCCTTTTTCTTCCCCCGTCTCTATATCTCACTGTAAATCAGTATGCAATTTGACATATTAAGTCAAATTATAAATCTTAGTAAATTAAAAATTATGAAACTGACCAAATTTTTGCGGACCTTTGCGTTCGCCGCGCTGCTCGGCAGCACAATCACAATGATGGTTTCCTGCAAAGAGGATGACGAAGCTCCGGCGGCTGGAAACGAATTAGGCACTATTACCGGTACGGTTACCGATGTAGATACCGGCAACCCCATTGATGGCGTTACCGTGACCGTGTCGGGCGGAACCGGGGGAACGGCAACCACCGGTAGCGATGGAAAATACACCGTGGCCGGTGTGAGTATTGAAACCCATTCTGTAACCTTTTCCAAAACCGGCTGGCAAAACACCGGCGTGACGGTGGCGGCAAGTAAATTCAGTAATGGGGTAGCTACGGTAAACGCAAGCTTAGAGAACGCCTCTGCATGTATTGAAGGTACGGTACTGGATGCGGTGAACGGGGATGTTCCCTTTGCCGGTGTAACTGTTATGTTGGCCGGGGTTGGTACGGTTTCTACCGATGTAGATGGACGGTACGCGTTCGAGAATCTGACTGTCGACAGCTATGTGCTGAGTTTCTCCAAGATCGACTACCCTACGGTGGAAGTATCCGTTGCGGCCAGTGACTTTGTGAATGGAGTGGCTACGTTTACCACGAAGCTGGGGTCGCCGGAATTGTTGCCGGGAAAAACCGAAGCCGAACTGCTTGCAGCCGATAAATGGTATTTTGATGAATACCGGGGCGGTGCGCATGGCGGCGCGGGCTGTTCTTCCTATCCACACTGGGATTGGAGTGTTGACTTCCTGGCCACCCTCGATTTCTGGGGCAACTGGGAGGAACAATACGAAGGTACGGCCTTGCGAACCCGTAATGAGGGAGACGGGATAGACAATTTTGACGTATTTGACTCGTATGTATATGGCAGTAAAAAAATTACAGCCGACAATAAAATCCTTACGCTATTGGTACGCACGCATGATGCCACCGATGATGCGCCTGCATATTTCGGTGTACAGGTAGTAGACCTTTCGGAAGCTGAACCTGTGGCCGTAGAAGTCGGCGATTCCGCAACACACGCTTCCGACCTGTATGCGCCCTATAGTTTTGACCTGAGCGCCTACATCGGTAAGGAAGTGATCGTGGCTGTTGGTATTTACCACACCAGCGATTATGTACAACTCCCGATTCGCCGTATTGCTTTCGCTTCTGGAGCAGTGGACTGTGGCGGCTGGCTGCCCGGCACGGAGGTAACAGAATTAGAAGGATGGCACATGACACAGGAAATGGTACGCTCGATGCTGCCGAATCCCAACACATCATTTACAGGTGTTAGTCCGCTGCCGAATGCTAATCCAAACGAGAGTCATAACCCGGCAAATTACCGTGACGCCTACATATCATGGCGGGAGGTAAATCATATTGCTACCAACTGGTTCCTGGTGCCTGTGAGTAAAGACGCGAATCCGTTTGCAACGGAAGGATTCATTATAAGAACTGAAGGTTCCAGCCCGGTTAGCGCCACGCTGCCTACAGCCTACTTTGCCACAAAGTTTGCCATTACTGCGGCCAATGACCAGCTGACCCTCAAGACGCGCAATTTCGGAAGTAACTATACTTTCTTTAAGCTGACGGCTATTAAAGAAGACGGTACGGTTTCCCACCTCGCGCCCACCTCTAATACGGCAGATGAAGCATCCGAAGCGGAAAACGGGGACGGTTGCTGGAAGTTTAAACACGAGAAAGGAAGTGCCGATAACCCCGAAGAGTATGCCTCGTTTGTGTACGATTTGTCGCAATTCAACGGCAGCAATGTAGTGCTGTGCTTGGGCGTGTATAAAGGAGAGAGCAATACAGATGAAAATCAATTGGTGTTATATAGTATTGAACTTAATTAACCGGGAAAAATATGAATGTTATACTTAATAAACAACGAACCGGCATTCGCCGCGTGTTATGCACATGCCTCATGGCATGGTGTATGGCGTGGGCGCCGGGGCTGCTATGGGCGCAAACCGTGGCGGTTTCGGGCACGGTGGTCGACGACAACAACGAGCCCCTGCTGGGGGCTACGGTAGCGGTCAAGGGCACTGCAACCGGTGTGATGACCGACATAAACGGCAATTATTCCATCAATGTGCCGTCTGATGCTACGCTTGTGTTTTCGTTCATCGGCTTTACCGACAGGGAAGAGCCGGTGAACGGGCGCACCCGTATCAACGTAACGCTAATCATGAGCGGACAGACGCTCGACGAAGTGGTGATAGTGGGTTACGGCACGCAGCGGAAAGTGACGCTCACCGGCGCGGTGGCGGGCGTGAAAGGGTCTGAAGTAATTCAAACGAAGAATGAGAATGTGCAGAATATGCTCACCGGGAAAATTGCCGGCGTGCGCGTGTGGCAGAAAAGCGCCGAACCGGGCACGTTCAACAACAACTTCGATATTCGCGGCTTGGGCGCCCCGCTGGTGGTGATCGACGGCATTCCGCGCACCATGGCCGAGTTTCAACGGATCAACCCGAACGATATCGACGACATCTCGGTGCTTAAGGACGCTTCGGCGGCCATCTATGGGGTGCGTGCCGCCAACGGCGTATTGCTCGTCACCACCAAAAAAGGCACTGCGGAAGGGAAAACGAAAGTGTCGTACACCGGCTCCTATACGTTTCAACAGCCTTCGGGACTGCCGCTATTGGCTGATGCGTTTGAAACCATGACCATCGTGAATGAATACAACATGAACAAAGTGAACGGCGGAAATATCGTGCATAGCCCTGAAGTATTTGAAGCTTATCGCAACGGCACACGTCGCACGACCGACTGGAATTCGTTACTGTTTTCCAACTTTTCGCCGCAAACGCAACATGATGTGAGCATTTCGGGCGGCAACGAAAGAACGCAGTATTACATCAGCATGGGCTACTTCTTTCAGGAAGGCTTTTTCAAGTCGGGCGATTTGAACTACAACAAAACCAACCTGCGCTCCAACATCACAACCCGCATTGCCAAAGGGCTCACCTTCGACTTGAACCTGAGCGGTATCCTCGAC
>JAITQN010000165.1 GCA_031288865.1 Prevotellaceae bacterium
ATACAAAAAGACGCCTTGTCGTCACTCCTCATGGGCATGAAAAGTTCGCGCGGCATGATGGTCATCACGACCAAAAAGCCGCAAACAACCGGATTCCAACTCTCTTTCACGGCGCGATATGGCGTTGAACAGCCTTTGAATATACCCAACCCGCTGCCGGCTTACCAGTATGCGTATTTATTGAACGAAGCGCTACAGAACGACGGTAAAGCGGCGGCCTACACCGCTGCCGACTTCAACGCATACCGCAATCATACGTCGCCGGTCACGCATCCCGACATCAACTGGTATGACCAGCTATTAAAAAAACAGTCGGCCATCCAACAATATACCCTGAGCGCATCGGGCGGGGGGAGCATTGCCCAATACTATGTCAGTTTGGGTTATATGAATCAGGAAGGCCTGTTCCGCACCTCTTCCGATAACCCTTACAATACCAACCAGAGTTATTCGCGCTATTTGATTACCTCCAAAGTGAATGTGAACGTAACGGAAGATTTTCGCGTCGGGCTTTCACTGATTGGGCGTATCGAAGACGGCAACCAACCGGGCGCCGGTACAAATTCAATTTTAAGCAACCTGTACAATACGCCCAACAATGCCTATCCGGTGTATAATCCGAACAACTCTTTCGGAGGGTCGGTTTCTTTCCCGGCCAACTTATGGGCGCAAACCATTCAATCGGGTTATATGAGCGATAATGCCCGCGATGCGGTGGCCAATCTCTCCTTAAATTATAATATGAATAAACTGGTAAAAGGCTTGTCGGCTAAAGCGGTTGGAAGCGTTTCGTCACAAAGCCGTTCCGCCCTGAACCGCAGCAAAGAGGTGGGCGTTTATCAATACAAGTTGGGAAAGGACGGGGAAGATCCTTCATATACCGCATTCGGAACCACCCGTTCGCAATCCAACGGCTTTACCCCGGTATCCAATTATCAATACATGTATGGGCAAATCGGGTTGGATTACGAGCGCATATTCGGCGTTCACGGCTTTGGCGCCGGCGTTTTTGCCGACATCAAGCAAATCACTGCCAATTACAACCTGCCCGACAAACCGGCTAATTTTTACGGAAAAATCAATTATAATTATGCCAAAAAATACTTTGCAGAGGCGGCTATCGACCGCAGCTACTACAACGGTTATGCGCCCGGCAAACGATGGGGTACATTCTATGCCTTCGGGCTGGGCTGGATGGTGAACCGTGAAAACTTTCTGGCGGATGTAAGTTGGTTGAACCAATGGAAAATCCGGGGCACGTTCGGTGAAACAGGCAACGGCATTGACAACGCCGGTTATTATGCCTGGAGACAATCCTATACGGAAAACGGCGTCGCATTCTATCCGCAAGGCACGAGCCGCTCATTGCTCGATTTGGTGTATGAAGTAAATACCACCTTAGCCAATCCTAACCTTACGTATGAAAAAGCCCGGAAATTGAATGTCGGGACGGATATCGCCTTATTCTCCAACCGCCTCTCATTCACCGCCGACTATTATTACGATTATTATGATGATGTGCTAACCAGCCGGGGCAAAAGCATCGAACTGATTGGCCAGTTATACCCTGCCGAAAATATCGCAGAACTATAGTCTAAAGGGCTTGAATTGTCTGTGGCGTACAAAGACCGCATCGGCGATTTCAAATACGCATTGTCTGTAAACTGGACGCAAGAGGACATCCGCATCGATTATATGGATGAACAGGAAATCCGGGACACAAAAGGGAATTTAGTAGAGGCTTACCGGCGCACGGGAAAATCGGCCAGCGCTATTTTCGGTTTGAAGGCCGACGGTTTTTTCTCTTCGCTCGAAGAAATCAGCCAGGCGCCGATTGTAGCGGGATACGACCGCAAGAACTTAGTGCCGGGCGACGTGAAATACGTGGACATGAACAACGACGGCGTGATAGACCAATACGACCAGGTACTGATTGGCGGGAATAAACCATGGACATATTTTGGCCTCGATATCGTGTTGGAATATCGCGGATGGGAACTGTCGGCCTTGATTCAAGGCGTTTACAACAATGATTTTTATTACGGAGACGCCACGTACAATGCCGGTTTTCAAGGCGTGAGCCAAGGCTTTGGACAGGCTTACGAAAATATGCTGAACCGCTGGACGCCTGAAACGGCCGAAACGGCTACGCTGCCCCGCCTTACGGCCGGTGGCAATTCCTATAATTTGAATCCTGCTTACCTTGCCACCTCGCTATGGGTTCGCTCGGGCAGTTACATCCGCTTGAAAAATCTCTCATTGGCCTATACGCTGCCCGGAAAATTCACGAAAGCCTGGATGGGCGGCCTGAACGTCAAACTGTTTGTGGCCGGGCAAAACCTGCTTACCCAGGCGGCTTGCAGCGAATTCGACCCCGAAGTGGTTGACTTCCGCTCCTATCCTCAAACAAGAGGCTTTAATATGGGCATTAACGTCAAATTTTAAATACGCAACCAATATGAAAAGTATAAAATATAGTACAGTTATCGGATGTCTTTTCGTTCTGGCAATAACTTCCTGCGACGAATACGAAGCGGTGCCGATCGAACGGTTTACCGACGATTATGTGTTTTCCTCCACCGACTCGCTGGGTAAAAACGCCCAAAAATATCTGAATGGCATTTATTATGCCTTGCAGAACGGGCACAACCGCGTAGGGGGCGATTATCTGGATGCCGCTTCCGACGACGCCATCTCGTCGGCGATTTCCGAAAATGATATTCAGCGGCTGGCGGCCGGGCAATACACGGCTGCCAACCGCGTAGGCGCCGGCAGGGATGTGCCCAGCCGTATCACCGGCGACATGGACTGGGGCGGTTATTATACCGCTATCCGGCAGGCCATCACATTTATCAACAACATTGACAGAGTGCCTTTGATGATGTCATATACCAGCGCCAGCGGCTTAAAAGCGCCCATGAACCGGGCCTGGAAGGCAGAAGCGCGTTTCCTGAAAGCGTACTTTTATTTTGAGCTGGTGAAACGCTACGGCGGCGTTCCCATCCTGCGCGACGATGCGCCCTACGAATTGGGTGAAGACATGGAATTGCCGCGCAACACGTTCGAATATTGCATCAACTACATCGTAAAGGAATTGGACGCGATTAAAGACAGATTGCGGCCTGTTAATACCTTAAACCTTGCCTCCGAGGGGCATGTTGTTACGGATGGCGCTGCCATGGCCCTGAAAAGCCGTGTCTTGCTTTACGCCGCCAGCCCCTTATTTAACGAACAACCCATCGAACCCGGAAACGAATTGGTAGGTTATGCCGGATACGACCGGCAGCGCTGGAAAGACGCCGCTGACGCTGCCCGCCGGTTCATTGACACGTATCAAGGCATTTATGAGCTTTCCCCGGCAGACCCCCCTTCGTTGGTTTTTTTGGATTACTACACAAGTAGTAACAAGGAAATCATCTTTGCCCAACAGGGAGACAAGAATAAAGGGGTGGAGCAAAACAACGGGCCGATAGGCTTTACGGGAAACAACCAGTCGACCGGGCGCACCAGTCCCACGCAAAACTTAGTGGATGCTTTTCCCATGAAAGACGGGAAGGCCATCGACGATCCGAGTTCCGTCTATCCTTATTCTACACAAAACATGTACGTGAACCGCGACCCGCGATTGCAATACACGGTGATGTATAATGGCTCGCGTTGGCTGAAAACCACCCTTGAAACCTATATCAAAGGGAAAAACAATCCTGACCAAACCGCACAAACCACCAAAACGGGTTATTATCTGCGGAAATTCATGGGTAATTTTGAAGAGAGCGATAATTTGGATGATGCGCTTCACCTGTGGGTTATGTTCCGCTATGCCGAGATGCTGCTCAACTTTGCCGAGGCGGAAAATGAATATTCCGGCCCTACCCCCGAAGTATATAAAGCGATTACCGACCTGCGGAGCCGCGCGAAGATAGACCCCGGGACCGACCAGCTTTACGGGTTAAAAGCGAATATGAGCGCAGCAGAAATGCGCGAAATAATCCGCAACGAACGCCGTATTGAAATGGCTTTTGAGGAACAGCGTTATTGGGACATCCGGCGCTGGCGTATTGCCGGAGATGTTTTCGCCGGGCCTTTATATGGCTTGCAGATCACAAAAAACAGTAATATTTTGAATTACGAACGGGTAGAGGTTGCCGGATATTCGTTCGAGAATAAAAGATATTTCTACCCGATACCCTATTCGGAAGTGGTAAAAAACAGAAATATGAAACAAAATCCCGGATGGTAATTTCTAATACTTTACAAATATGAAACGACTTATTATATTATTGATATGTGTTCAATGTGTGGCGCCGGCCTTTGCGCAACAGATACAAGTGAAAGGGAAAGTCACATCGACCGACGGAGAAGAGCTGATCGGCGTTACGGTGCAAATTGTAGGCGCCATGAAAGCAACCGCTACCGATATTAACGGCGATTACCGGATAGATGCACAGAGAGGCGACCGCCTCTCGTTCTCCTACCTCGGTTTTGCAAAAACAACGGTAACCGTGGAGGGTCAGGGGGAGCTGAATGTAACGTTGGTTCCCGAACAGCGCAGTCTCGACGAGGTGGTCGTCGTCGGTTACGGGAAAGCCAAGCGCATCACCATGACCGGCTCCGTGAGCGCCATCACGACGCGGGAAATCCGCAATATTCCCACTTCCAGCATACAAAATGCACTCGCCGGGAAATTGCCGGGCTTTTTCACGCAACAGCGTTCGGGGCAGCCCGGGCGCGACGCTTCCGATTTCTTTATCCGGGGGGTCAGCTCGCTGAATAGCGGCGGAAACCAACCGCTGATTATCGTTGATGATGTGCAGTATTCTTACGACCAGTTACAACAAATCAACATTAACGAAATCGAAAGTATTTCTATACTGAAAGACGCTTCCACTACAGCGATTTACGGTATAAAAGGAGCCAACGGCGTATTGGTCGTGAAAACCCGCCGCGGCACGGAAGGGAAACCACAAATCAACCTGCGGTTGGAAGCAGGTATGCAAATGCCGGTGCGAACGCCCGAGTTTTTAAATTCGTACGAAACGGCTAACCTCGTCAATGAAGCATATCGCAACGACGGGCTGACAGAACCGTTCAGCGCCTCCGATTTGCAACTGTTTCAGGACGGCACCGACCCTTACGGGCATCCCAACGTGAACTGGTATAACGAGATTTTCAAGAAAACGGCCTACCAGCAAAATGCCAACCTTGACATTTCGGGCGGCTCGAAACGCCTGAAATATTTCATTACCGGCGGGATGTTCGCACAGGACGGACTGGTAAAGGATTTCAGCGACCCGATGAATGAAGTCAACACCAATTATTATTACAGGCGGTTCAACTACCGGTCGAACTTAGACTTCGACGTAACGGAAACGACCACCCTGCGCCTGGATATGACTTCCCGTTTCATGAATGTTAATGAGCCGCGCGACATGAACGCGACGGGCGAGATTTATAATTTTTCTAACATGCACCCCTATTCGGCGCCGGTATTGAATCCCGACGGTTCGTATGCCTACATCTATGATACCGATGAAAAACGCCCGACGTTGAACGCGCGTTTGGCGAACGAAGGATATAAGCGCACCCGCCGTTTCGATTCGAATATTCTGTTTGAAGCCGACCAGCGGCTAAATTTTCTGGCCAACGGGCTTTCGGCCAAACTGCGCGTGGCTTATTCGAGTATTGATGAAAACTACCGCCAGGCGGTGAGAGTCTCCTATCCGACCTATCATTACGATTCGGCTACCGACAGCTATAGCATCCACCCCAACCGCGATTACGCCTACGGCACTTACATGATCAACGGCGACCAGGAAAAATCCATCAAGGATTTGAACGTGCAGGCTTTTTTGAATTATGAAACCGTGATTCAAAATGACCATAATCTGAAGGCCATGTTTTTATACAACCGGCAAAGCAGAACGGTAGATAAAGACGGGCTGACCAACGCGGAGGTGCCCGCCAATTTCGAGGGGTATAGTGCAGCGCTCGGCTACAACTTCAAAAACAAATATCTGCTCGATTTGAATATGGCCTACAACGGAACCGACCGCTTCGGAAGCAATAACCGCTTCGGCTTTTTCCCGGCGCTGGCTTTGGGTTACGGCATTTCGGAAGAAGAATTCTTCAAGAACGCCGTGGAAAGTATCCAGTTCCTGAAACTGCGCGCCTCGTATGGTTTGGTCGGTTCGGATGTCGCACCCGGAAACCGCTACATCTATAAGCACATTTATAAACAGGGCGACGGCCTTGTGCTTGGTGAAGCGGGTAGTACCTCTTTTCCCACATACAAGGAAGATGCCTTGGGAAACGACCTGGCCACGTGGGAAAAAGCATGGAAATTCGACGTGGGTATCGACATCAATTTTCTGGATAAATGGTCGCTGACGGTCGATTATTTCTACGATTATCGCTACGACCAGTTGGTGGAACGCCAGGATGTGCCGAAAATATTGGGAATCTCGACCTCCCCCGTCAATGTGGCGGAAACCTCCAACCAGGGCTTCGACGGGCAACTCGGCTTCCAGACGAAATTCGGCCAGGTATTCTTTAACAGTAGCCTCGTGTTCTCGTATGCCAGGAATAAAGTCCTGTACAAAAGCGAAGCGCAACAGGTCTATCCGTGGTTGGCCGAAACCGGGCACTCTATCGGGCAACCGTTCGGGTATCAGTTTGTAGGATATTATTCGCCGGTGGATATTTATAAACTCCATACATTGCCGGCTAAAAACCCTGACGGGACACCCAATCTCGTCCGCCCGGCCATACCGAATACCGACGTTCCCGTCCAGGCGGGCGACCTGAAGTATGCCGACTTAAACAGCGATGGGGTTATCGACGACTTCGACAAAGCGGCGATCGGCCGTCCCAATTTGCCCTCTACGACGGTAGGCTGGTCGTTCGGCGCGCAATATAAAAATTTCTCCATCAACGTACTGTTCCAAGGCTCGTTCGATTATAGCTTCAGTATTGTGGGAACCGGTATCGAATCGTTCAAAAGCCAATTCCAGCCGGTACACTTGCAACGCTGGACAGCGGAACGCGCCGCTGCAGGCGAACCGATCAACTTCCCGCGTTTGACCACTAATCCGGCTACCGTGAACAGCAGCGAAGCCTACCCTTCCAACTTCTGGCTGGTCGACGCCTGGTATATGCGCCTGAAAACAGTAGATATAATGTATCAGATACCGAAGAAATTATTACCTGAAAGAATCGGCAGTGCACGCTTGTATCTCAACGCCTACAACCTGTTCACATTAACCAATTACGAAAAATACCAGCAAGACCCCGAAATCAGCACCAACTCGGCGGGCGATGCCTACATGAATCAGCGGGTAATCAATGTGGGATTACAACTGACGTTTTAGAGTTAAGAGTTATGCGAATCAGGGATTAAAGCCCATCAATTCAAGTAAAATAAAAAGTCAAATATCAATAAAATAATTATATAGCTTAAGATGTGATGAAATCCGGCAAGCCCATAAAACTCATTAATCCGGTAACGTGCATAACGATACTGGGCATCGTGTGCTTCTGCGCCCTTTTCGTCTCATCGCGGATGTTGGTTAATCCGCAGGTGACGCCGAAATGGATGGGGGTGGCGCTGTGTGCAGGCGTGGCGGGAATAGTAGCTGCCGTTGCAAGAAAGGGCAGAGGAGCAACAGGACGTCCCGCCGCATGGTGGCTGTGCGTTGTCCTCTGCGTGGTAGTGTTGCTCCGGACATGGATGACGGATGGGTTAAGTTTCCGCTTGCTGCCGCCTGTGCTTTGCCTGTTGCTGTGGATACTTGCAACGAAGGTCACGGAGCGGGCAGGATTTAAGTATATCGCGGGAACATTAGCCTTATTCGGTGTTGCGTTGGCGCTGCACGGTATACTGCAATACACCGGCGTCCTGTTTCCCGGAAACGGCAACTTTCCCGTCACGGGCAGTTTCGACAATCCGGCAGGCTTTGCAGCGGCGCTGGCCTGTACGCTCCCGCTGTGTTTTCTGTTCTTCGAGAATAGTTTTCCCCACGTGAAATATATTGCCGTTGCGGCAGCTTTATTGATTGCTGCCGCCCTTGTCCTGTCCGGCTCGAGGGCAGGCATGGTATCAATAGTTTCCGCAGGGTTAGCTTACGCATTCGTCCGGTTAAGAATCATCAGCCGGAAATTAAAAACCATCATTGCGGTGGCGCTGGTTACCCTTTGCGCCGCATTCTACCTGTTCAAAAAGGATTCTGCCGACGGGCGCTTGCTGATATGGCGCTGTACTTGGGACATGGTGGCCGACAAGCCGGTTTTTGGGCACGGACAGGGTGCATTTCAGGCGGAATACATGTGCTATCAGGCGGATTATTTCAACGCGCATCCCGACAGCCGGTATGCGGATTTGGCCGACAACGTGCTGCATCCCTTCAACGAATACCTGCGGCTGCTTGCCGAGCACGGAAGAGTGGGGCTAGCATGCGTCATACTGCTCGGAGGACTGCTGTGGCGCCGGTTTGCGCGGGAGCGGACGCCGGAAAAGACGGCTGCCCTGCTTTGCCTGCTTTCCCTGTCGGTGTTTGCCTGTTTTTCGTATCCTTTCACCTATCCGTTTACGTGGGTAGTGGCTTTCCTGAGCATGGCGGTGGTTTGCGGCGGCAACGAAATAACACTGTGCCGTACGGCGGTTGTTGTAAGGGCATTTATGGCCACACTTTCTGTTTGTGTGCTGTGTGCCGCTGTGCTGCTGTTGTGGGCGGAAAAAACGTGGAACGATATTGCGCGACAGTCTTTAGCGGGAAAGACGCGGGAAGTATTGCCCGAATACGATAAACTGTACCGCTATCTCGGCCATAACGGGCTGTTCCTTTATAACCATGCTGCCGAACTGCATGAAGCGGGCGAATACGAACAAAGTATTGCCGCGTTTGAGCGGTGTATGCATTATTATAACGACATGGATGTGCAGATGCTGCTGGCGGATAATTGCCGCAAACTGCACGGCTATGAAGAAGCGGAACGCCATTTGAAAACGGCTGCTGCCATGTGTCCCGTGCGTTTCATACCGTTGTACAAACTGGCAAAACTCTATGATGCTGCCGGGCGCCATGACGACGCCCTTGCCGTAGCACAACAAATCGTTAACAAAGAAATAAAAATCCCTTCCCATACTATTGCTGCCATCAAAAACGAGATGCGGCGATTGATAGAAAGGGAAGAAAATGACCAACCAAACCATGACCTCACACGGCAGGGTGAAGCACCGGAGGCAACGCCTCGTGGTGGCGCTCTGCCTCCGTAAATGTAAACATTACGGCTATAATAGATAAAAAACAGTATTAATTTAATGAAAAAATCATCATGAAAAATATTTTTAAAAATCAAAAAAATAGAATTTATAATTTCGCAATAGTTTTGGTAAGCATAATTTCTCTGGGATTCTTTATGCAAAGCTGTAGTCACGAAGATGATATTTTTTCCGACACTATAGCAGTTGATACTCAGCAAGCAAATTTAATTGCTTCGGAATATTTAGAATTAATAGGTGAGCAGTATGTTTTAAATCTTTCAGAAGAAGACGCGATTGCATTAGGCATATCCAAATTCGATTATAACAGAATGCAAACAGAAATAGAACAAACTAATTTAGAGATAGAACAATGCATGAAGAATACAAATAACCGCATTCAATTAATTGACTCTAAATCTCTGAATGATATTCGGGAAAAAGAAATAGGCTCTAATATTCTACGACTTAAAAACGGAACAGAGAATAGTTCTAATGGATACGGGTCTTTATACGATCAAAATTGGGCGACATTTAGTATTTATTTTCCATCGGGGTATTCTCGGATTTATTTTAATATTTATTCACAAGGAATAATAGGTCTAGGACATGTTCAAGTAAGGGATTCCTATGGAGTTTTTGACTCGTGTACATCCGTACAAATATTTGGTTATTCTTTTGGTTGTACAGTTGGTCTTCCTTATGGCGGAAGAACATATACTGTACAAATTAGAGT
>JAITQN010000167.1 GCA_031288865.1 Prevotellaceae bacterium
TTTGTTCAACTGGGAAACGGCAGGGGAAAGCACATCTTTGGACACTTTTTCGCCATTGAGATACACTTCGTGATATCCCAGCGAATTGACGTGCAAAAAAGCGGTATTTACGCCGGCCACCGTGAATTTTTTGCGTAAAACAGGGCTTTTCACGCCGGGCAATCCGATAAAACTTCCCTGCATGTCGTTTTTGCTCAAGAGCCCGACGCCAAAGCGGGCCGTGGGTGCCCATGCCGAAACTTCTCCTTTTTCATTCCAAATCCTGACTCTCCAATAGCACAACGACCGCGCCCTTAATTCGGCGCCGTTGTAGGGAACCATTACGGAAGTCGAGGAATGTACTTTGCCCGAATTCCATAAATCGGCCGTTCCGTTTTGCAACAGCATGCTGTCGGACGCCACCTGAATTTCATACGCCTGTTGCCGCATCGGTCGATCCGATTTTATTTTCCAGCTAAAGTGCGGTTTTATATTGTCAATGGCATTGGGATTTAGCAGATTTTCGCATTTAAGCTCCGAAATGACCATTCCCGCCTCCGTCCGGCTGCAGGCGAGTACCGTAAAAACCGCCCAGAGCGCAACCGTAAAAGCCCTTTTTTTCATCGTATAAAAATTAATCGCTTATTTTTTTCAAGACAACTTTCCTTACCACCGGTTTGTTGATGGTATAGATTTTATCGCGCAGTAAATCCATTTGTTGTTGCCAGGCTTCTCTAACGGCGGGATGCACCGTTTTTCCGAGCAGATCTGTTTTTGCCGCCAACCATCCGTCTTTCGGCGCATTTTCGTTAAAGAGTTGGACGGCTTCGTCGTTGTTGGCAAAAAGGAGCCCACGGGGTTGGAAAAAATTAAATTGCAGCCAGGCTTCATCGCGGAAACGGCGTTCGATTTCCCAACGTTCTTCATTCAGATACATGATGGCAAGCGCCTGTTTGTATTGCGGCGTCTTCTGTTCGGCGGCCAGATTTATTCCGGCTGCCCATTGCGCTGCCGGCCATTCGCCAATCGTTATATCGTCGATAGACAGGCGGTATGTTCCTTTCAATCCCTCGACTTTTAGCAATTCCTGATTCATTTCTTCCATGAAAGGAATAACTTTTATGGCTTCACGCTGGCTTTTCTTCTGTCCCCATCCGCGGGCAAGCGGGTCCAGGGGATAAGGCAAGGACTCGGCCAAATAGTCGAAACTTACGGTTGTGGGCGACACTTTCAGGTTGGATAGCCGGCAATACTTAGACTGCATAATTTTCTTTTTCGCTGCGTCAATTTGCATGGTTGCGACTTCGCGGCCTGCAAACCCCTGCGCTTTCAGGAAAAGGTAAGCCATCACCATGTGGCCGTCGTTGTCGGGATGAACCCGGTCGCCGCCGCACAACGTAAAAGCAGGGTCTGTTTTTTGCCCTTCCAGGTTCAGTTCGGTCATTGGCCGGTTAAAGTCCACAAACTCCCACTGGTTTTTTTTGGCGGAGGCCTCCTGGAAATCCGTTATTTGAAGCATTACGTCATTTTTCTTCCGGAAGGCGGTATTTTTTTCAAGCTGTGCGGTTTGGTCGTAGGGAGAACCGCCAACCATCACGATCCGCACGTTGGGAAGCGCCTGCAGCCGTTTTTCCAACAGCAGGTAATTGGTATGGCATTCTTCCAGCCGGTCTTTTCCGTACTGTTCGGCATTGTCGCTGTTGTATTCGAAGTAACCGCTGTCGTTCATGCCGAACGTCACCATTAATACGGTGGGGCGTTTGCTAAATACATCGCCGTCCAGCCGTTTATACATTTCCTGCACGCGGTCTCCGCCGACGCCCGCATTTAAGACGGTCACCGGATTATCGGGGAAGCGCGTCATATAATAGAGCCAGATATAGGAATGATAATGCCCGCCGTCGGTGATGCTGTTACCCAGAAACACCGCCCGGTCGCCCTCTTGAAAGGGCGCTACCTGTTGGGCAAACGCCGTAAAGTTTATCGACAGGGACAGCAATATTGTCAAGATACCCAGTTTCATTGTTATTGTTTTCATTGTTTTCATGTTTAATTCTTAACTCTAAAATGTCAGTTGTAATCCCACGTTGATTACCCGCTGATTCATATACGCATCGCCTGCCGAATTGGTGCTGATTTCGGGGTCTTGCTGATATTTTTCGTAATTGGTTAACGTGAGCAGGTTGTAGGCGTTGAGGTACAAGCGTGCACTGCCGATTTTTTCAGGCAATAATTTCTTCGGTATTTGATAAGCGATGTCCACTGTTTTCAGGCGCATATACCAGGCGTCAACCAGCCAGAAGTTGGAAGGGTAGGCTTCGCTGCTGTTCACGGTAGCCGGATTACGCGTCAAACGCGGGAAGTTGATGGGTTCGCCTGCGGCGGCGCGTTCCGCAGTCCAGCGTTGCAAGTGTATCGGCTGGAACTGGCTTTTGAACGATTCGATACCGGTTCCGACAATACTGAAACTGTAATCAAACGAGCCTTGGAACAGTATGCTGATGGAGAAATTTTTGTATTGCGCGCCAAATGTCCAGCCGATAGTTGTAGAGGGCAAATTGGGATAGCCGATCGCCGCTTTGTCGAAGTCGTCGATAATCCCATCGCTGTTTAAGTCGGCATACTTCAAGTCGCCCGCCTGGACGGGAATGTCGGTATTCGGTATGGCCGGGCGTGCGAGATTGGGCGTTCCATCAGGGTTTTTAGCCGGCAACGTATGGAGTTTGTAAATATCTTCTTGCGAATAATATCCGGTAAATTGATACCCGAACGGTTGCCCGATAGGATGCCCGGTTTCGGCCAACCACGGATAGGCTTGTTGCGCTTCGCTCTTGTACAGAACTTTGTTCTTGGCATACGAGAAAACGAGGTTCGTGTTAAAGAATACCTCCCGGCCGAATTTTGTTTGGAAGCCAATCTGCCCGTCGAAGCCCTGGTTGGAGGTTTCCGCCACATTGACGGGGGAGGTTGAAATCCCCAATATTTTCGGGATATCCTGGCGTTCCACCAATTGGTCGTAACGATAATCGTAGAAATAATCGACCGTTAGCGACCATTTATCCAAAAAATTGAAGTCAATACCCACGTCGAATTTCCATGCTTTTTCCCACACTGCCTGGTCGTTTCCCAATGCATCTTCCCTGTAAGTGGGGAAAGAGGTATTATTCCCTTCGCCAAATGTAGTGCCGTCGCCTTGTTTATAAATATGCTTGTAGATATATCGGTTTCCGGGTGCGACATCCGAACCGACCAAACCAATCGAAGCGCGCAGTTTCAGGAATTGGATACTTTTCACGGCGTTCTTGAAGAACTCTTCTTCCGAAATGCCGTAACCCAAAGCCAGCGCCGGGAAAAAGCCGAAGCGGTTATTGCTTCCGAAGCGGTCGGTTCCGTTGTACGCCATATTCAAATCAAGCAAATATTTGTTTTTGAAATTGTAACCGAATGCTGCGCTATACCCCTCGAAATTGGCGGGGACCTCAGCGCTGGCTAGTCCGTCTTTGTCCACCGTTCTGCTTTGCCGGTTGTATAAAAACATGATTTTCAAATTATGGTCGTTTTGAATAATGGTTTCATAATTCAAAAAAGCCTGTAAGTTCAAATCTTTGATGGATTTTTCCTGATCGCCGTTGATTGTGTAAGTGCCGTAGGCGTAGTTACGGTCGGGATGGATGCTATAGCTATCGGTCGCCGAATCGTAATGATAGGTTGGATAGGTGCCTCTCACGGCTTGGCGGTAGTTTTCATCAATGCTCGAATAAGCCACGCGCAATTTAGCGGAAAGCCCATTGGCCAGAAAATTTAACCGCTGGTTGGCTTCAAACAGAATATTCGAATCGAAACGGCGGGTGCGCTTATACCCTTCGTTCGCCAAACGCGCGTTCAACGTCGGGCGTTTTGAATCGGTATCATAGATGTAGGCATACGAACCGTTGGGATTCAATACCGGCGCCGAATAGGGGTGCATGTTAGAAAAATTATAAATCTCGCCCGTCGCGTTCATGTTGCGCGGCTCATTAATATTCATGAAACGGGAAGTCAGATCCAGGCGCAGGGTGGTCGTTTCCGTTACGTCGAAGTCTAAGTTCGACCGGTAGTTGAACCGCCTGTAATAATAGTTGGTATTGACTTCATTCATCGGGTCGCTAAAATCCTTTACCAGTCCGTCCTGTGCAAACATCCCGCCGGTAATGAAGTACTTCAAGCGTTTTGAACCGCCCGAAATATCGAGGTTGGCATTTTGCTGGTAAGCCGTTTTCTTGAAAACCTCGTTATACCAGTTCACGTCGGGATGCCCATAAGGGTCGGTGCCGTCTTGAAACAGTTGCAAATCGGAGGTGTTGAACGGTTCTGTCAGCCCGTCGTTGCGGTACGCTTCATTGACGAGGGTAGCCGTTTCGTACGAATTTAAAAACTCGGGCGTGCGCACCGGCATTTGCATTCCGGCTTCCAACCGCAGGTTGATTTGTGGTTTTCCTTCCATGCCGCGGCGGGTTTTCACGACCAGTACGCCGTTGGCGCCTTTTATACCGTAAATTGCTGTGGTCGAAGCATCCTTCAGGATAGAAATGTTTTCGATTTCGTTAATGTTGATTTGTTGCAACTGGTCGTAAGAATACTGCACATCATCGACGACAATCAGCGGTTGGTTTCCGCCGATGTTCAAAGAACTGACCCCCCGGATAAAGAAGTCGGAAGCGTCTCGCCCGGGCTGCCCCGAGCGTTGTTGCGTAAAGAAGCCCGGCAATTTCCCGGCGAGTGCATTTTGTACACTGGAGGTCGGGATATTGCGGATTTCCCGCGTCGTGATGGCGCTGACGGAGCCGGTCATGGTGATACGCTTGGCTTTCCCGTAACCGATGATGACCACCTCGTCGAGGCTTCGCTGTTCGGGCGCCAAGGTTACATTCAGTTCCGTTTGGTTCTCTACGGTCTCAGTTGTTTTTGCAAAACCGAGATAGGAAAACGAGAGGCGGTCGCCTTTCTGTACATCTATCCGGTAATTGCCGTTAATATCGGTAGCGGTTGCTTTCTTCGCGCCGACGACTAGCACTGTAACGCCAACCAACTCTTCTCCATCGGTTGATGTGACTTTCCCTTTCACTTGTATCTGTTGCGCAAAGGCTGACGCCACACATTGAACACATATTAATAGTATAATAAGTCGTTTCATATTTGTAAAGTATTAGAAATTACCATCCGGGATTTTGTTTCATATTTCTGTTTTTTATCACTTCCGAATAGGGTATCGGGTAGAAATACCTTTTATTCTCGAACGAATATTCGGCAACCTGTATGCGTTCGTAATTCAAAATATTGCTGCTTTTTGTGATTTGCAAGCCATATAAAGGCCTGGCAAAAATATCTTCGGCAATACGCCAGCGCCGGATGTCCCAATAACGCTGTTCTTCAAAAGCCATTTCAATGCGGCGTTCGTTGCGGATTACTTCGCGCATTTCTTCTTTGCTCATACTCGCTTTCAACCCGTAAAGCTGGTCGGCTCCGGGATCTATCTTCGCGCGGCTCCGCAAGTCGGTAATCGCCTTATACACTTCGGGGGTAGGGCCGGAATATTCATTTTCCGCTTCGGCAAAGTTGAGCAGAATCTCGGCATAGCGGAACATAACCCACAGGTGAAGCGCATCATCATAATTATCGCTTTCTTCAAAACTACCCATGAATTTCCGCAGGTAATAACCCGTTTTGGTGGTTTGTGCGGATTGGTCCGGATTGTTTTTCCCTTTGAGATAGGTTTCAAGGGTTGTTTTCAACCAGCGTGAGCCATTATACATCACGGTGTATTGTAGCCGCGGGTCGCGGTTCGCGTACATATTTTGTGTAGAATAAGAATATGCGGAACTCGGGTCATCGATGGCTTTTCCGTCTTTCATGGGGAAAGCATCCACCAGGTTTTGCGTGGGGCTGGTGCGCCCATTCGACTGGTTGTTCCCCGTAAAACCTATCGGCCCGTTGTTTTGTTCCACACTCTTATTCTTATCTCCTTGTTGGGCAAAAATGATTTCCTTGTTACTACTTGTGTAATAATCCAAAAAAACCGACGCAAAAGGAGGATCTGCCAGAGAAAGTTCATAAATGCCCTGATACGTATCAATGAACCAGCGGGCGGCATCGGCGGCGTCTTTCCAGCGCTGCCGGTCGTATCCGGCATAGCCCACCAATTCGTTTCCGGGTTCAATGGGGTGTTCGTTAAATAAGGGACTGGCGGCGTACAGCAAAACACGGCTTTTCAGTGCCATGACCGCGCCGTCCGTAATGACATGGGCTTCGGAGGCAGGATTTAAGGTATTAACGGTCCGCAATCTGTCTTTAATCGCGTCCAATTCCGTTACGATGTAATTGATGCAATATTCGAACGTGTTGCGCGGCAATTCCATGTCTTCGCCCAATTCGTAGGGCGCGTCATCGCGCAGGATAGGGACGCCGCCGTAGCGTTTTACCAGTTCAAAATAGAAGTATGCTTTCAGGAACCGCGCTTCTGATTTCCATGCCCGGTTCATGGGCGCTTTTAGCCCGTTGGCATTGGTGAATGACATCATCAAAGGCACTTTATCAATGTTGTTGATGAATGTAATGGCCTGCCGGATGGCGGTATAATAGCCGCCCCAATCCATGTTGCCGGTGATACGGTTGGGCACATTCCTGCCGGCGCCTACGCGGTTGGCAGCCGTATATTGCCCACCCGCCAGCCGTTGAATATCATTTTCGGAAATTGCCGACGAGATGGCGTCGTCGGAGGCGGCATCCAAATAATCGCCCCCTACGCAGTTGTGCCCGTTCTGTAAGGCATAATAAATGGCATTCAGGTATTTCTCGGCGTTTCTACCCAGCGAGTCGGTGGTAGAAAACACATAATCGTCGGTAAACCGTTCGATCGGCACCGCTTCGTATTCATCGCAGGAAGTTGTCGCCAGAACGAAAAGACATCCGATAATTGTACTATATTTTATACTTTTCATATTGGTTGCGTATTTAAAATTTGACGTTAATACCCATATTAAAGCCTCTTGTTTGGGGATAACTGCGGAAGTCAACCACTTCGGGGTCAAATTCGCTGCAAGCCGCCTTTGTAAGCAGGTTTTGCCCGGCCACAAACAGTTTGACTTTCAGGCCACCCATCCAGGCTTTCGTAAATTTTTCGGGCAGCGTATAAGCCAATGAGAGATTTTTCAAGCGGATGTAATTACCCGAGTGAACCCATAGCGAGGTGGCAAGGTAAGCAGGATTCAAATTATAGGAATTGCCGCCGGCCGTGAGGCGGGGTAGCGTAGCCGTTTCGGCCGTTTCAGGCGTCCAGCGGTTCATCATATTTTCGTAAGCCTGGCCAAAACCTTGGCTCACACCTTGAAAACCGGCATTGTAGGTGGCGTCTCCGTAATAAAAATCATTATTGTAAACGCCTTGAATCAAGGCCGACAATTCCCAGCCGCGATATTCCAACACGATATCGAGGCCGAAATATGTCCATGGTTTACCTCCGCCAATCAGTACCTGGTCATACTGGTCTATCACGCCGTCGTTGTTCATGTCCACGTATTTCACGTCGCCCGGCACTAAGTTCTTGCGGTCGTATCCCGCTACAATCGGGGCTTTGTCGATTTCTTCGAGCGAAGAGAAAAACCCGTCGGCTTTCAAACCGAAAATAGCGCCGGTCGATTTTCCCGTGCGCCGGTAAGCCTCTACTAAATTCCCTTTTGCGTCGCGGATTTCCTGTTCATCCATATAATCGATGCGGATGTCCTCTTGCGTCCAGTTTACAGCCAGTGCGTATTTGAAATCGCCGATACGGTCTTTGTAGGCCGCAGACAGCTCCAGCCCGTGAGACGATAGTTCTGCGATATTTTCGGCAGGATATAACTGGCCGATCAATTCGATGCTTTTGCCCCGGCTGGTTAGCACATCATAATAATAATCGTAATAATAATCGGCGGTGAATGAAAGGCGGTTGGAGAATAAGGCGATATCCGTCCCGGCATTCAATTTCCGGCCTTTTTCATACGTGAGGTTAGGATTGGCCAGGGTGGTACTTACTTCATACACCAGATCGACCAGTGAGCGCTCCGTGCCTTGAGGATAGAATACGACGCCGTTTTCGGTATAAGATTGCCTCCATGTATAATAACCGCTGTTGTCGATGCCCTCGCCCGTTTCACCGAACGTACCCCGGATTTTCCATTGGTTCAACCAGCTTATATCCGCCAGAAAGTTCTCACGGTTCACCATCCAGCCCAGCCCGAAAGCATAGAATGTGCCCCATCGTTTGCCGGGCGCATAACCGTTGTAGTAGCTGCGGTCGATAGCGGCCTCTGCAAAGTATTTTCCGGCATAATCATAATTTACTTTCCCGTAAAGATTAGCCGGCTTGTCGGGCAGGTTGTAATTGGAAGTGATTTGCTTGATATCGGCAAAAACGCCGGCGCCAAAGCCGTGAACGCCGAATCTACGCTCGTAATCCACCCCGATTTGCCCATACATGTACTGATAATTGGACACCGGGATAAAATTGTTGGATTGCGAACGGGTGGTTCCGAATGCGGTATATGAAGGCTCTTCGCCGTCCTTTCCCGGCTTGTATTGATAAACGCCTACCTCTTTGCTGCGATTCAGGGCGGAACGGCTTTGCGACGAAACGTTTCCAATGGCTTTAACCGACAGCCCCCTTACTAATTTATTCATATCGTAATTTAAGGTGAGGTTGGCCACCGCATCGCGGGTATTATCGCTGATATAACCCGATTGAATGGTTTGCGCCCATAAGTTGGCCGGGAAGGAAATCGACCCGCCGAAAGAGTTGTTCGGATTATACTCCGGATAGGCATTGTTGGGCGTATTGTACAGGTTGCTTAAAATTGAATTTGTGCCGGCGCCCGGCTGGTTGCCGTCTTCGATACGGCCAATCAGCGAGAGCCCGACGCGAAAGTCTTCCGTTACGTTCACATTCACCTTGGAGGTAATCAAATAGCGCGAATAACCCTGATTGGTATTGTAAGGGCTGCCGGAAATGGTGCGGAAGAGGCCTTCCTGATTCATATAGCCCAAACTGACAAAGTATTGGGCAATGTCTCCCCCGCCCGATGCGCTCAGGGTATATTGTTGAACGGCCGACTGTTTTTTTAATATCCGGTCATACCAGTTGATGTCGGGATGCGTGACCGGCGACGTATGGTTGCGATATGCGTTGAAGTCGGCAGCGGTATAAGCCGCCGCTTTGCCGTCGTTCTGCAACGCTTCGTTCAATAAATATGCATACTGGTAAGCCGGCAGCGGGTTGGGTATATTCAACGGCCGTTCAACACCGTATCGCGCCGTGAAAGAGAGTTGGAATCCGGTTGTTTGCGGCTTTTTGGTCGTGATGACCATCATGCCGCGCGAACTTTTCATGCCCATGAGGAGTGACGACAAGGCGTCTTTTTGTAT
>JAITQN010000033.1 GCA_031288865.1 Prevotellaceae bacterium
GATTTCTTATAGCACCACATTGAAGTGCCGTTCCTTGCCGTCGCGTATGATCACGATTTCGATCTGCTCGTTCGGGCGGTAGCGCGACATCTGCTCCTGCACAACCGACGTGTTTTTTACCACCACGCCATTAATAGACGTAATGACGTCGCCCTGTTTTATGCCGGCCTTTCCGGCCACACTGCCCGCAATAACCTGGGCTACGACTACCCCATCGCGGTTTTTCAATTTCAACTTTCCGGCTATGGCATCGGTCACATCGGTCATCATAATGCCGAGCATGGCGCGCTGCACGGTGCCATGCTGAACAATATCCTCCACCACCTTTTGCACAATAGTGGTGGGCACGGCAAATGAATAGCCCGAAAACGAGCCTGTGGGCGAAGCAATGGCCGTGTTAATCCCTACCAGCTCGCCGCGTGTGTTCACCAGGGCGCCGCCGCTGTTGCCGGGATTCACCGCCGCATCGGTCTGGATAAACGACTCAATCTTATAGCGGCCGTCGGGCGACAGCATTTTCCGGCCTTTGGCGCTCACAATCCCTGCGGTTATGGTAGAGTTCAAATTATACGGATTCCCAATCGCCAGCACCCATTCGCCCAAGCGCAACGAATCGGAGTTTCCGAACGGAAGAAACGGCAAATCGCCGGCTTCCACCTTCAGCACCGCAATGTCGGTGGCAGGGTCGGTGCCTACCAACCGTGCCGGCAAGGTGCGCTTGTCATATAGCGTAACTTGAATTTCATTGGCATTTTCGATCACATGGTTGTTGGTCACAATGTAGCCGTCGGTGGTCAGGATCACGCCGGAGCCGGTGCCTGCCTGCACGCCTTCATACCTCCGTATGGGGTGCCCGAAGAAATATTCAAAAAAAGTGTTGCGCTGGTACACGGACACGTGCACTACGGCCTCTACCGAACGCTCGGCGGCATACGTGAAGTCGGGCCACGCCGACGGATTGACAACCGCCCGGCGACTGTTCGTCATCGGAAATTCACGTTTTCCCTCCAGCATTTTTTGCTTCTCCTGCGCCACGGCATACCGCGCACACCAGCCGCCCGACACGCCGCCCACCACAACGGCCAATAACATAAAAAACACTATACGCTTCATATCTGTCCTATTTTTATGGACTATTCGTCTTTTTCCTGCGCTTCGTATTCTTTCAGCAGTTTTTCCTGCACTTCGGCCGGCACCTGCTGGTATTCGGCAAATGTCATGGTAAACGTGGCGCGTCCCGACGAAAGCGAACTCAGCGTAGTGGAATATTTATTCATTTCGGCAAGCGGCACACGAGCGCGGAGCGCCTCAAACCCTTTTTCGCTGCTCATGCCTTCAATCACGGCGCGGCGATTTTGCAGGTCGCTCATCACGTCGCCCATGGCGTCGGCGGGCACCAGCACCTCTACGTTGTAAACCGGCTCCATGATTTTCGGCCCGGCCTTCTTGAAAGCGTCCTTAAACGCATTGCGCCCCGCCAGCTTGAACGAAATTTCGTTGGAATCGACGGGGTGCATTTTGCCGTCATACACATATACTTTAATGTCGCGGGCATACGAGCCGGTGAGCGGCCCCTCCTCCATTTTTTCCATAATCCCTTTCAGGATGGCGGGCATGAAGCGCGCGTCGATGGCGCCGCCCACAATACAGTTATAATAAATCAACTTCCCGCCCCAGTCGAGGTCGTATTCTTCCTTCCCTTTCAGGTTTAACACCTTGTCCTGTCCTTCGATTTTAAAGCGATTGTTCTCCGGAGCGCCCTCTATGTAGGGCTCGATGAGCAGGTGCACTTCGCCGAACTGTCCGGCGCCGCCCGATTGTTTCTTGTGACGGTAGTCGGCCGCAGCGATTTTAGTAATGGTTTCGCGGTAAGGAATGCGCGGCGATAGCAGGTCTACCTCGATTTTATGCACGTTGTTCAACTGCCATTTCAGGATATTGATATGGTGCTCGCCCTGCCCGCTCACAATTATTTGTTTGAGTTCCTTTGAATATTCCACCAGGATAGTGGGGTCTTCGGCGTGGGCGCGGTTAAGTATTTCGCCGAGTTTCTCATCGTCCTTTTCCACCTTCGCCTTAATGGCAATGCGGTATTTCGCGGGCGGAAACTTGATGGTGTGGAACTGCCATTCTTTTCCGCCGCCATTGAGCGTTTGGTTGGTCTTGGTATTTTTCAGTTTCACCGTACAGCCGATGTCACCGGCTTCCATTTCGGTGACCTTTTCGCGTTTCTTTCCGGCCACGGCGTATATCGCCGCAAGGCGTTCTTTGGTGCCGTTGGCGGCGTTCACCAAATCCATGCCTTCCGTAATTTTCCCCGACATCACCCGGAAATACGACACCTCGCCCAAGTGTTGTTCCAGCGCCGTTTTGAAAATAAAAACAGACGGCGCACCGGCAATATCGGTAGGCACCACCTCGTCGTTCACCGTTTTATAGTCACGCGCTTTTTCGGGCGACGGCGCCACATTGATAATAAATTCCATGAGCCGCTTCACCCCGATGTCTTTCTTTCCCGACACGCAGAACACCGGCAGCACCTGGCGGTGGACAAGGCCTGCACGCAAGCCCGCCCGGATTTCGTCTTCCGTCAGCACTCCCTTATCGAAAAATAATTCCATCAGTTTTTCATCGTGTTCGGCGGCCACTTCTATCAATATTTTGTGCAGCTCGTTGGCGCGTTCCTGTTCCTCGGCAGGAATGGGCAGGTCTTCGCGGGTACCGTTGTCGTCTTTGAAGCGGTACATTTTCATGGTGAGCACATCGACGAATGCATTGAACGATACGCCCGGATTCACGGGATACTGCACCAGCACCATTTTGTTGCCGAACGTTTGCTTCATGCTTTCGAGGGTATCGTCCCAGTTTGCTTTTTCGGCGTCGAGCTGGTTCACGGCTAAAATCAACGGCTTGTTGTGGCGTTCGGCATAGCGGGCAAAGATGTCGGTGCCCACTTCCACGCCCTGTTGCGCGTTGACGAGCATCAGTCCCGTATCGGCCACCTTGAATGCCGAGATCACGCCGCCCACGAAATCGTCGGAGCCCGGCGTGTCGATCACATTCAACTTGCGATCCATAAATTCCGTGTACAGCAGCGTGGAATAGATAGAGCGCTGATACAGCTGCTCTATTTCCGTGCTGTCGCTCACGGTTGTTTTAGCTTCGACCGTCCCCCGACGGTCAATGACTTTCCCTTCGAATAGCATGGCTTCGGCCAGCGTGGTTTTCCCCGAGCGTGTTCCGCCCAGCAGCACCACATTACGGATGTGATCGGTTGTATAAGTCTTCATACTTTATTAGGTTAAAACAGGTGTTTTAAAAATTTGACTCTCAAAGTTAAGACTTTTTTTCGAAGTTCCAAAAATTTTTGCCTTGTCCATTAACATAGATTGGCAAAAGACATGTGTCTTTGCCGAAAAATTATGTAACTTTTGCCGAAAATTGGGCATCTTTTGCCAAAAGTTGGGCGTCTTTGACGAAAAGTCGTACGTCTTTTTGCCGGATTACCGGGAAAATCGGGTTCCCTGCGGACAATCCACCCCCGGCTCCGGGCACCTCCGCCGGGCGGGGGATACGCAAGAGCGGCCGCCCGTTTCCGGGCTGCCGCTCCCTTTGCGACACAATCCAATTACCATTATTATTGTTGTTTCGTCATGTCGACCAAGCCCGCGCAGCGGGCGCGTAGAAACATCTGTTGTCCGCGTTCCACGCTTGCCGAGTGCCTACTGCCGGCTGTCCATAGCAGCCCCCGCTCGGTTTCCCCACGCCGCAACGCTACTCTGTAAAAGCGTGGGGTGGCGTGGTAAGAACGGATTGTATGACTTTGTGCTATTTAACACATCTTACTTGTAAGCCATCGTTACGGTAGCTACCGCTGTAGTTTGACGAAGCAGAAGTGTACATGAAACCTATAGCGTGATTCGTGTCCGCGACGTTCCGGGACACCAAACGAGTATATTGATTCGTGTCCGCGACGTTCCGGGACACCAAACGAGTATATTGGTTCGTGTCCGCGACGTTCCGGGGCACCAAACGAGTATATCGATTCGTGTCCGCGACGTTCCGGGACACCAAACGAGTATATTGATTGACCCGTCGCAATATGTATCGAATTGACTAATCCAGTCAAATCGAAGTGAGGCAGGGCGCGGGTTTCAGAAGGAAAAAATTGCAAAGGGTAAGAAAAAGGGGAGGAATAAAAATATCGAAATTGAGGAAAATTGAGTAGATTGAAAAAATTATCAGTGGATTATAAAAAATATCGAGGGTATGAATAAGGGTAAGAATAAAAAAAACGAGGGTCTGTAAGTCAATAGTATCAATACCAA
>JAITQN010000044.1 GCA_031288865.1 Prevotellaceae bacterium
TCAATTACATAAAGCGGCAAGTTGGATCCCGACAGCTGCGAGTTACCCCGTATAATTACCCGCGTGGATCCTGAAGGACCGGCGCTGGTGGTCGAAATATCTACACCTGCCACTTTGCCGGACAGCGAGGATATGGCATTCATGTCGCGTCCTGCCGATACGTCTGCCCCTTTTACTTCTGCGATGGCATATCCCAATGCTTTGGCTTTGCGCGTAATACCAAGGGCTGTCACCACCACCTGCTCTAACGCGATGGTCGCGTTATTAAGTACAATGTGGAGAACGGTTTCATTGCCCAGGCGTATTTCTTTTGTGTCGTAGCCGAGGTAGGAGATCTGTAATACCTGGCCGGGGGTCATCTCGCTTAATGTGAATTTGCCGTTTATGTCTGCGGCCACACTTTTGGTGGTTCCTTTCACTATAACACTGGCGCCCGTAAGCGGCGTGCCGTCATTTTCCGTAATCGTACCGGTGATGGAGGTTTGGGCATGGGAAACGATTGGCAACAGAAATAGACCTAGTGATAAAAATAAATGTATTTTCTTAAGTCGGTTCATAGTTAAAAAAGATTAAAGATTAGATCGATGTGTTTAATTTTGTGCTGTGATTGATCACAGTCTGGCCGTGATAGCCGCTAAAGATTGGTTTATGTTTTCATAAGGTGTATTTTTAAGTTTGTTGATTAATTTTTATTTTGACTTAATAGGTCAAATCGATAATTTATAAACGTAATAATCAAAAAATTACGTAATTTTCAAAAAAGAAAATTACTTTTTTTTGCACCATTTTATGGGGGTTTTCTACCCTAAATAATATTTTTCTTCCCCTTTTTCATCATTTTTTTATACCCGTTATGCGTTGTGTACGAGCCTTTTTTTAAATAATTTTTATTTTTTTCTATATTATCCTTCCCCTTTTTCTTACTCCGCACTTTTTTACAGTACGCTTTTATGCTTGATATTAGCCGTTTACCGTATGTTCCAATTTGACCTATTAAGTCAAATTTACTATTTAGAGGAACAAAGATACAAATAATCCTTTACATTGTATTGTAATTAAAGGAATTTTTCGTAAAAAGTTCATGCTCCTTGCCGATGCCTGTTCCGGGTCGTAGTATAACGTTCCCACCAATGCTCCCCAGAGCCTGACTTCTGCTGCCGAAACGTTCTTCATCTTTTCTTCGACTTTTTTACGCGCTTGGGGCTGCTGTTTTGTAATTTAAAAATGATGTCCGGGGCTATGGGCTCCGGGCGCAGGAAAAAATGATATAAGTCGTGTAATTTGGATAAAACGCGCAAAATGGCCACAAACGTTTCCAAAGAAATAGTTTTCCCGCTTTCCGCCCTGCTGATGGTATATACGCTAATTCCTGCCTTGACGGCCAACTCTTTCTGGGTTAACTGCATGTTTATACGCTTTGCCTTGATAGAAGCGCCTGTTTCCTCCAGTATTTGCTTATTGGTAAGGGATAGGATGTTGAATTGATTTAACATAAGAAATATTGCAATTTATACCGCAAATATAGGTATAATTTTTAATATATCACATATTATACCTATTAAAAGAAGTCGTCGCGGACGACGCTGGCGCCTTGTATTTCGTTGTCGCTGCCGTCGCAGTTGAGGTTGACGTTCATGCCGGGCGGCGCCTCGAATGTGTCGGTGGTGCTGATGTTGAGGGTGGGGTCGGCCAGCACCTTTTGCATGAAGAGGCCCCAGATGGGCAGCGCCGTGTTGGCGCCGCTGCCTAAGGCGAGGCTTTCAAAGTGCACGCTGCGGTCTTCGGCGCCCACCCACGCGCCGGCCGCCAATTTGGGCACGAGCCCTATGAACCAGCCGTCGGACTGGTTGTTGGAGGTTCCCGTTTTCCCGGCCAGTTCGCCCTCCGGGAAGTAGCGACTGCGCAGCCGGTAAGCCGTTCCTTCGTTCACCACGCCCTGCAGCAGGTTAATCATGAGGTAGGCCGTGCGGTCGCTGATGCTTTCCTTCCGGCGCGGATGGAAGGTGGCCAGCACGTTCCCGTTTTTGTCCTCGATGCGGGTCACGTAGAGCGGTTCGGTGTGTATGCCCTTGTTGCCGTAAGTCTGGTAAGCGCCAACCATTTCCGACACGTACAGGTCGGCCGGGCCGAGGCAGAGCGACACCACCGGGTTGAGGTAGCTTTTGATGCCCAGCTTGTGGCACATGTCCACCAGGGCGTTCGGCCCGAGCTGTTTCATCAGGTAGGCCGAGATGTTGTTGCTGCTTTTGGTCAATCCCCACTTCAGGGTTACGTTTTTCCCGATCCATTCCGGTCGGTCGGTGCTGGCCGGCGTCCACGAGGAGTCGCCCACGATAAAGGTTTGCGACACGTTGAGCGTGCGGTCGCAGGGGGTGAAGCCTTCCTGCATGGCCAGCGTGTAGAGGAACGGCTTGATGGTGGAGCCCACTTGCCGTCGTCCCTGCGAGATGTTGTCGTATTTGAAATAGCGGTAGTTCGGCCCGCCCACGTAGGCGCGCACCTCGCCCGTGTGTACGTCCATTGCCATGAAAGCGGCGCGCAGTATGGATTTGTAGTACAGGATGGAGTCTATGGGCGTCATCACCGTATCGATAGCGCCCTTGCGCCAGGAGAATACGGTCATTTTTGTTTTTGTTTGGAACGCTTTTTCTATTTCCTGTTCGGTGGCGCCGGCCTCTTTCATGCGGTAGTGGCGGTCGCTCCAGCGTTTGGCCTGTTTTATGATGAACTCCACCTCTTCGGGCGTCAGATCGTCGGAAAATGGCGGCGCGTTGCGCGTGCGCACTTCGCTGCCGAACAGCGGCTGCAGGTCGGTGCGCAGGTGCGTGGTCACCGCGTCTTCGGCATACTGCTGCATTTTTGAATGAATGGTGGTATGGATTTTCAGCCCGTCGCGGTCGATATCGTAATAGGTGCCGTCGGGTTTGGGGTTTTTGCGTATCCAGCCCTGCAGGGGGTCTTCTGTCCATTGTTTATAGTCGGCCAGGTAATCCCTCCGGTTGATATACCGTTCTGCGCGGGGCTCCGACGCGTTGAGCGTGCGGCGCAGCATTTCCCTGAAATACGGCGCGGGGCCGGCGTTTTGGTCTTGTTGCATGTAGGTGAGCCGTATCGGCAGCGCCGAGATGGACGCGCAGTATTCCTGGTCGATGAACCCGTATTTGTGCATTTGCGACAGCACGTGGTTCCTGCGCCGCGTGGCGCGTTCGGGGTTGCGCACCGGGCTGTAGCGCGACGGTGCGTTGATCACGCCCACCAGCAGCGCGGCCTCTTCGAGGGTAAGCTGCGACGGCAGTTTCCCGAAAAACGTGGCCGCCGCCGAACGGATGCCGAACGCATTGCTGCCGTAGGGCACCGTGTTGAAATACATGGCGATGATCTCCTCTTTGGTGTAGTTGCGCTCCAGCTTCACGGCCGTGATCCACTCCTTCATCTTTGCGACGGCGAGCTTGGGTATGGACAAGAGGCTGGAGCGGTTGATGGTCGTGTCGCGCGGAAACAGGTTTTTGGCCAATTGTTGCGAGATGGTGCTTCCTCCGCCCGAACTGCGGTCGCCGCCGAGGATCGTTTTTACCAGCACCCGCGCCAGGCTGTGAAAATCAATGCCCGAATGGTCGAAGAAACGGATGTCCTCCGTGGCAATCAGCGCGTAAACTAAGTTCGCCGACAACTCCTCATAGGGAGTAAAAGAGCGGTTTTCAATGTGAAACGTACCTAAGAGCACCCCGTCGCTCGAAATGATTTCCGTCGCGATATTTGTTTTCGGATTTTCCAGTTCCTCGAAAGAAGGGATAAATTCAAAGTTCCCGACCCCGAACAGTGCTATTGCTAAAATGATGAAAGGCAGCGATGTAACACTTATAAAAAGAAAGTTAAAGCGCTTCCGGTTCTTTATTTTCGGGAGCTTGAGAGTCATAAAAAATAGTCTTAAAAAATGCAAAATAACAAAAAAAATTTGGATTATACCTTATTTTATGATTTACTTTGCATTTTTTATTTACAAAAATAACTTCAATATTATGCAGGAAAATTTGGTTATTGTAGAGTCGCCCGCAAAAGCAAAGACCATTGAGAAGTTTTTAGGGAAAGATTTTCAGGTAAAATCGAGCTACGGTCACGTCCGCGATTTGTCTAAAAAGCAGGGGATGGGCATCGATATCGAAGGTGATTTTAGTCCTGACTACCAAATATCGGATGACAAGGTGAAGGTGGTGGAGGAGTTGAAGAAGCTGGCCGGGAAATCGAGCACGGTGTGGCTGGCGTCCGATGAGGACCGTGAGGGAGAGGCCATTGCGTGGCACTTGCAGGAAGTGCTCAACCTCGACCCGAAAAATACGAAACGTATTGTTTTTCATGAAATTACGAAAAACGCCATCATAGAGGCGGTGGCGAACCCGCGGGCGGTGGACATGAACCTGGTAAATGCCCAGCAGGCGCGGCGGGTGCTCGACCGGCTGGTGGGGTTTGAGGTGTCGCCTATTTTATGGAAGAAGGTGAAGCCGTCCCTGTCGGCGGGGCGCGTGCAGTCGGTGGCGGTGCGCCTCATTGTGGAGCGCGAGCGGGAGGTGATGGCCTTTAACACCACGTCGTCCTACCGTGTGAATGCCTTGTTTGAGCCGGTCGCCAAGGAAGAGAAATTCACGTTAAAAGCCGACCTGAACGAACGCTTTGCCACGGAAAAGCAGGCGCAGGCCTTTTTGGAAAAATGTGTGGAGGCCGATTTTACGATACGCGCTATTGAAAAGAAGCCCGCCAAGAAATCACCGGCCGCGCCGTTCACTACGTCTACCTTGCAGCAGGAGGCGTCGCGCCGCTTCGGTTTCTCGGTGAGCCAAACTATGAGCATTGCGCAGCGGCTGTATGAAGCTGGGCTGATTACTTATATGCGTACCGACTCCACCAACCTCTCGACGTTGGCGCTGGGGGCGGCGCACAAGGCGATTGAAGGGATATTCGGCGCCAACTATTGCAAAACGCGCCAATATGCCACCAAGTCGAAAGGTGCGCAGGAGGCCCACGAGGCCATTCGCCCCACCTACATGGAGAATACCGAAATCAACGGCTCGGCGCAGGAAAAGAAGCTCTACGACTTGATCTGGAAGCGCACCATCGCTTCGCAAATGGCCGACGCGCAACTCGAAAAAACCACTGTGGACATTACGGTGTCTACGGCGCCGCAGACGTTTCAGGCTACCGGCGAGGTCATCCTGTTCGACGGTTTTCTCAAAGTGTATATGGAAACCAGCGACGACGACAATGAGGAGAAGCACGATAGCGGCCTGCTGCCTCCGTTGAAGGAAAAACAGGCGTTGACGGCCAGGGAAATCGCGGCCACCGAGCGGTTCGCACAGCGTCCGCCGCGCTACACCGAGGCCAGCCTCGTGAAGAAACTGGAAGAGCTGGGCATTGGCCGCCCGTCTACCTACGCGCCCACCATCTCCACCATCATCCAGCGTGGCTATGTGATGAAAGAAGACCGGCCGGGCGTCGAGCGCAAGTACACACAGCTCGCATTGGCCAAAGGCCACATCGCGAAAAAAATATTAACCGAAAACACCGGCGCCGAAAAGTCAAAGCTGTTCCCCAGCGACATCGGCATGGTGGTGAACGATTTTCTGGTGGAACACTTTAAGGATATCCTCGACTACGGCTTTACCGCCAAGGTGGAGGAGGGATTTGACGAAATCGCAGAGGGGAAGCTGGTGTGGAACAACATGCTGAAGCAGTTCTACAAACCGTTCCACAAGGAGGTGGAGAATACAATGGAAGTGTCGCGCCCCACCAATGCGGAACGGGTGCTGGGTGTCGACCCGAAGAGCGGCAAACCGGTGTCGGTACGTATCGGCCGGTATGGCCCGATCGCCCAAATCGGCGACAGCGACGACGAGAAGAAGCAGTTCGCGAGCCTTCAAAAAGGACAGTTAATAGAATCCATTACCCTCGAAGAAGCGTTAAAGCTGTTTGAGTTGCCGCGCCCCATCGGGCACTATGAAGGCGCAGAAGTGGTGGCGGCGGTAGGCCGTTTCGGCCCGTATATCCGCCACGGCAAAAGTTTTGTGTCGCTGAAGAAAGAAGACAGCCCCTACACGGTGGAGCTCGACCGCGCCATTGAGCTGATCGAGGAAAAACGCAAAAAGGAGCGCGAAAAGACCATCCTGGTATTTGAAAAAGACGACATACAGGTGCTGAACGGCCGTTTCGGCCCTTACCTGGCGCACGCCGGCGCGAACTTCCGCATCCCGAAAGGCAGCGACCCCGCCGCGTTGACGCTGGAAACGTGTAAAGAGATTATTGCGGCGCAGCAGGCCAAACAGGCCGTCGAGGGAAAACCCAAAGCCAAAGCAAAGGCCGCAGCCACAGTAAAGAAAACAGCAGTGAGGAAAACGCCGGCAAAGAAAACAACCACGAAGAAAAAATAAACGGAATGGCGCATCACTTTGCACAGGCTTTGTCTACCGCACAGCTCGCGATTATCGACACGGGCAGCCGTGCGGTGTGGCGGGCGTTTAAGCGGTTGTGCACCCACCGGGCGCAGACAATAGCTTATGCCTCGTGTCGTCCGTCGTCGCTCCCCGAAATGCTGGATATGTGTGCCGGCCGCGGCGTGTTTGCGGTGGTGCTGGGCGCCGCGCCGGGCAATATACTTACTGTGCCTGCGCCGGTGGCGGTGATCGCGCCGTCGGTTTCCTTCGAGATTCCATATATGCGCAAGCTCTTGCAAAATACCGCATTAACCGGTTTTTCGGCATTGGCGCTCCAGGCCTATCTTACACCGGCGCCGATGATGGAAGCGTTGAACAACCGCTATTTTGAGACGCTGCGCCTCGGCGCGTTCCGCCGGGACCCGGAAGCGGCCGAGCCCCTGCTGCGCGACGCCGAATACGTGTGGTTCGACCTCAGCGCGGTGCGGGCGTCCGACGCCCCGTCCACGGCACACCCCGGCCCCAATGGACTGTATGCGGAAGAAGCCTGTCAATTGGGACATTACATAGGCGTATCGAACCGCGCCAGGGCGCTGTTCCTTTTCGGATACAAATCCTGCCTGTGGGCGTCCGCGCGTATGGCGCAGCTTGCAGCCCAGTTGCTCTGGCACGTGGCCGAGGGCGCTGCCGGGCGGGTTTATGAAAATGTCGAACCGGGCGTGGCCGGCCGGCCCGAATTTAAGGAAATTGTGGTAGACATGGGCAAACAGGGGCAGGCCTTGCATTTCCTGAATAGCCTGACCACCGGCCGCTGGTGGATGAAAATACCGGTGGCGAAAACGGCCGCGCAATGGATCTCCTGCCTGCCATCCGATTATGATACAGCCTGCCGGGGCGAAATCCCTTTACGCTGGTTGTGGCATTATCAAAAGCTAAATTATTAAAAAATAATATGTCAAAAATGTATGTTGTTTGATTATTTTTTTTAACTTTGTGAGTTATTAGCAGAAGAAAACCGTAAATGGCTAATTTGAAAAAAGGACTGTGGGGCGTGGCGATGTTATTGTGTTTCACTGCAAAGGCTCAGCAGGATCCGCAGTTTAGCTTGGGTTTTCTGAACAGGGTATTTACCAATCCGGGAGAGGTAGGAAATACGACGGAGCGGTTATTCTGTGCTACTATGGCCAACAGGCTGGAGCTGATGGCTTTCGAGGGTTCGCCCGTAGTCAATGTGCTCAGCCTGCACGGGCCGGTAACGTTGTTTGGTATATCGAGTGGAATAGGCATTACGTTACATAATGATGTGGCGGGTTCCTTGCGCGCGCCGGGCTTTAATGCGGCCTACGCATACCGCAGGCCGCTGTTCCAGGGCACGTTGGGCATAGGAATAGAGATGGGCATGTTGAGCAGTTGGTACGCCGGAAACAGTTGGCGCCTGCCCGACGGCGGCGCCTCCGACCAGGCGGTGCCTGCCCGTGAGGAAGCAGCCTTGAGTTTCGACATGAACGCGGGCGTAGCGTATCACAGCAGCACCTGGTTCGGCGGAATAGCGTGTAAGCATCTTACCGCACCCACACTGGGAAAAGAGCGCATCGCCCAATACAGGCAAACGTGCTACCTTTACGCCGGCTACCGCTACCCGTTCGCCGGGAGCCAATGGTCGATAACGCCCATGTTCAGCATGGTGACGGACTTCGCCCAAACAAGCTGGCGGATTGATGCGGCGGCGCGATACGGCACAAAGTATTTGCTGGGAGTGGGGCACCGGTGGAGGCAGGCGATTACCGGCATGGTGGGCATGAACATACTTAACGGCGTGGAGGTCGTGTACGCGTATGATTTCTTTACTTCGGCCGTCAACCGGTTCAGCGGAGGATGTCATGAACTTACCGTCAGCTACTCCTTCTCTTTAACGGTGCCTAAGGGAACACAGCGATATAAAAGTATTAGATATTTATAATGAGATATAATGAGAAAACAAAATATTATGAAGAAGTTCGTCATTTTACTTTCAAGTGCATTGCTTCTGTGGGATTGCGGGGCTTATGATCCGGGATACGGAGGCAGTCTGCAACGGGGAACAAAAGGCCGGGCGTTACGTTATGTGGAAATGCCGCCTCCGGGCATGGTGTATATCCCTTCCGGGTCCTTCCTGTTAGGTATGAACGACCAGGATATTACGCAAGCGCTGAACGCCAGCGTGAAAACCATTACGATAGACGCATTTTGGATGGACCAGACGGAAATTACCAATTTCGAATACCGCCAATTCGTAAACTATGTAAAGGACTCTACATCTCGCCGTTTGCTGTCAGAGCAGTTTGAGCAGTTTGTGATCGAAAATGAGTCGGCGACAGAGGAGGAGCAGCCGCAACTGAACTGGAGGGCGCGCATCAACTACAGGGATGAGGAGCAACAGGAGATCCTTAACTCCATGAATTATTCGGTGGAAGAGGCGCTGCTCGGCCGCCGTGAAGTGGATGTGCGCCGGCTGGTGTATGAATATGCATGGATCGATGTATACCAGGCGGCCAAAACACGCTATGATTATGACCAGCAACGCTACGTCGGCACCATTATTAATGCCAGTGGCGAAGTGGAGGATGTGAAAAACCGCAGTTCCTTCATTGTACGCGACCGCACCCTGATATATCCCGACACGTTATGCTGGATACGCGACTTTATTTATTCGTATAACGACCCGTTTGCCACCCGTTATTTCTGGCATCCGGCCTATAACGACTATCCGGTGGTGGGCGTGACCTGGAAGCAGGCCAGCGCGTTCTGCCGCTGGCGCACGGACATCATGGAAAATTCGCGCAACAAGTATCTTAAGGGCGGCCACGGCTACCGTTTGCCCAGTGAGGTGGAATGGGAATACGCCTCGCGCGGAGGCCTGCAGGGACAACTCTACCCATGGGGCGGCCCCTATACCACCAACAAGGAAGGCTGCTACTTAGCCAATTTCAAGCCGCAGCGGGGGAAATACAGCCTCGACGGGGGCGTGCGGACGGTACCGGTAGGCTCCTACGACCCCAACGATTTCGGCCTGTATGACATGGCCGGCAATGTGGCCGAATGGACAGCCAACGCGTATGACGAAAACGCCTACAGCTTTTACCACGACATGGTGCCGAGCTATACCTATAACGCCAAGGCTACCGACCCCGCCGTGAAAAAACGGAAAGCCATCCGCGGCGGATCGTGGAAAGATATTGCCTACTTTTTACAATGCGGCGTGCGTACGTTCGAATACCAGGACTCCGCCCGCTCGTTCATCGGCTTCCGGTGCGTACGCGACTATATGGGATCACGTTAATGTCTAATTAAAACGAACGATATGGCTTCATTCCTTCATTCCAGAGGCTGGAAAAAATTCATCGCTAAACTCTACGGTATTGGTGCGGCATTGGTTATTGTCGGCGCACTGTTCAAACTGGAACACTGGCCGGGCGCTACCTATATGCTTAGCGTGGGGATGCTTACGGAGTTTGTGATCTTTCTTTTCTCTGCTTTTGACCCCCTGCCTAAAGAATATGGATGGGAAAATGTATATCCCGAGCTGCTTGAAGAAGGCGGTGAGGGTAGCGGCGGTGACAGTGGCAGTGGCGGCAGGGCAAGGATTGCCGGCGGCGATCTTAACATCGATCCGTCCATGGCCGATGGGCTAAAGGACAGTGTCGGCAAATTCTCCAAGGCGGTGAACAGCCTCAACGCCCTCACCACGATAGCCAATGCGTCGAACACCTTTGTGGGTGGCATTGAGCAGGCGGCCGGCAACATGGCCGTCCTCAACCAGTCGATGCAGGACCTCAACGCAGCCTACGGCTACGCGGCGCAAACCGTGAACACCGGCGGGCAGCAAACCCACGCCAACGTGGAAACGCTCAATAAGCACCTTGCGGCGGTGAACGCGTCCTATGAACTGTATATACAGGAGCACCAGCAATACACGGCGAGCAGCCGGCAGCTGGTGAGCGCCATGAATCAGTCGGCGCAGCAATCGCAGCAGTTTACGGCACAGATGGGATTACTCACCAACAATATCGGTGAGCTCAATAATATTTATGGTTCAATGCTCTCGGCAGTTAATGCTGCCCTAAAACGTTAAGAATATGGCAGGAGGATCGCTCACCCCCCGGCAGAAAATGATCAATATGATGTATTTGGTGCTTACGGCAATGTTGGCGCTGAATGTGTCTGCCGAGGTATTGGACGCCTTTGTCGTTATTGATAAAGGCATAGAGCACAATACCCGCATCGTGCAGGAGAAGAACAGCAACAACCTGTCGGACTTCCGCATGGCCGCCGCCGAGAACAGGGAGAAGGTGGAGCCGTGGCTGCTCAAGGGAGAAGACGTGCACCGGCGTGCGGAGGAACTGTATGACGCCATCCGGAAAATTAAATTCGATATGGTACGCGACGGCGACGGCGAAGACTCGGAGGCGCTGGTCGACGGCGAAGTGAACGCCGCCCTCATCGACGCCCTGTCGAACACCGACATCAGCAGCCGGATTATGGTGGGCTCGGAGGCGTTCAGAGGGCGCGGCCCCGGCCTGCGGAAGGCCATAAACGAATATTGCGACTACCTGCTGTCGTTGGTCAATAAGGATAAAAACCCCGTACTGGCACACTCGCTCACCGAAATGCTGCATATCCCCGAGAAACAGGAAAAGAACGACGGCGAAGTCGTGGCGTGGGAAGTGGCAGTGTTCGACGGCGTACCGCTCATCTCGGCGGTGGCGCTGCTCTCGAAGATGCAGATGGACGTGTACAACAGCGAAAACGAAGTGGTTTCACACCTCATGCGGCAAGTCGACGCCTCCGACTTCAAATTCTCGGATATCGACGTGGCGGTAATTCCCAGTTCCAACTACGTGATCCAGGGCACCGAATTTTCGGCGGAATTGTTCCTTGCGGCCTACGACCCCACGCAAAGCCCTGTGTTGTCGATAGGCGGCCGCACCTACCGCGCCAACGAAAAAGGCAAAATCATATTTAAAGCCGTGCCCGAACACGTGGGCCCGGTGAGCATGCGCGGAAGTATCGAGTTCATAGGCCCGGCCGGGAAAACCACCCGCCCCGTGCAACTTTCGTATATGGTTGTGGAGCCCAATACCGTGGTGTCGCCCACAAAAATGAACGTGATGTACCGTGGTATCGAAAACCCGGTTAGCATCTCGTCGGCCGGGATCCCGCAAGACAAGCTCGACGTGAGAATATCAAACGGAACGTTTGTCAGAAAGGGGAACGAATTTTTAGTGACCCCGGGCAACGGGCGAATATGTGAGATTTCCGTATTCCTGGGCGAGAAAAATATGGGCGCCCACCAGCTCCGTGTAAAAGACTTGCCCACGCCTACGCCGCAATTGGACGGCATCACGGGGAAGAGCGCCACCAAAAACGAACTGGTCGCCTCGCAGGGTATGCTGGCCGCCATGCCGCGTGACTTCGACTTCGACCTTCGCTTTCGTGTGGTTTCCTTCTCTGTATTCGCACCCAATGCAAGCGGCTATACCGAGGAAGAAGAATCGAAGAGCGCGGTCTTTACCGACCGGCAAAGACAAATCATTAACCGCGTGCGCTCGGGTCAACGCGTGACATTTACCGATATCAAAGCGGTTGGTCCCGATGGAAAAACCATCGATCTGGCCGACTTATCTATAAAAATCAAGTAGCATCATGAAAAAGACAATTGCTTTATTTACATTCGTTATACTCGCCCTCGCCGGGTATGCCCAAAAATTGGAAGTGGACAAGAAAAGCCTCGTGCAGGATGGCATTACAAAGTTGGAAATATTGAAGGACAAGGAGCCGATACCGTATCCGCCGCTGCGTGAAGCCGATATCTTCTGGTCGCGCAGGGTGTGGCGTGTCCTCGACTTGCGCGAGCGCTTGAACTACCCGCTCTATTATCCTACCCAGGTGGTGCAGACGCGCAAAAGCTTTGTGCAGGCCCTGGTGTCGGCCATACAGAGCGGCGCCATCAAAGCCTATGACACCGACACCGACGAGTTTACCACAGAGCTCCTGCCCGAAGACCTGCGCGGCCGCTTCGAGATTACCGACCGCACCGAAACCCGCGCGAAGCTGGACGGCTCGGGCGACACCACGATGGTGATCCGGGGCGAATTTAACTGGGGCGAAGTGCGGGAACTCTTAGTGAAGGAGGACTGGTTCTTCGATAAACACCACTCGCAGATGTACGTGCGCATTATCGGCATTTGCCCGATCCGCGTGTATGCCAAAGAAATCCGGACCGCCGACGAAGACGAGGATATGGCCCCGGAAATGGTGAAGAAACAACTGTTCTGGATTTATTATCCCGATGTGCGCAAGGTGCTGGCCAACACGCCCTGCTACGTGGGAGAAAACGAGGTCACGCAAGTGTCGTTCGACGATTTGTTCCAAAAGCGCCGCTTTTCGTCATATATCACGGCCATTTCGAACAACCAGAACAACCGGCAGATTTTCAGCTATACCCGTAACGGCATAGAGGCCATGCTCGAATCGGAACGCCAAAAACAGGAAATATTTAATTTTGAGAGCGACCTGTGGGAGTACTAAC
>JAITQN010000099.1 GCA_031288865.1 Prevotellaceae bacterium
AAAACTATGCGCGGTCGTGGTACACGCACGACATAGCCGTTACGCGGGAATTTCAACTCGGCACAGCGCGGTTGCAGTTGACGGCCGAAATCAATAACCTGCTCAATCAGGCCTACGAGGTGGTGCAGTGCTACCCGATGCCGGGCAGGAATTACAAACTAATAATAAAGGTAGAGTTATGAAAAAAGCGTTAGCGAATAAGTTTGGCTGCTATTACGCGTTTAATGAACATCGTGTTGCCGGTGATGGTGTATATAATCGCCATCTTTTTATAGGTAATGTGCCGGGCGTTGGGGCCGTAGCGGGATTGGATGTAGTCATATCGGCTCAAGGCAATGGCGTCGGCATAAATGACAAGGTGTCGGATAGCTTCGTTCAAGCTTGTAATGTACCTGTTGGCAGTAAGGGGTTGATGAACTTCGAACGTTATCCAGTTGTAAAGCTCTTCTACATCCATTTCTGCTTCAGGCATGAAGCGTACCAAATATCGTTTCATAATGTTGCTATAAAGAGTGGAGCAACGCGCAGCTACGCCTTGCTTCTTACATATTCATTTTCGAGTTCTTCTTCCCAATCGTCTTCGGCAACCATTTTGGCGATGGCCTCTTCAGTAGCGCGCTTGATTTCGCGCTCCAGTTCTTCATCAATCTCACTGTCGTCGTTTTCGAGGGCGGCAATCACTTCCTCCATGGCGGCGTCCCATTCGGGGTCGTTCGTGACCGGCTTCCGTGGCGGCGTTGGTGTGAAACCCGGGTACGGCTCATATTTGAACTCGGGAGACAGCAATAATTCATTGGTGATGTCTTTTTCTTTTAATAAGCCGGCTTCCTTCATGCGATCGACTTTGAAGAAATCGACACCGTATGCTTCCGACATTTTTCTGGTTAGTCGTTCTCGAACCGCTTCCCATGTATATCCGACAAGCTTGCCGTTTTTGTCAAACACGTTACCGTGGGCATCGGTTACCCATTCGTCGGCATCGGACAACCCGGTGTCGTCATTAAACTGTTCGGCGTCATCATCCAACAGGGCGGTGGCGTTGAGCGGGGAAACTTTGGCGTTTTTGATACAAGTGGACTCCATGGCAGTGAATTTTAATGGCACAAAGTTAAATAAAAAATACATAAATGCAACAGCAAATGAAAAAAGCGTTTTTTATCGGTATTCTTGTTAGTCTGGCTTTTTCGTCGTGCCGCAAGGAGGAGGAAATCATTTCTTCTACGGTCACGAAGGTTACGGAAGGCGAGGACGGGCCGGTGGCGGGCTTCTTCCTGCTCAATGAGGGCAACATGGGCAGCAACAAGGCTACGCTCGATTATTTCGACTACGGAACCGGCAAATATCACAAAAACATTTACGCCGAGCGCAACCCGGGCGTGGTAAAGGAACTGGGCGACGTGGGCAACGACATCCAGATATACGGCAACAAGCTGTATGCCGTGATTAACTGCTCCCATTTTGTGGAAGTGATGGACGTGCGCACCGCTAAACACCTCGCGATGGTGAGTATTCCCAACTGCCGGTATATCGTGTTCCACAAGGGATATGCATACGTGAGCTCGTATGCCGGGCCGGTGGAGATCGACCCCAACGCGCGCCTCGGCTACGTGGCCAGAATGGACACGATTTCGTTCACCGTGTCGGACACCTGCGTGGTGGGCTATCAACCCGACGAGATGGTGGTATGCGGCGACAAGCTCTATGTGGCCAACTCGGGCGGATACCGCGTGCCCAATTACGACAACACCGTGTCGGTGATCGACCTGAACGAATTCAAGGAAATAAAGAAAATCACCGTGGGCATCAACCTGCACCGGCTGGAACTGGACAACTACGGCAACATCTGGGTGTCGTCGCGCGGCGATTACTACGACACGCCGTCGAAAACGTATATCATCGACACGAAAACCGACCGCGTTATAAAAACACTGCCCCTGCTGCCTAACACCAACATGACGCTGAGCGGCGATTCGCTTTACGTCTACAGTACGGAATGGAGCCATTACACCAGTCGCAATACCGTGACGTATGCCATTGTGAACACGAAAACCCAAAAAGTGGAGACGCGCAAGTTCATCACCGACGGAACGGACAAGAAGATCGAGGTGCCCTACGGCATTGCCGTCCACCCCGAAACGAAAGATATTCTGGTGACCGACGCAAAGGATTATGTAACGCCCGGCACGCTCTACTGCTTCTCGCCCGACGGCAAAAAGAAGTGGGAGGTGCTCACCGGCGACATCCCGGCGCACATCGTGTTTACGCGGCAGAAACTTACAAAATAGATAAATATGAAAAAAATGTTTCGTTTTGAAGACTTGGAAATATGGAAAGAAGCCATGCGGATTTGTGCCGCATCGCGCGTAGCGGATTTTGAAAAGATACATAATGTATATTTCCCTGTTCAAACTGTGGGGAAAAAGATACATAATGTATATTTTCCTGTTCAAACTGTGGGGAAAAAGATACATAATGTATTTTTTCCGATGCAAACTGTGGGGAAAAAGATACATAATGTATTTTTTCCGGTGCAAACTGCACAGCAATTAAAAATGAATGTAATAAAATAATCGGTACTTATATACTAATTTACCAAAACAAAATATGAAGACAAAAGCAATCATTACAACCATAGCGCTGCTCGTAGCCGCGTTGTGGACAACTTCCTGCGAGAAGGAGAACCCAAAAGAAGAGACGCCGGCGGCGCCTGTCATCTCGTTCGGCAACGAAACGCTCATCTATACGGTGAAGGTCGGCAAAACCATCACGATCGAGCCAATCGTTGAAAACGACGAGGACGCCATGTATTCGTGGACGGTGACTGACGGCGAAGGTAAGGGTAAGATCATAGGCACGGAGAAAATCCTGACGTACCGGGCAGGGAAGGAAAGCGGGCAGGTGTTTGTGGCGTTTAAGGTGCTAACCGGCTATGGCGCCGCCGAAGAAGAAATAAGGATAGATGTGGCCGAACTGGTGCCGCCCCGGATCACGCTCGGCGTGCCGAAAGACGGCTACACCATCGGTACGGACTACCCGCTGAACTTTGCTCCGGTGGTTGACAACAGCGACGCGGCCACCTACACGTGGACGGTGAACGCGGAGGTGAAGAGCACCGCGCAAACCTACACCTTCTCGTCGCCGGCCACGGGAACCTTCCGGCTGGCGCTGAAAACCGCCAACGAAGACGGCAAAGACTCCATCGCGTTCCACATTTACGTGAAGACGCCTGCCGAGATGCCCTTCTCCTGGGCCTTCGCAGACACCGCCTTCAGCGTGGCACAGGGACGTGTCATAGGCCTGACGCCCCTGTCGATTACCAACGCCCTCGCCGCCACATACACATGGACGGATAACGGCCATGTGCAAACAGGCGCGGAGCCCCTCTACATTTTTAACTCCGCCGGCCGGGCGCAGCACACCACCTACACCGTTAGCGTAACCATGAAAAACCCCTACTACGAGACCTCGCAAACCCTCACGGTGGCCGTGTGTGCGCCCGAAGGAACATACAAGCGGACGGCTACTGCGGCAAGTTCCCCCGACTGGGACAAAGTGTATGAGTTTCTTCCCGCCCCCGGGCAGTTTGTGAACGAATACTACACGGCCACCACCATGGCCGAAGCGGTGGGATACGCCGAGGGCAGGCTGCGCCAAGAAGCCTACGTGTCGCTGGGCGGCTTCGGCGGATACGTGGTGCTGGGCTTCGACCACAGCATTGACAACGACGACGGCTATAACTTCATGGTGCTGGGCAATTCGTTTGAAGGCTCGTCGGAGCCGGGCGTCGTGTGGGTGATGCAGGACGAAAACGGCGACCGCCTGCCCAACGACACTTGGTATGAACTCCGCGGGAGCGAATACGGAAAGCCCGAAACCATCCAAGATTATGAGGTTACTTACTATCGCCCGAGTGCCCCGCAAATGCCCGTGGCGTGGACCGACAACTATGGAAAAGCAGGCACTATCGACTACTTAATCGCCTATCACCAGCAGGACTATTACTACCCGCTGTGGGTGACAACAGATACCTACACCCTGCGCGGCACACGACTCAAAGACCATACGCGCCAACTTTCGGTAACGCCCCAATACTGGGTCAATGAGTCTTTCGACGGGGGCTATGCCGACAACTTCAGCAAAGGCGCCGGCAACGACCGCCTCACCAACGATATTAACTACGACGCCAGTGTCAATGCCAACCATTTTAAGATAAGCAACGCCGTGCGGTTCGACGGCCAACCCGCCGATTTGCAGTACATCGACTTTATAAAAGTGCAAACCGGCGTAAACGCCAAAGCCGGCTGGCTGGGCGAGAACTCTACGGAAGTGTTCGGCGCAAAAGATTATAACCTGATTAAATAAACACTTTTAAAACATTTAGCAATATGAAAACAACAAAAAACAATTTTCTGAAATGGTGTAAAATCACCTTAACGCCATTGTTTGCAGTGGCAGTAATGTTCACCTTTGGG
>JAITQN010000118.1 GCA_031288865.1 Prevotellaceae bacterium
CAAAGTAGTCAAATTAAGAAAGCTGGGAAATTGTGCAATCATTGATTGCACAATTTGTCCAGTCATTGGCCGCACAATTTCATTTGGCGATAATTGTTTTTCAAAACTGTTGAGGTTCAATCGCTCTACATATTGCAGGATTTCAGATGAAGAATAGGTCTCATAAAAGGAAACCATATTATAAATGTTCCTCCGGCTATATCCCCGCAACGCAGGGTCTTGCGAACGCAAATATTCTGACAGTTGCATAACGGTTTTACTACCCCAAGTCGAACTTTTAAGCCTCTCGGACACAAACGCGCCAACTTCCCAAGCGGTCAGCAAATTTTCATTATTTACCGCCTGCAATGCACGTGAACGGCGCAAGGCTATAATGTCATGCACTTGCGCAAAATCTTGTTTTACAAGCGTATCATTTGATTCCATACAAAACAGTAGCGTATCTTTTTTTACAAAGATACGCACAATTTATTGCCTACCTAAATTTTAAGCGATTATTTTCTACTGCTCAGGAAGAGCAGGATGTAGTACACCAGTTGCGCCAGCGAGCCCAGCGCCGCAATCACATACGTGTAGGCCGCCCACTTCAACGCATCCACGGCATAGGGTTTTACGTCATACGTTACGATACCGGCGTTGTCGAGCCACTTCACGGCGCGGTAGCTTGCGTTGATTTCCACCGGGAGCGTCACAAAGCTGAATAAGGTGGTGACGGCGAATAGGAGTATACCCGCCAGCAGCAAGCCCGGAAACGTGTGAATAAAGAGGATGCCGGCCAATAGTACCCACTGCAACCACATCGACGCGAAATTAACCGCCGGCACGAGGCTGGAGCGCAACTGCAACATGCTATAGGCCGTAGCGTGCTGCACGGCGTGACCGCACTCATGCGCCGCCACGGCCGCCGCCGACACGTTGCTCCCGTCATACACGGCGCGACTGAGGGCTACGGTTTTCGTCGCGGGGTTGTAGTGGTCGGAAAGCACGCCCTCCGACATGACCACCCGCACGTTGTTGAGGCCATGGTCGCGCAGCATTTTTTCGGCCACTTCACGGCCGGTCATCCGGTTGCACACCGGCACGCCGGCATACTTCTTGAATTTATACTTTAATCGCGCACTAACGATATAGCTCAACAGGGCAAATACACCAAAAATGACGTACGACATAAGATAAGGATTCGATTGCATCGTGGTTTCCATAATATTTATATTAAAGTTCGTATTTTAACAATTCATCTACTGTTCGCAGGGCCATTTCGTATTCAAACCCGCGTCCCAGGGCAAAGCGCAACAATTTAATTTTGCGGGCAGCGGGCGCAACGGCTTTCAAGCTCTTATCTTTCTGCGACAACAAACATGCCAAATGCTGTTCTTGCGTCAATTTGTCAATACCGCCCAACGCTTCACGGATAATCTCATCATCAATTTTCTTATCTTTTAACGCCTTGCGGATTTTCACCACGCCCCAGTGCGAGAGTGCAATTTTGTCGTGTACAAACGCCTTGGCGTAGCGCTGTTCGTTTACGAAGCCGCCGCCCTGCAACCGGGCAATGATTTTTGAGGCCTCGCCGGGTGCAAATTCCCACTCCGACAACTTCCGGCGCACATCGGCGACACATTTCTCCGCCCGGCTGCACAAGCGCTGCAAACGCGACAAGGCCTGTTCCGGTGCTATTTTAGATGGCATACATTTTCTGTTTAGCCGCCTAATATAGCAATTTTCGCCGGACAAAAAGTGCATTTTAACGAAAAAATGCAACTTAAAAAATGCAATTTGTCGCCACGAACCTGTTTTTACCATTCAGATCTTCCTTCACCGCAGTGTCTGGATAGCCGGCTGAGCGGAACACGCGGGCAGTGGCGTCGGCAAGGGCCTCGTTGATTTCTACGAGCACAAAGCCGTTTGGGGCGAGGTATTGCCGGGCGAGGGACGCAATGGCGCGGTAAAACACCAGCGGGTCGTCATCGTCGACAAAGAGCGCCAGATGCGGCTCGTACCGGAGCACGTTGGGCTGCATCAGGGACTGCTCGGAGCGACGCACATACGGCGGATTCGACACAATGGCCTGCACAGAGGCAGGGGCAAGGTGCGCGGCCGGCGCCTCCGGCTGTCGCAAGATGTCGCAGGGGAAGAAATCAACCCGGGCATGGTGGCGCTGTGCGTTGCGTTGCGCCACTTCCAGCGCTTCCTCCGACACATCGCATGCCGCCACCGACACGGCGGGCAACTGCGCCGCTACCGACACGGCTATGCACCCGCTGCCGGTGCACAGGTCGAGCACTCTTAGCGGCGTGTTCGGGCGCTGCAATGTGCGCAGTGCCTGTACCGCCAACCGCACCAGTTCTTCGGTCTCGGGACGCGGGATGAGCACCGACCCGTTCACCATAAACGGCAGGCCGCAAAATTCCGCTTCGCCGGTGATATATTGCAGGGGTTTATTCGTCAGCAGGTCGTCAATCGCTGCTTCGATTTTCTCCATAAGGTCGTGGGGGAGTTTTTGTTCGGGACAGGCGTAAAGTTGCGTCCGCGACAGGCCTGCGTAGTGTTGCAGCAATTGATAAACCATCGCCCGTGCTTCCTTAGCCGGATACGCCGGTTGCAACTTTCGGGTACTGCGAATTACAAGGTCTGAAATGCGACACATGGCTGCGTCAGTGCCGGCTGTTTTCGATCAAAAGCGTATATGCCTCGGTAAGGCTTATGCCGGCCGCGCGGAGCTGCTGCGGCACGATGCTCTGCTCACTCATGCCGGGCACGGTGTTTATTTCTAAGAAATAAATGTCCTCGTCGCGCACAATATAGTCGATGCGCACCACGCCCTTGCAGCCCAGATAATCGTAAATCAATTCCGACTGCGCACTGATGCGGCGCAGCAGGCCGGGTGTGAGTTCGGCAGGGGTAACCTCTTTGCTCTGTCCCTTATATTTTGCGGCATAGTCGAAGAACTCGTTATGCGAAAAGATTTCCGTCACCGGCAGGCTCAGCGTTTTTTCCGCCGTCTTGAATACGCCCTGCTGCAACTCGCGTCCCGCGATGTATTCCTCTACGATAACCGTATCGCTTTCGGCAAAGGCCTCCTCGAAGGCGTGTTTCAACCCTGCGGCCGACTTCACCTTCGTTACGCCGCAACTGCTTCCGCCGGCATTGGGCTTTACGAACACCGGAAAGCCGAGTTGCCGCTCCAGTTCTTCTGCGTGGATGGGGTCTCCCTTGCGGAAATAGCGATCTTTCGCCATTTTCACGCCGGCGTCGCGCAGGAAACATTTCGTGGCATATTTGTTGAACGTGAGCGTCGACACAAACGCGTTGCACGACGTGTAGGGCACGTGCAGCATATCGAAATACGCCTGCAACAGGCCGTCCTCGCCGGGCGTGCCGTGGATGACAATAAACGCCACGTCGAACTTTATTTTCTCGCCCTGCCACGTGAAGCTGAAATCCGACTTGTCTACTTCCACCACGCTTTTCCCGCCATGCAGCTGTACTGCCCAGCTCTCGCCCATCAGCAGCACTTCATACACGTTGTAGCGCGCGGCGTCGATATGAGCGCTCACCTGCTTTCCGCTGTTCACCGACACTTCGAACTCCGAAGAGTTGCCGCCATAAATCACGGCGATATTCTTTTTCATAATCCAAAAGTTTATTCCGGTTGACTTTCTCTTTTTCCCATATAGTTCCGCCACCGCTCCAGCACTTGCGCAAAGTCCGGCGGCAGCTCCTGTTCAAAAACCATTTCTTTTTGTGTAGCCGGGTGCACAAACCCAATCAGGCGGGCATGCAAGGCATGGCGCGGCATGATGGAGAAACAATTGTCCACGAAGCGGCGGTATTTGCTAAACGCAAGACCTTTCACGATGCGGCTTCCGCCGTAGCGGTCGTCGTTAAACAGCGGATGCCCGATGGAGTCCATGTGTACGCGGATTTGGTGCGTGCGGCCGGTTTCGAGCCGGCATTCGATTAACGTCACGTAGCCGAAGCGCTCTATCACCCTGTAGTGCGTCACCGCATGGCGGCCGCCCTTTTCCTCGGGCACTACCGCAAAGCACAGGCGGTCTTTCGGGTGACGGCCAATCGGCGCATTCACCGTGCCCTCCTCCTCCTGCACGTTGCCCCACGCCAGCGCCTGATACACCCGTTTGGTGCTGTGTACATAAAACTGTGCCGCCAGCGCTGCATGGGCTTCTTCCGTTTTCCCCACCAGCAGCAGCCCCGACGTGTTCTTATCGATCCGGTGCGCCAGAATTGCATTGGCGGCGGGCGCGTCTTTCAGGTAATATTTCAGTGCATTCAGGAGGGTGCCGGTGTAGTTGCCGTGACCGGGATGCACCACCATGCCCGGCGGCTTGTTGATGACCATCAGCTGGTCGTCTTCATACACCACGTCGATGGGGATATTTTCGGCCAGCACCTCCAGTCCGCGGCGGCGGTAGGGCAGCACGATGCTGATTTCGTCGAGCGGTTTGACGATGTAGTTGGAGCGCTCCACCCGCTCGTTGACTAAAATATAGTCGGAGGCGGCGGCAATTTGTACGCGGCTGCGCGAGGTATCTTCGAGACGCGCCGTCAAGTACCGGTCGAGGCGCACAGGCCCCTGCCCCCGGTCTACCGTAAAATGAAAATGTTCAAACAGGGGCTGTTCTCCGAAACCCTCCAGTTCGTCATCCAAAAAGTCGTCGTCAATATCCATCGTAGTAAGCCAGTCTTGTGCGCTATTCATCAATTTACAATTATTTTTTGCGACGTTTTCACCGCTCCGTTTTCTATGATACGTACAATGTACATGCCAGCGGGCAGCCCCGACACGCGGAACATGTCGCCTTCGACGTAACCCGTCCGATGCTTGCGGCCACTCACGTCATAAATTTCTATCAGCGGGCGCGGCGGCACCGTGCCCCACATTTCGGCCTTCAGGTTCCGGACGTGTATCCGGTCGGTGGCCGGGTTGGGATAGACAATATACTCATCCGGCACCTTTGCCGCCGCATCCGGCGCAACAGGTTCCACGGGATTGCCGGGGAAGTTGCCCGACGTGCGCGTGAAGATGGGACGAATCATCAACGTGCCGTCGTACATGGATTCATACCAGTTGCCGCCGCCCAGGGCATACAAATTTCTCCCCGCGGCCGGCGTATTGGCGTCGAAGCCGATGTTCAGGAACACCTCCGACGATTGTATCCATCCCACGTAAAACACTTGGTTGCGGGCTATCGCGACAGGGGTGTTGAACTTATAGGGCACATACACATTGTAGTCATTCGCGCTGTCGCGCACCTCCGGCCGGTCGAATTTCTCGCGTCGCAGGATACGGCCGGGCACGCCGCCGTTGTCGTCCCACACGGCAAGTTCGAACGTTTTGAGATTGGCGCTGTCCTTCGCCATGTTGAAATACAGATACACGCCGCTCAGCGAATCGGTTGTTTCACACAAGGAGGTAAACCGCACCGCCACCCGTCCGTTCGACGTGCCGTAACCAAACAGGCCGTAGCCGTTCTCGGCCGAGCCGTCGTCGTAGGCGTAGTAATCCTGAAACTCCTGTATGTAGCGCGTTGTGTCGTTATGCTGCAAGGCGCTGCGCAGCGTGCCGGTGCCCATGTCATACACAAGGCAGCTCGAAATCTCGAACGTCACCGCCGTGGCGGTGGATCCGGAAACCGCTCCCACGAAGTCGTAGGGCTCGAACTCGAAAGCGCGTTCCTGCAACTGGCCGTCGAAAATATTTTCAGCGCCGCCCGGATAGTCCTTTTTCGGCGCCGTTGTACTACCGTTCAGCGGTATGATGGAAAAGCGGCGGCGCACGTTTTGCGTGCCCATGCCCAGATTCCGGTAGGCGATGTTAAATGTGGTAAGACCCGGAAACAGCGCGATGGAGGCCGTTGTGCCCAAATGACGGGCGGGAATCGACGCATACATCGCCGTGACGGGCGCCTGCGGCTGCGCGATACCCACGTCGGGCAGGCGGGTGTTGGTGGTGTCGCGCCCGCTGTCGAGGTACACGAAGTCGAGGTGCCAGAAGTCGGCGTTACTCGCGCGCCCCGGCACGTCCCTGTTTACGGTAAGCGACACGTCGTTGGTAAACCGGAATTGAAATCCGTCTTTATGCCAAATGGGGTCATCTATCGCCAGTGCGACGTACACGAACTGCGTGTTCAGCGTATCGAACCGGCGGGTTATAGTGTCTACCCCGCCGGTGACGTTCATGCTGCGGTATTCAACAATACTGTTGCTGTCGATATTCACGGCGGCGCTCCACACCTCCGTCCAGTTGGTGTCGGGGGCATTAAATTCGAGCCGCAGCTTGTCCAACAGCCCGGGCATGTCGCCCAGCCCGCCGGGTTGGTAGAAGAAGCTCAGCACCACCCCGGGCTTACTGTCCATCTTAATGGGCAGCGAGGTGAGCGTGTCGGCCGGCGCGGGCGCGTCGTTCAGGTGTTCGTAGAGCCGTCCGCGGGCGTCGAGGGCGTCGAACGTAGCCACGCCGATGGTGGGCATGTTCAGGGCATAATGGCTGTTCACATACACGCCGTCCGACGTCCATAGCGTTACGTCGGGCCAGGCATGCCTGCCCGCGAAGTCGTCGACGAAAGGAAGTTCCGGCATGCCTTGTCCGGGCGAGGTTAAACCTCGCCCGGAATATGGGGAACGAGGTTTAACCTCGTCCCAACGGGGACGGGGCTGTGGCCGCGCCGCGGGGTTCCCGGCCGGCGCCACCAGCGTCTCCTGTGCCTGCGCACTGCCCGATAACAGCAGCGCCGCAACCATCACAACGAGCGCATAAAATTTGTTCATTCCTTTATTTTTGTTTCATCCAACGTAAGCCACAAATCCACCTTCAGGCCCAGCGTCCAGATATTCGATTCGGAGAAGGCGGGACGTTGCTTGTATACTTTTGCAAAAAGCGAGTCGGCATACGACATTACGGTGTTGTCGTACGACACGGTGCCGCTGTTCAGCGAAGCCTCCACCAGCGCGTCTCGCGCCTCCACGAACGTATACCCCACTAATTGCGGGATAATGGTGCGCTCTCCGTAAGAGCTGATGCCCACGTCGAGGTCGATGTAGCTGTCGGCCGCGACATCCGTGCCGGGCGCGATGACCGCTCCCCCGTACTTCTGCTGAAGGACGTTGTTGGTGGCGATATCCGGCACGTAGCTCAATTTCCCCACATGCAAATTTTTCGACGTCAGCACCGTCCTGGCCTGACGCAGCGAGTAGCCCGCCACGTTCGGCATCTCCACCTTGCGCGGCATCATGGAGTTGATGGTAATAAACACATGGCGGTTTTTCTTCACCAGGGCGCCGCTCTTCGGGTTTTGCCGGAACACCACGCCGCGCGGACGATAGCTCACGAACACCGAATCGGTGACCACCAGCTCCATGTCGTGATCCTCGGCCAGTTCCTGCGCCTCCTGCAGGCTTATATTCGTGAAATCGGGCACCTCGAGCACCTGTCCGTGGCGGGTGAAGAGGCTTAAACCGACGTTCACCAGCAAAAACAGCAACAAGCAAGCGGCAAGGGCAATGAGGGAGTTAGCCGTCCAGGGATATTTGGCAATAAACACCGTCCATGGCTTTTTTTGGTCTTTGCGCTCCATAACTTTACGCTTTTTGTTACAAAAGTACATGAAAAAACGGAGAACGCCAAACGGGGAAGAGTTGCGAGTTAAGAACTAAGAGTTAAGATTAAAGATGGATAAACGTGTTGTCGGGTTGCACCCGCCAACACGATAAAGAATTGATAAAGGTGGATAAAGATGGATAAAGGTTGATAAAAAGGGGGGTGCCACGAAGCCCTCTACTCGTTTCGCTTCCCGAACGCCGTGGAGATTGGCGTCCGCGACGCTCCGGGAAGCAAAACGCCGCGGAGATTGGCGTCCCACGACCCTCGGGAAGCAAAACGCCGCGGAGATTCGTGTCCCACGACCCTCGGGAAGCAAAACGCCGCGGAGATTCGTGTCCCGCGGCGCTCGGGAAGCAAAACGCCGAGGAGATTTGTGACGCACTCCCCACGTCTGGCAAAACGCCCCGGCGTATCGTGTCCGGAGGAGGCTGGGG
>JAITQN010000121.1 GCA_031288865.1 Prevotellaceae bacterium
AAATCAGAAAACAATCAAATAAAATAGACATAAAAAGTGTTTATTTCAAAAAAACGTATAAATTTGCAACTTCTTTACATTAAAGCACTATGACTACAGAGGAGATTCTTCAATTAGAGGCGCCTAATGCAACCAGCATTCATTTTGTACTGGAAGGTAATTTTTGGCATGTATATGAACGCAGTGCATTCCTTGCATACAAGTATATCAGGGAATTGAAGATGACGCGGAAGTATATTAAAGCGGTAAACCGCGACATTGTGTATGGCGGTTTTCCCACCAATCAACTCGATAAGTTCATAGAGAAGGCCAGGACGCTTGGCGCCAAAGTGGCCGAACAGGGGGAGAAACGCTGCTCGCTGGTTGGGTTTCCCGAAACCGACGGATTCACCTTGTGGCGGGAGGGCTGGTCGCTCAAGGAGAAAAAAGACTATAAGCTGGCCGACGGCCTGCCGGTATATAAAACAGTGTATGACTTGCTGTTGTCTTTATTCGACCGGACGCGCCATTTCCCGAGGGATTTTCAGTACACCCTGGGGGAGCGTATAAAAAATGAGACCATAGCGCTCACCGAAATGATTTACCAGGCTAATGTGTCGGAAAGAATGCCGGAGAAATTAGAATATCTCCGGCAATTGTGCACAAAAATTGAAACGCTGCGCCTGCTCTTGCGTATATGCTACGACCTGCGTTTATACAACCTCGAAGCCTATATCCGGTTTAATGAACAGATAGAAGATATTTCGAAGCAGCTAAACGGATGGAGGAAGCAGGTGCAGGCTAAAGTTAGCACGCAAGGGCAGGAAGAACAACCGGTTGTTGATAATGTTTTATAATTACGAATCTTATGGACCAACTGCTGTCCGATTTGTTTAGCGCGTATTACGATGCCCGGAAAAATAAGCGTAATACCATCAACCAACTCCGTTTTGAATTGAATCTGGAGAAGAATCTCTTCATGCTGTATCATGAAATTAAGGAGCGGAACTATGTGATTCGGCCGAGTATTGCGTTTATAGTGTTCGAGCCGGTGCAGCGTGAGATTTTTGCGGCTGATTTCCGCGACCGGGTAGTGCACCATTTGGTGGTGAATTATCTTGAGCCGCTTTACGAGCCGATGCTTGTTACAGACAGTTGCAGCTGCCGGAAGGGTAAGGGCACCCTTTTCGGCGTGAACCGGGTCAAGCGGTTTATGCAGGCCTGCTCCGACAATTATACGCGTGATTGCTACATCCTGAAGCTCGACATTAAGGGCTATTTCATGTCGATGAGCCGCACCCGCTTGTATGAAAAGATGTGTGATTTGATAGAGAGAGGGCAGTTGAAAGCTGCAAAGAAAAACGAATTGCTTTACTTTGATCCCGGTTTGGTGAAGTATTTGCTGAAGTTGATTATTTTTAATGATCCGCGGAACAACTGTATCGTAAAAGGAAAGCGGGCAGACTGGGACGGCTTGCCGCCTTCCAAAAGTCTGTTTAACTCGCCGCCCGATTGCGGTTTCCCTATCGGAAATTTGACGTCGCAAGTGTTTAGCAACGTGTATTTGCACGAGTTGGACAGCTTTATCAAATACGCCCTGAAAATGAAATACTACGTGCGTTATGTGGACGACTTTATGGTGATTCATGAAGATAAGCAGACATTGCTTAATTTGGTAGAAGTGCTGCGGGAGTTTTTAAAAACAAAAATGAGTTTGGAGTTGCATCCCGACAAAATTTACCTGCAACATTACACGAAAGGGGTACAGTTTCTCAATGCCTATATTAAACCGCACCGTACGTATATCCGCAATCGTACGAAAACAAAGGCCTACCAAACCATCAAAAAGTGGAACCGGTATTTTGAATCGTTGGATGAGCAAACGTTGCCGCCGAAAGAGGTGTTGGAGGAATTTCGTGCACAGATCAATTCATATTTGGGCTTTATGATACATCAGGATACGTATAACCTGCGTCGTAAGATGTTACTTGAAGAATTATCCCCCAAAGCTTACCGGTATTTGTATGCGGTGAATTTGAAGAAAATGGTAATTAAAAAAGGCATCTCTGTTTCCTAACGCTTCACGTTTCCTGCCTTACTCTTTACGCTTAGCACTTAACTTTTGCAGGGCGTATAACTCGTCGCGGAAGGCCGCGGCTTCGACAAATTCCAACTTCTTGGCGGCTTCTTCCATGCGGCGGCGGGCGGCCTCAATGGCCTTTTCCAATTGCGCGGCATCCATTTGTCCCACCACCGGGTCGGCGGCCATGGGCACCGGGTAGCCCTCGTCGTCATACCACACGGCGGGTTTAATGGCCTCGCCGCTGATGATGGCGCGGCTGCGCGCGGCCACCTGCTGCGGTACAATGTGGTGCTGCTCGTTGTAGCGAAGCTGCTTTTCGCGCCGGCGGTTTGTTTCGTCAATCGTAGTCCGCATGGAGTCGGTGATGGTGTCGGCATACATGATGACCCGTCCGTTCAGGTTACGCGCAGCGCGGCCTGCCGTTTGCGTGAGCGCCCGCGCCGAGCGCAAAAATCCCTCCTTGTCGGCGTCCAGAATCGCCACCAGCGACACCTGCGGCAAGTCTAACCCTTCGCGCAGGAGGTTCACGCCCACCAGCACGTCGAACAGGCCGCGCTGCAGGTCTTCAAGAATCTGAATACGCTCCAGCGTCTCCACGTCGGAGTGGATGTAGCGGCAACGGATTCCCATGCGGTCGAAATATTTCGTTAATTCTTCGGCCATGCGCTTGGTGAGCGTCGTGACCAGCACGCGCTCATCGCGGGTGGCGCGCTGTGTAATTTCTTCCATCAAATCGTCGATTTGATTTCGCGTAGGCCGCACCTCGATTACCGGGTCGAGCAGGCCGGTGGGGCGCACCAGCTGTTCAATCACCACGCCCTCGCAGCGGCGCAGTTCAAAGTCGGCGGGCGTGGCGCTCACATACACCGTTTGGCCGGTCATTTTCTCAAATTCGTCGAACGTGAGCGGGCGGTTGTCGGCCGCCGCAGGCAAGCGGAAGCCATATTCAATAAGGGTTTGCTTGCGCGAGCGGTCGCCGCCGAACATGGCGCGGATCTGCGAGAGGGTGACGTGGCTCTCGTCAATGAACGTAATGAAATCGCCGGGGAAATAATCGAGCAGGCAGAACGGGCGCGAGCCGGCCGCGCGGCCATCGAAATAGCGTGAATAGTTCTCGATGCCGGGGCAGTAGCCCAGTTCCTTGAGCATTTCTATGTCATACTCCACCCGCGACTTCAGGCGCTTCGCCTCTAACCCTTTGCCCATGGCATGGAAATAGTCTGTCTGTTTCACCATATCGTCCTGGATGGCGCGAATGGCGCTGTGCATGCGGTCTTTCGTGGTTACAAAAATATTTGCCGGATAAACCTGCACGGTGCCGGGCTCGTCAATCGTACGACCGCCGAGCGGTTCGAACGTTTCTATTTTTTCGATTTCGTCGCCCCAGAACACCACGCGGTAGGCGTAGTCGGCATAAGCGAGGTGTATATCTACTGTGTCGCCCTTCACCCTGAACACGCCCCGCTTAAACTCCGTTTCATTGCGGGCATACAGCGCGTCCACCAGCATATACAGCAATTTGTTGCGCGACAGGAGCTGTCCGCGGGTCAACGTAATGGTGTTGGCCTCGAAGTCGTCGGGATTGCCTATGCCGTAGAGGCACGACACGCTCGACACCACCACCACGTCGCGCCGCCCGGAGAGCAGTGACGAGGTTGTACTCAACCTTAATTTTTCAATTTCGTCGTTGATGCTTAAATCTTTTTCGATGTAGGTGTCTGTTGTCGGAAGATAGGCTTCGGGCTGGTAGTAGTCATAGTACGACACGAAATATTCCACGGCGTTTTCGGGAAAGAATGTTTTAAATTCGCCGTAAAGTTGCGCCGCCAGGGTTTTGTTATGGCTCAGTACCAGCGCCGGCCGCCCTGTTTGGGCAATCACGTTGGCCATGGTGAATGTTTTGCCCGACCCGGTGACCCCCAGCAGGGTGGAGTAGGGGATGCCCCTGTGCAACGAACCAACAAGCCCTGCAATGGCTTCAGGCTGGTCGCCGGTAGGCGAATAGGTCGATGTGAGTTTGAAATCCATATATAAAAAACGGCAAGAAATATTCCTGCCGCCGGTATTTTTGTATTACAGCTATAACTACATTTCCTGTAATTTTGAATTGAAGAACTCGTACTTTTCCTGCATTTCGGGGCTCTTTTCACGCAGGCGGAAATAAAGGCTCTTTAGCGATTCCAGCACCGCCACTTCCGACTCTTTCAGCGCATACGCACGTTCAAGGTAGGGTAATGAAAGATCGAATTGCGCATCCACGTCTTTTATCATCTCCGTGTATTTTTTGTCGTCGGGCTCCATGGCCGCCACGTTTTGTATTTGCACGGCTTTGTTGAAGTAAAGCGCCCCCAGCGAGTAGTTGGAGAAGAAATTGGCTTCGTCTTTTTCCAGCGATTTTTTATAGGACAGCACCGCGTTGTCGAGGTCGTTCATCTGCTCATACACCACGCCTTCGGCATAGTACAGGCTGGAGTTCTCGGGGTCGTTTTGTTGCGCCTGTTCAATGTAGGGCAATACTTTTTTCGGGTCTTCGCCCCGTTGCAGGAACGTGTTTATCAAACCAATGATGATGCTTTGATTGGTCGGGTATTTTGCCATGCCATCGGTGAGTATTTGTATCGATGTGGCTGTGTCGCCGGTAACCTGCAGCACTTCCGCATAGGATGCATATAAATCGCCGTCCTGAACGTAGCCCAGATTAATGGCCTTTTCCATATATTCCACGGCCTTGGCATTTTCGCCGGCCATGCGGGCTATGAGGCCGGTATAATAGATTGTGATTGTATCCGTTTTGCCTAACGCCGAACTTCCCGAGCAGGCCAGCGAATGTTCAAAATTCAGTAGCGCTTCCGGGTAGTTGTGTAAATTGTAGGCGGCGAATGCATCGGTCTGGAACTTGAATTGCAAATCTTCCAGCCCAGCCCTGATTTTTTTTATGCTGGAGCCTTTACCGTCTAATTTGATGGCTTCCTCATAGGCCGTCAATGCGGAGAATAACGGGCCTTCCACCGGATAGGCGGCCACCCAGAAAGACAGTACGCCGTTTTCGTCGTAATACAATTTTTTATTGTCATAGACGTCCACTTCATACAGCGTTCCTTCTATATCTTCCTGCAGCGTCTCTTTTACTTTTTCCGTGGCCAGCGCCAGCCGGACGTCGCGTTTCGACATGTTCAACATCACATTCCTTATGGGTTCCGACCAGATGTTGACAAACAGTTCCGCCCTCGATAGCCATGTTTTCACTTGCACCGCTTTTTTAGGGTTCTGAATTTCTTCATTACTTTTCGCCACTTTCGATAATGCCTTGGCATTGTCTTGTGCCATGAGTTGCGTGGCGGCCAAGAAAGATAATATGAATAATACTTTTTTCATGATATTGAATTTTTTCCCTGATTACAGGTTAAAGTTTACGCAAATGTACAAAATAAAATTGAAATGTTATACTTCCGGTTCATCTTTTTGCGGTTGCCGGTCGTCATCTTCGCTTTTATTCACTTTGCACACCGCTGCGATGCTGTCTTTCCCTTTCAGGTTAATCAGTTTAACGCCTTGAGCGACACGGCCTGTAACGCGTATTTCGGATACGGCCATCCGGATGGTAAGGCCCGATTTGTTGATAATCATCAAATCGTTTTCGTCGGTCACCTCTTTCATGGCGATCAACGCCCCGGTTTTTTCGGTGATGTTGATCGTTTTTATGCCTTTGCCGCCCCGGTTGGTGATTCGGTAGTCTTCCAGGCCGGAGCGCTTGCCGTAGCCGTTTTCGCTCACCACCACGATGTCGATTTTATCCTTGTCGGGCGACTGGGCGTCTACGCAAATCATGCTGATGACCTCGTTGCCGGTTTCAATGGTAATCCCCCGCACGCCGGCGCCGGTACGGCCAATGGCGCGCACTTTGTTTTCGGGGAAGCGCACGCACTTTCCGCTGCGGGCGGCCAGCAGGATGTCGCAGTTTCCGTTGGTGAGTATGGCTTCGAGCAACTCGTCGCCGTCGCGCACGGTAATGGCGTTTACGCCGTTGGCGCGTGGACGCGAGTAGGCCTCCAGCAACGTTTTCTTCACCGTGCCGCGTTTGGTGCACAGCACGATGTAGTTGTTATTGATGTAGTCGTCGTCGTTCAGGGTTTTCACGTTGATGTAGGCGCAAATCTTGTCGTCGGGCTCGATGTTTATCACATTCTGGATGGCGCGCCCCTTGGATATTTTAGTGCCTTCGGGCACGTCGTACACCTTGAGCCAGAAGCAGCGACCCTTCCGGCTAAAGAAGAGCATCGTGCTGTGCATGTTGGCCACGTAGATGTGTTCGAGGAAATCCTCGTCGCGGGTATTGCTGCCCTTGGCGCCCACTCCGCCGCGGCTTTGCAGGCGGTATTCGGCCAACGACGTGCGCTTGATGTAGCCCATGTGCGAAATGGTAATCACCATGTCTTCGTCGGCGTAAAAGTCTTCGGGATTAAATTCTCCCGCGGCCATTATGATTTCGGTGCTGCGTTCGTCGCCGTACTTTTCTCGCACGGCAATGGTTTCGTCCTTCACAACCTGCAATTGCAGGTTTTCATCGGCCAGGATTTTCCTAAGCCCTTCGATGAGTTGCTGCAATTCGGCATATTCTTCTTTAATCTTGTCGCGTTCCAGCCCGGTGAGTTGGCGGAGGCGCATTTCGATAATGGCGTTGGCCTGTATTTCGGAGAGGCCGAACTTTTCCATCAGTCCGGTACGTGCCTCGTCGGGCGTTTTGGAGGCGCGGATCAGCGCAATTACTTCGTCGAGGTGGTCTAAGGCGATCAATAATCCTTCGAGGATGTGCGCCCGCTTTTCGGCTTGCGCCAGGTCGTAGCGCGTACGGCGCACCACTACTTCGTGGCGGTGTGCCACGAAATACTTGATGAGCTGTTTGAGGTTCAGCAGGCGCGGGCGCCCGTCAACCAGCGCGATGTTGTTAATGGAAAAAGACGTTTGGAGCTGGGTGTGCTTAAAGAGATTGTTGAGTACCACGTTGGCCACCGCGCCTTGCTTGAGCTTTATCACAATGCGCATGCCTTGGCGGTCGCTCTCGTCGTTCACGTAGGCGATGCCCTCGAGCTTCTTTTCTTCTACCAGCGCGGCGATTTTCTCAATGAGTTCGCGCCGGTTTACCATGTAGGGGATTTCGGTAGCCACGATGGTTTCGCGGCCGCTGTCCGACACTTCTATGTCGGTTTTGGCACGGATCACCACGCGTCCCCTGCCGGTTTCGTAGGCCTCTTTAATCCCCTGCATGCCGTAAATGATGCCGCCGGTGGGGAAGTCGGGCGCTTTCACGTGTTGCAGCAGTTCGTCGGTGGTGATGTCTTTGTTGTCGATATACGCGCAGATGGCGTTGCATATTTCCACGAGGTTGTGCGGCGCCATGTTGGTGGCCATCCCCACGGCGATGCCGGATGCGCCGTTCACCAGTAGCAGGGGTATTTTGGTGGCCAGCACGGTGGGTTCTTCGTACTCGTCGCTATAGTTCGGGCGGAAATCGACGGTGTCTTTGTCGAGGTCGGCCAGTACGTCTTCCGACATTTTCTGCAGGCGTGCCTCGGTGTAACGCATCGCGGCGGCATCGTCGCCGTCGACCGACCCGAAGTTTCCCTGTCCGTCGACCAGCCGGTAGCGCAGGCTCCAGTCCTGTGCCATGCGCACCATCGCCTCGTAGAGCGCCGAGTCGCCGTGCGGGTGGTATTTCCCCATCACGTCGCCCACGATACGCGCCGACTTCTTATAAGGCTTGTCGGGCGACAATCCCAGTTCCGACATGCCGTAAAGAATACGCCGGTGCACGGGTTTCAGCCCGTCGCGCACGTCGGGGAGCGCCCTGGACACGATAACTGACATGGAGTAGTCAATGTAAGAAGTTTTCATTTCTTCTTCAATGTTGACCTTGATGATTCGCTCTGTATTTTCGTTGTTTTCTACCATTATAGATATGTTTACAAAAGGGGCGCTAAGGTACGCAAAATTATTGGAAAAAACGCCTTTTTCGACAAAGAATTTTCATATCCCCCTCTGGAGGGGGTGCCCGAAGGGCGGGGGAGGCCATATCCCCCTCTGGAGGGGGTGGCCGGAGGCCGGGGGAGGATTGATAAACGTGTTGGCGGGTTGCACCCGCCAACACGATAAAGATTGATAAAGGTGGATAAGAAGTTGTGAAAACAAATGCAGTTCGCCTGTTGCGACGAGGTTGCACCTCGTCGCCCATATTCCGGGCGAGGTTTAACCTCGCCCCAACCTTTAGGCGTTACATTACGCATTGTTTGGTGTCCCGCAGCGTGCAGGGAGCCAAACCAGGGTTGGTTTCGCGTCTCGCAGCGTGCAGGAGACCAAACCAAGGTTGGTTTCGCGTCTCGCAGCGTGCAGGAGACCAAACCAAGGTTGGTTTCGCGTCTCGCAGCTTGCAGGAGACCAAACCAAGGTTGGTTTCGTGTCCCGCAGCGTGCAGGAGACCAAACCAAGGTTGGTTTCGCGTCTCGCAGCCTGCGGCGACAAAACCGCACGCGCGGTTGGCTTCGCTCGGCCTGCCGAGACATAGCCGCACGCGCGTTTGGCGTGGCTCAGCCTGCGGCGACTAAGCCGCACGCGCGGTGGGCTTCCC
>JAITQN010000031.1 GCA_031288865.1 Prevotellaceae bacterium
GGCCGCTGTGAATCAGTTCTTCTTCTTTTATCACCTACTTGCGTACGGCGGCCTTTTCTTTTTCGATGAACGGGGAACGGAAATGTCCCCCGCTCGCGGGGGTGGCCGCCCCCCTCTCCTTCAAGAGAGGGGTTGGGGGTGAGGATAGGATAAAGGTTGATAAACGTGTTGGCGTGTGGCCACGCCAACACGATAAAGATGGATAAAAATTATTAATTAAAATAAATATGAAAAAAATGTTTTTACTACTATTATGCTGCCCTGTGGTGCTGGCAGCGCAAAGCGGCATCACCATTTCCGATTATTCGGTGAAACCCGGAACGCCCGCTACGGTGTCGTTTACCGTGAGCTGGAACAAAGACAAAATCGACAGCGCGTGGGTGGTGGCCGACGCTGCAGGCGCTTTTTCGGCCACAGTCCAACTGGTTGCCACTTGTAGGAACGAACGGCCGTGCGTCCCTACAGGTGCGTGCGTATATGCCATCGACTATCCGCCGAGAGGAACAGCAGTGGCCTATAATCTACTAAAACTTTCCGGTACGCCGCCATTTTATGTTATGTATGCCGATTCCACGACCTATGTGGAAATAGATGCGCCAACCGCCGCCGGCTGTCGCAAGGCGTTTGCTGATTGGTACGCTTGCGGTCAGTTAATGGAAGCAAATCACACTACCGTAACTGACTTAAATTGCAATGACTGCACCTGCCGCGTGGTGCGTGATTGCTGGGAACTGGGTTGCAGATTCACGTACCAAAATGCTTTCACCCACCCATCCAAATGCACTTTCTACCCTTGCGCCGAAGATACCAACTGTAACGGCGAGCGTTGCTGGAATGTTCAGTTTAAATATGAACATACTGTGTGCGAATAAAAATAAAGGTTCTTAGGCCTATACTTTTCTCACTGTCCGTTCGTCGATGAAACTGGCGTTTTCGTCGGTGGAGCGGCGGGGCGAACGAAACAGGTGCCTATATTTGCGCCCGTATTAATGAAAATCAAGATGAGAAAATTGTTATTCATGACGGGCATGCTGGCGGCACTGGCACTGCACGCACAAACCGTCGAAGGCCTGCGCATCACAAAAGACTACAGGGGACGACTCGACGATATTCTGCGCGAGATCGGAAAAGACAGAAACATCAGGTTTGTGTACGACTCCCTGCACGTGTCGCGCTACACCACGTCGGTGAACCCGGAACAGGAGAAGACCGTAGGCGGCATGCTGAAGATGTTTCGCCACGCCTGGGATATGGAAACCCAGATAAGCCCCGACGGATATATCTACATCGCCCGCAACAAGACACACCTGGAGGAACTGAAAAGGAAAAAGGCCGGCGAAACCATCGAGAAGCAAACGCTGAAACGGGGAGACCGGCACGGCCTGCAACCGCGCAAACGGAACTTCACGCTTACCGGAACCGTGTTCGACGTAACCAACAACGAACGCCTCCCGTTTGCATGGGTCGCCGTGGCCGGCACCACAAAAGGCGTGGGCACCGACGCCAACGGCTATTTCATCCTGGAGCAAACGCCTTCCGATACGATTACACTCGTAGTGCAGTATATCGGATACCAGACGCGGTATATCGAGCTGGAGCCGTCGGAGGAGAACACGCCGCTGGGCATCGCCATGGAACTGCAACCCCTGAGCATCGCCGAGGTCTTTATTATCGGACGGAAAGACGACAAGGCGCTGCAACAGTCCACCGGCGAACACAAGATGAAGATGTCGCCCATGGCGCTGAGGGTGCTGCCCAACCTTGGCGAGAAAGACATTATGCGCGGCTTTCAGCTGATGCCCGGCGTGAGCGCATCGAACGAGAACAGCTCCGGCATGTATGTCCGCGGCGGAACACCCGACCAAAACCTCATCGTGTATGACGGGTTCACGGTGTACTATGTCGACCACCTGCACGGCTTCTACAGCGCCTTCAACGCAAATGCCGTGAAAGACGTGCAACTCTACAAGGGCGGCTTTGAAGCAAAATACGGCGGGCGGCTCTCGAGCGTTACCGAAATCACGGCGAAGGACGGCAACGCCCGGCAAGTGGCGGCCGGCGGAGAGATAAATCTGCTTAGCATGAATGCTTATGCAGAAGCGCCCATCGGTCAAAAGTTCACTTCGCTGTTTGCGTTCCGCCGTTCGTATCAGGGATACCTCTATGGCAAAATAGGCGGGCAGAACAACAACGAGAGCGCGGATAACAACGTGGTATCGCGTCCGGGCATGCGCGGCATGCAAATGGAAGTGCCCGACTCGTATTTCTACGACCTGAACGCCAAACTGACCTTTCGTCCGACAGACAACGATGTGGTCTCGCTGAGCTTCTTCAACGGTACGGACTACGTAGACAACACGCCGCAGTTCGGTTTTCCGGGCATGCGCGGCGGCTTCGGCGGCGGCGGCGGCATGCCGTCGTTCGATATGGAAAACACCAACTACGAAAACTACGGCAACACCGGCCTCAGCGGACGGTGGACAAGGAAATGGAACGAAAAGTTAACCGCCGCCTTCCTCTTCAGCTATTCCAACTTCTACAGCACACGCGACCAAACCCGCAGTATCACCATTACCGACGACAACGAAACCCGCAGTATAAAAACCGGCGACCTGGAAGAAAATAACCTGATAGACGCCAGCTTTAAAAACGACTGGAAGTATTCGCTGAACGACCACCACGTGCTGGAGGCCGGCCTGTGGGCTACTTATTATAATATCGACTACAGCTACGCGCAAAGCGACACCGCCACGCTGCTCGAAAAGGCCAACGAGGCGTCGCTGGCCGGCCTGTATGTACAGGACAAGATCAAACTGTGGCAAAACAACCTGACGGTCATTCCCGGCATCCGCCTCACCGGTTACGGGATGGAGCGCAAAGTTTATGCAGAGCCCCGCCTGTCGGCCAACTACCGTTTCGGGGAGCGGGTCACGCTCAATGCGGCCACCGGCGTGTTCTACCAGTTTGCCAACCGCGTGGTGCGCGAAGACGTCATGTCGGGCAACACCGACTTCTGGAGCCTCTCCGACGGCGAAAACATCCCGGTAAGCCGCTCCACGCACTTCAACGCGGGCGTCAATTACGACCTGCCCGACTACCTTTTCGGCATCGAAGGATACTACAAGCGCAACGATAACATTTCGGAATACACCCTGCGCTTCGAGCGTCCGCAGCAGATGGCGCCCGGACGCACGGCTGCCGCCGGACGGCTAACCGAACAGTTTTATACCGGCAGCGGCTACGCCATCGGGCTGGAACTGCTGGCGCAAAAGAAGGCCGGCAACTTTAGCGGATGGATGAGCTATACGCTCGGCGAAGTGAAAAACCACTTTCCCGAACAGTCGCACAAGTACTTTTTCGCCTATCAGGACGTGACGCACGAGTGGAAGGCCGCCGGCATATACAAGTTCGGGAATTTCGACTTTTCCACCACGCTCATCTATTCTACCGGACGCCCCTACACCGCCCCGATCGGCGCCTACGAGGTTTCCCCGCCCGAGGGCGCGGCAACCGACTATTATGCGGTGAGCGACAAAAACACCTTCCGCCTGCCCGATTACATCCGCTTGGACTGCGCCGCCACGTTCCGCTTCGACATGTTCGGCACAAAGGGACAGGCGCACGCCCTGTCGCTGTCGGTGTTCAACGCGCTGAACAGGAAAAACGTCAGCGCAAAACAATTTCAGGTGGTAGACAACGTCATCCTCGAAAGCAATATCAACTATCTTAGTTTTACACCCAACGTTTCGCTGATTTTTAAATTCTGACCCATGAAAAAACTATACCTTATATTATTCCTGCTGCCGGCAGCCTGCCAGCCCACGCTCGTAGCCGAGTTCCAAGACCGGCCTGTGGTAGAATGTTACCTGTATGCCGGGACGGCGGTAAGGGTGAAGGTTTCGAAACTGGTGCCTTTCCGCGATGATGTTTCTTTTTCGGACGAAGACGTCGACCGCCTGCACCTCGCCATTCATGACGAAACCGCCGGCAGCGTCTATCCTCTAACTTCGCAGGGCGGAGGGGGCCTGTATGCCGGCGGCGATTTCCGGCCTGAAGCCGGACACGCCTACCGGCTGCAATTCGCGTATGACGGGGTGCAGGTGACGGCAGCCACGCAGGTAGCCCCCCTGCCTGAAAACGCGCAATGCCCGAAAACCACCATAACCGCCGGCTTCGGCGGTAGTCCCGGCGGCAGCTTCGACAGCGAGGCGATGGAGCCCGTAGCGATTACGTGGGATAACCCCTCCGCCGACTACTATATCGTGACCGCCGCCTGCGACACCTCCGCGGCCTACACGCCGGTACGCGGCGAACCCAACGAGACGTCCGCCGCCCCGCTGTGGTTCCGGTCGGAAGTGACACAAGGCACCTCGATACAGCTGTCGCCGCAATCGTTCTCCTACTACGGGACGTATACCATAAAGCTCTGCCGCATACAACCCGAATACGTGCTGCTCTGCCAGCGCATGAACAGCCGTTCGGAAAACCTTGCCGAGCTAAACGCAAACGTCGTTAACGGATACGGCATCTTCACCGGTATCGGCAGCAAAGACTTCCGCGTACACGTGATTTCAAATTAATTTTATACATTTGAGCCATGAATCCTACCCTTCAACTGCTGGTGCCCACAGGCTGCCTGATTATTTTTTACCTGAACTACGCGTGGTTCATCGACCGGTATTTTTTCCGTAAGCGGATACTGCGCTTCGTGGCGGTCAATTTGCTATGCATAGCCCTGCTGAACGTGCCGGGGCTCCTCGCGCATCCCGGACGGATGGCTCCGCCCCACCATCCCGGCAAGGCCTTCTTCCCGCACCGGCTGCCGCCGATGGGTGCGCCGTTCTTCATCCACATCGCGCTACTGGCGGCGGCAGCCAGCGCCGCGCTGGCCGTTAAAGCCACCACCCGCTGGTATAAGGCACAAGCGGCAATGGCTACACTCGAAAAGGAAAAGTCGGTGGCCGAGTTGCAGCAACTCAAAAGTCAGCTCAACCCGCATTTCCTCTTCAACTCGCTAAACAACATCTACGCCCTGGTCGACCTCGACCCTGCCCGTGCCCGACAAGCCATACACACCCTCGGCGAAATGCTCCGCCACCAGCTGTATGAAGCCACACAGGAAACCATCCCCCTGCACAAGGAAATCGACTTTATACGGAATTACTGCCGGCTCATGCAGCTGCGCCTGCCGAAAAACGTAACGCTGCTGCTCGACCTGCCCGACAACGACAACGACTGCCACATCGCCATTGCACCGCTGCTGTTCGTGCCACTCGTGGAAAACGCCTTTAAGCACGGCGTGAGCCCCTCGCAGCCCTCCCGCATCGACGTGGCCATAGGCGTAATCGACCGCCGCTCGCCGGTGTGCACGGTGCGCAACAGCTTCTTCCCAAAGAACAGCGACGACCGGAGCGGCTCGGGAATAGGACTGGGAAACCTGCGTAAACGCCTCGATCTGCTCTATCCGCAACAATACCGCTGGCGGGTGGGGCGCACAGGCGAAGAATTTGTTGCCGAAATAATCCTGTATCCCGCATAACGACTAATAAAACACCCATGCCGATCAGATGCTTTGCCATAGACGACGAGCCCTTAGCCCTGGAAATGATACGCTCCTATATCGAACGCACGCCCTTTCTGCGCCTGTCGGGTTGCTTTTCCAACGCCCTCGAAGCAGCGGCGGCCATGCACGCCCGGCCGGTCGATTTGCTGTTCCTCGATATTCAGATGCCGGGATGGACAGGCCTTCAGCTGGCCTCGTCGATGGATGCGTTCGCCACGAAAATCATTTTCACCACCGCCTTCGACCGCTACGCCCTCGACGGGTTCAAAGCCGGCGCCATCGATTACCTGCTCAAGCCGGTGTGCTATGAAGATTTCCTTAAAGCGGCGCAAAAGGCGCAACGCTACATCGACACGCCCGTCCACCGTCCCCAGGGAAGCCTCACCGTAAGGGCCGGCCACCGGTGGCGAAACATAAACCACAGCGACATCCTCTACATCGAAGCCATGCGCGACTACGTGGCCATCCACACCGAAGCCGGCGAAACCATCCGGACGCTGAACACCCTGCAAAACATCGCAGCCATGCTTCCCGGCGCCTTATTTGTGAAAGTACAGCGGTCGTTCATTGTGCATCTTCACAAGATACAAATCATTGAGCGCCGGTGTATTCTATTCGGAAAGACGCGCGTCCCCATATCGACACATTGCCTGAAAGGGCTTATGCAGCGCCTGCGGTAGGTTTGTAAGAAAAGATACATTATGTAACTTTTCATTTTCACTATTTATATATAAAGATACACTATGTAACTTTTCATTTTCACTATTTATATGTAAAGATACATTATGTAACTTTTTATTTTCACTATTTATGCGTAAAGATACATTATGTATCGTTTCATTTACGCATTACGCTGAAGCCACTATGCTTTACGTTTGGGAAACCAGCCCTTGCGGACGCGTTCGCGCTGCTGGAAGAGTTCGAGTATCCCCCAGAAGGAGCTGAAGGCAACCACGCCCAGCAACGACGACCAGAATATGTTGTGTATGGCCAGGGCAGCCGCGATGCCGGCAATGCCCACCAGCAGAAATGCCCACCAGCAGCGGGTTCCGAAATAGTATTCGCTCTTTACCACAATAGGATGAAAAATTCCTATAATCAAAAAGGTGCATAACCCGATTAAAACCCCCGCCAAGTTGTAAGCCGTAATAAAATCCATCGTTTTTAGTCTTTGGGGGGCAAATTTAGTTATTTTCGTCAATTGAAAAAAACGGACACCAAACTTTTGCCGTATGAAAAAAGTTTGTACATTTGTCTTGAAATACTTCAACTGAACACCATGAACAAATATGAGCAACAAAAAATTCTTGAGGTTGTTTTATACATACTTCTAAAAACAGGCGGAATAGATTACTATCATTTGTTTAAGATTTTGTATTTTGCCGAGAGGGAGCACTTGGCTAAATGGGGCGACAGAATAACGGCAGATGACTTCTTTGCACTTCAATATGGTCCTGTGCCGACAAGATTATATAATGCCATAAAAAAACAAAATGCGCCGGATGCCAATCTCGACAAGTTACTATGGGAAGTTGTTGAGTTTGCCGGGGATGATGCGCCTAATGTACTTTTACCAAAAAGAAGCCCGAACCCGGACTATTTGTCCGAATCTGAAAAAATGGCTTTGGAGAAATCCATTGATGAAAATTCAAAGAAACTGTTCCGGGAACTCAAAAGCAAATCCCATGATGTGGCTTGGGAAAACGCTGTTAAACGCAGTCCGGGCCGAATATCCCCAATTGATATGGCAAGAGCGGAAGGGACTTCCGACGACATGCTTGAATATATACAGGAACAAATAGCGTTGAGCGCAGCTTTGGCATGAGTGCAAATATTGGAAACGTGTTCCGTATTAATATGGATAAGGGCGATGGAATTAAACCCAAGCCGGGTGACGTTAGCCGTAATAAATATTTTGTAGTATTGGGATTTGATCAGGAGGGAAATGTTTACGGAGGCGTTATTTTCAATACAAATATCAACCAAAATCTTCCGCAGGACATTAAGGACTTGCACATGCCTGTTGACAACACCAAGTATGATTTCCTTAAACATAAATGCTTCATCGACTGCTCCCGGTTAAAAACAGCCTCTCCGGGCAAATTATCAGCAGGACAATACTTGGGGAATATTGATGAAACAGATTTGTCGCTAATCATCGGGGCGGTCAGTCAATCCAAGAGAGAGACACGGGCACATCTTGCTTTATTCGGGTTATAGTTATAAGTAAACCACACGTCACGCCCAGCATTAACAATACTTTTTTCATCACCGATAACTTATTTTTCATAACTCAAAATTTGTTGTTCATTATTTTAATCATCAACGGGAAGGCGGGCGCCAGCATGCCGTGCCCGTATCCGTCGAACTCGTATAATACGGTTTGCGTGTTGCCGGTGAGCTTGAGCATCCGCCAGAGATAGGCGTTTTCTTCGTAGCGGCCAAGCAACTCCAGTTCCCTGTCGCCGGTCATCAGGTAAATGGGGGGCGTGTCGCGGCGCACGTGGTAGAGGAGGGCATACTCGTCAACCACCGGCTGCGTGTCGGGGATGTTCCGCTCCTTGCGTA
>JAITQN010000052.1 GCA_031288865.1 Prevotellaceae bacterium
GCGGTGGCGTCGTACATAAATCCGGCCACCATGAAAATCACGAGCGTGATGAACATGGAGGGCGCGGTGGTGATACACATGTAGCGAACGTGCGTAAACAGCGGCGTGTCGGTGGTAGAAGAAGCCAGTATGGTGGTGTCGGACAGTGGCGACATTTTATCGCCGAAGTAAGCGCCTGAAATAATAGCGCCGGCAATCCAGCCTGTCGAGAACCCCTGCGCCTGTCCTATTCCCATCAGGGCAATGCCAATGGTGGCAATCGTAGTCCACGAGCTGCCCGTGACCAGCGACACCACCGCGCAAATCACACAGGCCGAAACCAGATAAAAGTCGGGATGAATAATCTGCAACCCATAATAGATTAACGTGGGCACCACGCCGCTAATCATCCAGCTGCCCGACAGCGCGCCGATGAGCAACAGAATGAACAGCGCCGGCGTAATACCCGCTACGTTTTTGGTGATAGCGGCTTCTATCGACGCCCACTTCACCTTGCAGCAGACGATAGCCAGCAGGCAGCACACTGCGGCGGCCGTCAGCAGCACAATTTGGCTTCCGCCGCCCAGTGCGCCGCTCCCGAAGATGCGGATGGTCATGAACAGCAGTCCCATCAGCACCAGTATCGGCACCAGCGACAGCCACGGCGACGGCTCTTTTATCGTATTATTCTCCATGCGTTTTACAGAAAGGGGCAAAGATACGCATTTTCAAAATTTCTGCAAGATTTTAGACACACGTCTTTTCAGGTATACCCCCCCTCCCGAACTCCACGGCGTTTGGTTTCCCGGAGCGTCGCGGACGCCAAACTCCGCGGCGTTTTGCTTCCCGGAGCGTCGCGGACGCCAATCTCCGCGGCGTTTCGCTTCCCGGAGCGTCGCGGACGCCAAACTCCGCGGCGTTTCGCTTCCCGGAGCGTCGCGGACGCCAAACTCCGCGGCGTTTGGTTTCCCGGAGCGTCGCGGACGCCAATCTCCACGGCGTTTGGTTTCCCGGAGCGTCGCGGACGCCAAACTCCACGGCGTTTGGTTTCCCGGAGCGTCGCGGACACAAATCCATATACTCGTTTCGCGTCTCCACCCTCCCGCATGTGGACTGTCCGTTGTGTCCGTAATTATTAATTCGTTTATATCCGAACAATTAATTATCTTTGCAAAAAACTTAAGCAAATGAAAAAAAGTGTATTTATTTTACTTATCGTTGCGGTTTGCGGTTGCTCAACCGTAGCGCTCGCACAAAGGGGCGATAGTAGCCCTGCTTACGCAGGAGGGCTTTTGGAGAACTTCGGGGTGGGCATCAAGGCTGGCACGAACGGTGTAGGCGCTGATTTTAACACTTCGCTGCATCCGAACATCAAAGCCCGCTTGGGGTTCAACTACCTTTGGTACAATTACCGGCCTGCTGATCTAACCGTCGACGATTCCCGCGACGGATTCGGCCCGGGTCATGTTTTGACCTTGGATAAGTTGAAACTTAGCTTCCCGAATGTGAATCTTTTGGTAGATTTATACCCTATGCGGTCGGGCATATTTCATTTCACCGTAGGGCTGTTCGTGGGGCAAAACAAAATTTCGGCATACGGACATCTTCCTTCCAACGTAACGGACTTTCTGCTTTCCGGCGAATATGGCCTCACGCCCAATCGGGACGGTACGTTGAGCGCGTCCCTCAAGATTGGGAATGTAGTAAAACCTTACTTTGGCTTTGGGCTCGGGCGAACTATCACCAAGCGCCGCGTAGGTTTCAAGTTTGAACTGGGTGTAATTTATCAAGGCAAGAACCTGAAGTTCGAGAGTCCAAATCTTGACGATAAAATTGTGAACAAAACCGTAAGTGACAATGATGATACCCTTACTAACGCTGAAAACCTGTTACAGTTTTGGCCTGTGATGTCGTTTACCTTGTCTTACCGGATAAAATAAAAACCCCGGTGTGATCTTTTCCCGGGGTTTATACCTTTATATATATAGGTAAATTTTAGAACGGCAAATCGTCGCCTGGGGCCTGCTCAATTATCGGCTCGGCGGGAGCAGCGACGGTAGCGGCGGGTTTGTCGACGGGCGTTCCGCCACCCTGTGGTTCGGTGTCGGATTTTCTACCAAGGAGCCTTATCGTATCGGCTATTATTTCGGTGGTATAGCGCTTTTGCCCGTTCTGGTCTTCCCAGCTGCGGGAGCGCAGCTTGCCTTCAATATATACTTGCTTGCCTTTGTGTACATACTTTTCGGCGAATTCGGCCAATACGCGCCATAGCACCACATTGTGCCATTCGGTTTGCTCCTTTACTTCTCCGCTCTTGTCTTTGTAGCGCTCGGTGGTGGCTATTGGAATGGTGACAACAGGCACACCGCTTTCAAGATGGCGCACTTCGGGATCTTTCCCGACGTTTCCGATTAACATTACTTTGTTTAGTGACATAAGATTTAGTTTTTAGGTGGTTGATAATTATAGATCACGCCGCTAAGGTAAGCATTATTTTGGAATAAATCCAAATTTTCCGGCATTTTTTTCAAGAAAAGCGTCAATAAGGCGCGGAATACTGTACCGGTCGAAGTCCGTCAGGGGCACGCGAAGATAGTGCCGGCGCAGGTTTTGGGAGATTGTGCCTGACTCGACGAGATAAAAGCGCGTCCACAGGGTTTGGTGCGTCAATTGGTGTTTGATGAGTGGCGAAAAGTGGATAATTTGGACTTTTCCACCGGAAAAAAGCGTTTTCCATACGGCTTGCGCCGGGATCTTTTCGGGCGGGATTTCCGTTCCGGTTTCAATTAGCGGAAACTCATACAAGCCTTTCCAGATGTCGTTATCCGAACGTTGATGCAAGTATACGTACTGCTTTTCCCGCACGATAAAATAATGAAAATAGCGCGTGCGTATTTCGGGCTTCCGGCCTTTCACGGGCAATTCCGCCACTTTCCCGGTGCGGCAGGCGTAGCATCCTTCATTGAGGGGGCACTCGGCGCATTTCGGGGATTTAGGCACGCACACCAGCGACCCGAAGTCCATGAGCGCCTGGTTGAAGTCGGCCGGATAGCGTTGCGAAATGAGTTCTTGCGCCAGCTTGCGCAGCATCTTTTTCCCTTCGCTGCTGTCGATAGGCGTATGGATGCCGAACACGCGTGTGAGAATACGGTAGCCGTTGCCGTCGAGCGCCGGCGCCGGTTCGTCAAAAGCGAAAGAGGCGATGGCCGCTGCGGTGTATTCGCCGATTCCTTTTAGCGACAGAAGACAACTGCTTGATGTGGGAAAACGTCCGTGGTGGCGCTGCACTACGGTTTGCGCAGTAGCGTGGAGGTTTCTCGCACGGGAGTAGTAGCCCAGCCCCTGCCAGAGTTTCAGTACCTCATCGAGTGGGGCGGCCGCCAGCGCCTCCACCGTGGGATATTGGTCAATAAAGCGCAGGTAGTAGGAGTAGCCCTGTTCTACCCGGGTTTGTTGCAGGATAATTTCCGACAGCCATATTTTGTACGGGTCTTTCGTCTCTTTCCAAGGCAGGTCGCGACGATTTTTCCTGAACCAGCCCAATAAATTTGCAGTGAAATCCATAATCAGGGGACAAAAATACGTACAATTTTGGAATAATAATGAAAAATCGTATCTTTGCATCCGCAAAATCCGGGAGAGGTGGCAGAGTGGTCGATTGCGGCGGTCTTGAAAACCGTTGAACTGCGAGGTTCCGGGGGTTCGAATCCCTCCCTCTCCGCTGATTTTTTTTAACGGGCTTATTCGTATATAATCAATCTTTTTCCTGATTTCGTCTTGACATTGCAAAGAATTTTCTTTTTCTCTTCATAAAAAAACTGTAAATTTGCGTATGGCAAAAAAGTCAATAGCAGCGCGCATTTTTCGTTTTTATTGGGACGGATTTCGAAGTATGACCATAGGCAAAACGCTTTGGTTAATCATATTTATAAAGTTGTTTGTGATGTTTGCGATATTGAAAATATTTTTCTTTCCCGATTATCTGGGAAAATTTAATAATTCGTCGGACAAGCAGGAGTACGTGTCCGGTGAGTTGATACAACGCGTCGTTAACCCATAAACTTCATACTTATGGAATCTATCAACACTTCTCTTATTGACTGGTCGCGGGCGCAATTCGCCCTGACAGCCATCTATCATTGGCTCTTTGTGCCGATCACGTTAGGGGTGGGCATCGTGCAGGCTATTATGGAAACCGTTTACTACAAAACGGGCGACAATTTCTGGAAAAGAACCGCCCAATTCTGGATGAAACTTTTCGGCATCAACTTCGCTATCGGCGTGGCCACCGGCCTGATCTTAGAGTTTGAGTTCGGCACCAACTGGTCGAACTACAGCTGGTTTGTAGGCGATATTTTCGGCGCTCCGCTTGCCATTGAAGGCATCGTGGCGTTTTTTATGGAAGCCACTTTCATTGCGGTAATGTTCTTCGGATGGGACAAGGTGAGCAAGGGCTTTCACCTTGCGTCTACGTGGCTCACCATTTTGGGCGCCACCATTTCCGCATTTTGGATACTGGTGGCCAACGCATGGATGCAGTATCCCACCGGCATGCAGTTCAACCCCGACACGGTGCGCAACGAAATGATAAATTTCTGGGACGTGGCGTTTTCACCGGTGGCGCTCAACAAGTTTTTCCACACCGTGTTGTCGGGATGGATTGTCGGCGCCATGTTTGTAGTGGGCGTGGCGAGCTGGTTCCTGTTGAAAAAGCGGGAAACGAAATTTGCGCTGGCCAGTATTAAAATCGGCGCTGTTTTCGGCGTGGTGGCCTGCGTGCTGTCGATATGGACGGGCGACGGCTCGGCGTATCAGGTGGCACAGCGGCAACCGATGAAATTCGCTGCCATGGAAGGCTTATATGAAGGACGTGAAGGCGTGGGACTGGTGGGCATCGGCGTGCTAAATCCCGCCAAAACGCAATACAACGACAACGAAGATCCGTTCCTCTTTAAAATAGAATTTCCCAAACTGCTTTCGTTTCTTGCCGAACGCGATATGGACGCTTACGTGCCGGGAATCACCAATATCATTGAAGGCGGCTACCGGCAAAGGGACGGGACGATAGCGCTTTCGGCCGAAGAAAAAATAACGCGCGGCAAGCTCGCTATTCGGGCATTGGCCGATTACCGAACCGTAGAAAACGATAGCCTCAAGCAACACGCCCGCGCCATGCTCGACGAGCATTTTCAATATTTCGGGTATGGCTATATTAAAAAACCATCGGATTTAATTCCGTCGGTAGGCCTGACGTTCTATGCCTTTCACCTCATGGTGATCCTCGGCGGCTTCCTGTTGCTGCTGTTTGCCGTAACCTCGTATTTGTCGTACAAAAATAAATTTGAGCATAAACGCTGGCTGCAATGGACGTGTCTTCTTTCTATTTTCCTTGCCGTCATGGCCGGGCAGGCCGGCTGGGTGGTGGCCGAAGTAGGACGCCAGCCGTGGGCTATTCAGGATATTTTGCCGGTGTCGGCGGCCATTTCCAAGTTGTCGGCCTCGTCGGTGCAGGTGACTTTCTTTATTTTCCTTGCCCTGTTTACCGTCCTGCTCATTGCCGAATTAAGAATTATGATTAACGCAATAAAAAAAGGCCCACATTAAATTAATAAAATTATGAATACCTATATATTTCTACAACATTACTGGTGGTTTTTAGTATCCCTGCTTGGTGCACTTTTGGTGTTCCTGCTGTTTGTGCAGGGGGGGCAGTCGATGCTGTTCACTGTGGGAAAAACCACGCTGCAAAGAAAAATGCTCCTGAATGCTACCGGCCGCAAATGGGAATTTACATTCACGACACTGGTTACGTTCGGCGGTGCGTTTTTCGCCTCGTTTCCGCTGTTTTACTCCACCAGTTTCGGCGGCGCTTACTGGGCATGGATTATCATTTTGCTTTGTTTTGTGCTGCAGGCCGTGTCTTACGAATATCAGGCGAGGAAAGGGAACCTTTTAGGCAAAAAAACATACCAGATCTTTCTTTTGCTGAACGGCATACTCGCCCCGGTGATGCTGGGCACTGCGGTGGGCACGTTTTTCAACGGTGCGGAGTTTGTGGTAAACAAACAGCAATTGGTTGAAGTCCTGAACCCGGTCATTTCATCATGGGCTACCCCCTGGCATGGGATGGAAGCGGTGCTGGTGTGGTGGAATGTATGTCTTGGCCTGGCGGTGTTTTTCCTGTCGCGCGTACTGGCCTCGCTCTACTTTATCAACAGCATCGACAATGCGGAAATACGGCACTACTCGCGCAAACACCTGCGGTGGAATGCGGCTTTATTTCTGGCGTTTTTCCTCATGTTTTTTGTGCACCTGCTGCTGCAAGACGGCTTTGCGGTGCACCCCGACACCAAAGAAATATTTATTCAACCCTATAAATATTTCTCTAACTTCGTTGAAATGCCCGTGGTGCTTGCCGTACTGCTAACCGGAGTGGCCGGAGTATTGTTCGGTATCGGGAAAACCATTTTTTGCGACAACTGGAACAAGGGTATCTGGTTTGCCGGAGCAGGCACGGTGTTCACCGTGCTGGCCATCTTGCTGTGCGCCGGATGGAACAACACCTCCTATTATCCTTCGTTGCAGGATTTGCAAAGTTCGCTGACTATTGAAAACAGTTGCTCCAGCTTCTTTACATTGAGGACAATGGGCTATGTGTCGATACTCATTCCGTTTGTGCTGGCTTACATCGTATACGCGTGGCGGTCATTAGACTTACATAAGATTGATGAAGAGGAGATGAAGAATAGCAAACACTTGTATTGATTGTTATTTTTGGACAACGGCCACTTCATTTCTGAACACCCAATAGCGTTGCAACACATAATTAAAGCATAGGGAAACGATGATATCGGCAATCAACGGGAAGC
>JAITQN010000100.1 GCA_031288865.1 Prevotellaceae bacterium
ACCATCAAGAGCATTACGCACATTGAGAGGCAGCAGGCGGCAGCGAACACAAGCCAGCAGGCCCACAGCGGCACGGCGGTATACAGTAATCCGCCTATAAAAAGGATAAGGTTGCCTACGGCAGTAGCGGCAAGCCAGCAGCCCTGCATAATCCCTTGCAAGTGGGGCGGCGCCACTTTCGACACAATCGATAAGCCCAGCGGCGAAATAAAGAGTTCGGCCACCGTAAGGATGAAATACATGCCCACCATCACCCACGGGGTAAGTTGCATGGCTTGAATCGCGCCTGCCGAAAGATTATCCAGTGTCGACTTGTCGGGCAGCGCCACTGAAAGCAGCAGGATAAACACGTAGGCCAGCGCTGCGATACCCATACCCAGCGCGATTTTCTTCGGCGTGGAAGGTTCTTTGCCTTTTTTCTTCAATGAACCGAAAAACCACATGATAACCGGCGTCAGGAACACTACGAAGAACGGATTAACACATTGGAAAATTTCCGCGCCTTTGATTGTTGTAAATCCCAAATCAATATTAATCACATCAAGGTTGATGTAGTCGCGTGCAAAATAGGTGAGCGAATAGCCATTCTGGTGGAACGAAAACCAAAAGAAGATAACGATGCCGAATACGGCGAACAAAGCGAGAATTCGCTGACGGATTTCTGTGGCCGTCATCGTTATCTCATTATCCGATGTGGCTCTTTCGCCTTTCTTTGCTTTAGCGGCCGGATTTGGAAACTTCTTTTTATTGGCTAAATAAATCACGATGGAGATGCCGATAGCCACGATAGTGGCGAAGAACGCATATTGGAAACCGCGATTAAACACATTGAGATATTCGTGGCAGAAAGCCCCCATATCGGAGATTGCAGCGCCATCGAGCATCACATCTGTGGAGTATTTCGTGAGATTGGCAGCCTGTTCGGCAGTCAGCGCAGCGGGACTTTCAATAAATTTATGCGCCAGCTCCGGGAGTTGGGCGTTATAGTCGAACCCGTTCACTTTGAGCCACCAATTACGCACGGCAATGGCAATCCAAGGGGCAAAAAATCCGCCTACGTTGATAAACATATAGAAGATTTGATAGCCCGCATCGCGGAAATCGCGCTTCGCACGGCCATTTTCATCCACGCCATATTTCCCTTTGATAAAATCCCGATATTCCTGCTTGTCGTACATTTGCCCGACCAGCGCCTGCAAATTACCTTTAAATAAACCATTGCCAAAGGCTATCACGAGCAGGCCGGCACAGGTGAGCGCCAAGTAGAGCGGCAGGTTCGGCACCGGCGTAGGCGTGGGAACTGCAATAAGAAAATACCCCACAGCCATAATTATCAATCCCATCAGGATAGTGCCTTTATAATTGCGGGTGCGGTCGGCGATAATGCCGCCAACAAGCGCCAGCAAATAGATAGAGGCATAAAACCCGGAATAAATATAGCCGGTATTCGTTTCGGAAAGTCCAAATTTCGATGAAATGAATAAGGTAAGAATGGCCATCATGATGTAGAATCCGAAACGTTCGCCCATATTCGACAGCGCGGCGCCGATAAGGCCTTTGGGGTGATTTTTAAACATATTTTTTTAATTTATTGAGGTTAGATTTAACAAAGATAATGAAATAAATCGAACTTTTTCTATATTTGTAAAATATTTTAGATAAATTTGCATGTTTACAAATTTGCTCTATGGATTATTGTTATGCTTTTTATACCCGATAGCGTGGATGCCGAAATGTGTGCTTTTTGTGCTGTCTGATATGATGTATTTTTTCTTCCGCTATGTTTTGGGATACCGGAAATCGATAGTCTACACAAACCTGGCGCGCTCGTTTCCCGGGAAAAGTTATAGCGAAATAAACCGTATCGCAAAACAATATTACCGGTTTTTTGCCGACCTGTTCTTTGAAAATATCAAAACGCTGGGCGTTCCCGCCAAAAAAGCGCATACGTGCATCACGTTTGAAAACGCCGGAATCATTACCGGCTACACGCAACGGGGACAAAGCACAGTGTGGGTACTGGGGCACTTCGGAAACTGGGAATACCTCAACTTTGCAGGCCTGCACTTCAACCTCAAGATAGCCTACAAACCGCAGCACGGCGCAGTCGACAAGCTGATGAAGCGCATACGCACACACTACTGCAAAAGCATCATCATTCCCATGCAGCATATCTCGCGCTACATGCTGACGCACCGGGACGAGCCCGTGTCGTATGTGTTTATCGCCGACCAGTCGCCGGCGCCGACGTCAAAGGCATGGACTACGTTCCTGCATCAGGACAGCCTGTTCTTCGAGGGCGCGGAGAAAATGGCCACACGCCTCGAACTGCCGGTCTTCTACGTGGACATGCAGCGCGTGGCTCGCGGAAAGTACAAGGTGACGTTCATCAAAATCTGCGACAACCCGAAGAGTTTGCCCGAATTCGAAATAACCCGCCGCTTCGCCGCCCTGCTCGAACAAAGCATCACCCGCGCACCGCAATACTGGCTGTGGTCGCACAAGCGGTGGAAGCACAAAATGGAGAAATTAAAACAATAAAGTATAAAATAATTATTATGAAAAAAACATCAATCATTGTCAATGCAATCCTGGCTATTGCGGTTATCGTATTATATGTGCTGCACTTCTGCGACTCCGGGCGGGGAGGCTATGCGCCCGGCGCAATAAACGCCAGCGACAGCAGCAGCGTGGCCGCCGAAGGCAGCATCGTGTACATCCAGATCGATTCGCTGGTCAACAAATATGACATGTTCCACGAACTGCGGCTCGAATTCGAGCAGAAGGCCAAATCGGCCGACGACGACCTCACCAAACGCGGACGTTCGTTCGAGCGCGAAGCCAAAGACTTTCAGGAAAAGGTGCAAAAAGGCCTCATCACCCGCTCGCAGGCCGAAGAGCTGCAAATGAAACTGCAACAAAAGCAACAGGACCTGCAACAGTATGCCGAGAAACTGCGCGTCGACATGACCGAGGAAGAAACCGTGATGCTGCGCCGTATCTACGATGCCGTGCTGACCTACCTGACCGAATACAACACGACCCGAAACTATTCGCTCATCCTCAGCACCAGCGGCACCACCAACGCGGTGATGCAGGGGCATCCGTCGCTGAACATCACGCACGACGTGCTGAAAGGCCTCAACGACTCGTATGTGAAAACGAAGAAATAATTATGAAGTGTATATATTAAAGGTATAAACCATGAAAACTCTAATCAAAACCACAAATTGCCTGCCGATACTGGTACTGGCTTTGGCACTGCTGGCAGGCAGCTGCGGAAAGGAAACCGAAGAAAACACCGCCACCGATGAAACTAAAAACACCGCCTGCGACATCAAGTCGTTCGTGGTGGGGAGCCTGAAATGGGACATCGACAGCTTAAACAACATTACGCACACCTACCCGTTGCGGACGGATGGTCCCCTCACGCCCGTCATTACCCTGTCGGAAGGCGCTACGGTGTATCCGGAATCCGGCGTAGCACAGAACTTCTTCACCGAACACGGCATAATCTATACCGTGACGGCTAAAGACGGCGTCACCACAAAAACCTACACGGTCAAGGCCACTACCGGGCCTTACGGCACCACCGGCACCTGCGACATCCTGTCGTTCGCAGTAAACGGCGTGGAATGGAACATCAGCGATACAAGCATCACCTATATGTATATGGAAAACGAGAGGATAACCGAGACTTCGCTCCTCACGCCTGCCATCACCATATCGCCGGACGCTTCCATAGACCCACCCGGCGACGCGACTCAAAACTTCTTCACGGAAGCGGGCGTGAAGTACACGGTTAAGGCAGCAAACGGCACAGACACGAGAAGCTACACCGCCAAAGCAATGATAGCCCGCCTCATCAGCAGCGGCGCAACCGGCGCCTGCACATGGACGCTTGTGGGCGCACCCGGCAATTATATCCTTACCATCGGCGGTAACGGCGCTATGCCGGATTATTCCGGCGATACCCCCTCCCCCTGGTATGATTACCGGGAAAGCATCAGGAGTGTCGTGATAGAGGATGGTGTAACCAATATCGGCGAGTCTGCTTTTGTCAGTTTCTCCAACCTGGAGTCTGCTACTCTTCCCAATTCGGTAACCAGAATCGGCAAGGTTTTTAACGGTAGCGGCATACGCAGCATTACGATCCCCAATTCGGTAACCACGTTAAGCGACCTTGCTTTTCATTCTTGTACCCGTTTGACTACGGTTACCATGGGTAATTCGGTAACCGCTATCGGCTACGGAACTTTCCTTTCTTGCGGTAATTTGACGTCAATCTCTATAGGCAATTCGGTAACCACGATAGGCGAACAGGCTTTTCTGACTTGCAAGAACCTGACGTCTATTTCTATTCCCAATTCGGTAACCGCTATCGGCCGGATGGCCTTTAGCTATTGTGAAAAGCTGTCTTCTATTACCCTGGGCAGTTCGGTAACCACACTCGGCCCAAACATTTTTGCATATTCCACCGCCTTGGCTGATATTCACGTAGACAGCGCCAATCCGGCGTTTTCTTCCAACAACGGCGCACTGTACAACAAGGCCCAAACATTACTGATTACTTGCCCGCCGGGCAAGCCCGGGACGTATATCATTCCCTCAACGGTACTCGAAATCAATGCGTACGCTTTTAGCCAGTGCACCAACTTAACTTCCATTATTATTCCCAATTCGGTAACCACTATCGGCGAAGCGGCTTTTAGCACTTGCACCGGCTTAGCTTCCATTATTATTCCCAATTCGGTAACTACTATCGGTAGAGCAGCTTTTATGAATTGCGAGAACCTCACGTCTATTTCTATTCCCAATTCGATAACTGCTATTGGCGAATCGGCTTTTAGCGGTTGTGACAACATCACCGATGCTACCATCGACCTGCCCAACATCGCCGGAACCCTGTTCCGCAACTGCAAGAACTTGAAATTCGTTACCATTGGCCCGTCGGTAATTACCATCGCCGAATCGGCTTTCTACTTCTGCGATCAACTGCTTGAAGTTCATTTCGCCGACAATTCGCGGGTAACTACTATCGGTACAGGCGCTTTTGAGACATGCGGACATTTGGAAGAGATTATTATTCCCAATTCGGTAACTACTATCGGCGTGAATGCTTTTAGCGGTTGCGCGGGCTTGGAGAAAGTCACTGTAGGCAGTTCGGTAACTTCCATCGGCGGCAAGGCTTTTGCCAACTGCACGAAATTGACCGCGTTTATCAATTACCGGGTCTCCCCACAAGCTATCGGCAGTAACGTTTTTTTCAACACGCCTATAGCCAATTGCACATTATCGGTGCCGGCTGCTTCGGTAGACACTTATAAGGCTATGGATGTATGGAAAACTTTCAAAACGATATCGGGTATTGACTAAAGCGGTGTGAAGGGAGCTTTATCCTGTCCACCCCCGGCCTTCGGCCACCCCCGCCAGCGAGGGACATCTCCACCCCCGCCGTTCCGGCACCCCCGCCAGCGAGGGACATCTCCGAGACTTCCGTTGTACACAACGAGGCTTCCGTTGTACACAACGAGGCTTCCGTTGTACACA
>JAITQN010000147.1 GCA_031288865.1 Prevotellaceae bacterium
GCTCAGGGCGCGGGGTTCGGGATAAGATAAATGAGCCTTACATATATTAAGGTATAAAGAAACCGGGTGATGATTGTTAATCCAAGAAATAGAAAAGTCAATTTGTTCTACACAGCCAAATCAGCCGCAAAGATACTAAGAACTTCTGATTCACCAAACTATTTAACAAAAAAATAAGGCGGGGTAATATCTGGCGGGCGAGTTCGCTTTTGTGGTTATTTCCTTATATATGACACATAAAAGTCGAAGATTTCCTGCAAATAGTAAAAAACCTCCGTTTTTAAACTATACTTACGCGCCGAAGCCGCCTTTTTTCGCACATAGCGTATGCAATAGCGTAGAAAAAAGATTAATGTGATGATTTAAGGCTTGGTGTTGATAAAATAGTCGTTGCATATCCGGTTTTTTCGTATCTTTGCACAACTTAATTTGGTATAAATGCAACGTTTAAATCCAGCCTCCTTGATACTTTCCGACGGAACGGTGTTTAAGGGGGTTTCTTTTGGGTACGAACAGCCGGCGGCCGGCGAAGTAGTCTTCAACACCGCCATGATGGGCTATCCCGAAAGCCTCACCGACCCCTCCTACAGGGGGCAATTGCTTGTGTCGACCTATCCCCTCATCGGAAATTACGGCGTCCCGAAAAACGATTTCGTCAACGGGCTGTCCGCGTTCTACGAGTCGGAACGCATTCAGGTAAGCGGGTTTATTGTATCCGGTTATTCGTTCGAGCACAGCCACTGGAACGCGGAACAAAGTCTGGGCAGCTGGCTGAAAGCGCACAAGGTGCCGGCCATTTACGGCGTCGACACCCGCGAGCTGACAAAGCTGCTGCGCGAAACCGGCTCTGTAGTGGGGAAAATCGTAATCGGCAACCGCGACACGGAGTTCGTCGACCCCAACCGGGAAAACTTAGTGGCGCAAGCCAGCTGCCGGGAAGTTATCCGCTATGGCGAGGGCTCGAAAACGGTAGTGCTGGTAGACTGCGGCGTAAAGCACAACATCCTGCGTTGCCTTATACGGCGCGGCGTGTCGCTTGTTCGCGTGCCGTGGGATTACGACTTTAACAACATGGAATACGACGGCCTGTTTATCTCGAACGGTCCCGGAAACCCCGATTTCTGCGACGTCACGGTTGGTCATATCCGCACGGCGATGAATACCGGAAAGCCCATTTGCGGCATCTGCATGGGCAACCAGTTGCTGTCGAAGGCCGGCGGGGCAAAGGTTTTCAAGCTGAAGTACGGGCACCGCAGCCACAACCAGCCGGTGCGGATGGTGGGCACGAACCGCTGTTTCATCACGTCGCAGAACCATGGCTATGCCGTAGACAGCCGCACGCTCGGGAACGACTGGGAGCCGCTGTTCATTAACATGAACGACGACACCAACGAGGGAATACGCCACAAAACGCTGCCGTTCTTCTCGGCGCAGTTTCACCCCGAAGCCTCGAGCGGCCCCACGGACACGGAGTTCCTGTTCGACGACTTCTTAAAAATGATTAATGATTAATGTTTAATGATTATGAAAGGTAATATATTAAAGGAGAAGAGTTTTAATTTTGCGGTGAGGATAGTGAATTTATACAAGCATTTGTGCGAAGAGAAGCGAGAATTTGTGTTATCTAAACAGGCTTTGCGTAGCGGCACATCAGTAGGCGCAATGGTGCGCGAGGCAGAATATTCTGAAAGCAAAGCCGACTTTATCCATAAGATGGCTATTGCCCAAAAAGAAATCAACGAAACAATTTATTGGTTAGAGTTAATGTGCGAAACAGAATACTTGTCTAACAAAGAATTTGACAGTATTAACAACGACGCTGTAGAACTCATAAAAATACTCACAAGCATCATTAAAACCGCCAAATCATCATTAACCATTAACCATTAATCATTATGAAGGTATTGCTGCTTGGTTCGGGTGCGCTGAAAATAGGCGAAGCGGGAGAGTTCGACTACTCCGGCTCGCAGGCGCTGAAAGCCCTGCGCGAGGAACGCATCGACACGGTGCTTATCAACCCCAACATCGCTACCGTGCAGACGTCGGAAGGCGTTGCCGACAAGATTTACTTCCTGCCCGTCACGCCGTTTTTCGTGGAAAAGGTAATCCGGAAAGAGAAGCCCGACGGCATCCTGCTTTCGTTCGGCGGACAAACCGCACTCAACTGCGGCGTGGAATTATACAAGCTGGGACTGCTCGAGAAATACAACGTGCAGGTGCTCGGCACGCCGGTGCAGGCCATTATCGACACGGAAGACCGCGAACTGTTCGTGAAGAAACTCGACGAGATCGAGGTGAAAACCATCAAGAGCGAGGCGGTAAACAATATTAAAGAGGCGCGCCGCGCTGCCGCCGCATTGGGTTATCCGGTAATCATCAGGGCGGCATACGCCCTCGGCGGCCTCGGCAGCGGCTTCTGCGACAACGAGGAGGAATTAAACAAACTGGCGGAAAAAGCGTTTTCCCACTCGCCGCAAGTACTGGTGGAGAAGTCGCTCAAGGGATGGAAAGAGGTGGAATACGAGGTGGTGCGCGACCGGTACGACAATTGTATTACGGTGTGCAACATGGAAAACTTCGACCCCCTCGGCATCCACACCGGCGAGAGCATCGTAGTGGCGCCGTCGCAAACCCTGACGAACAGCGAATATCACAAGCTGCGCGAGCTGTCGATCCGCATCGTCCGCCACATCGGCATCGTGGGCGAATGCAACGTGCAATATGCCTTCGACCCCGACTCGGAAGACTACCGGGTGATTGAAGTGAACGCCCGCCTTAGCCGCTCGTCGGCGCTGGCGTCGAAGGCCACCGGCTACCCCCTGGCGTTTGTGGCGGCGAAACTGGGGCTGGGATACGGCCTGTTCGAGTTGAAAAACTCCGTTACGAAAACCACCCCGGCGTTTTTCGAACCGGCGCTGGACTACATCGTCTGCAAAATTCCGCGCTGGGATTTGGGAAAATTCCACGGCGTGTCGCGCGAAATCGGCAGCAGCATGAAGAGCGTAGGCGAAGTGATGGCCATCGGCCGGAGCTTCGAAGAGGTTATACAGAAAGGCCTGCGGATGATCGGACAGGGCGCGCACGGCTTTGTGGCAAACCGCGAAATTGTAATCGACAACATCGAAAAGGCGCTGCGCGAACCCACCGACAACCGGATTTTCGTTATCGAGAAAGCCTTCAAACAGGGCTACACGATAGACCGAATACACGACTTAACGAAAATCGACCGCTGGTTCTTGCAGAAGCTGCACAACATCATGGCCACGGCAAACGAGCTGGAGGAAAAAAACAATTTGCAGGAAGTGTCCGGCGAGTTGCTGTGCACAGCGAAAAAGCAGGGCTTCTCGGACTTTCAAATTGCGCGGCTGGTGTTCAAGAATAAAGACAACCACCACGCCACCACGGCGCAGATACGCGAACATCGCAAGAAAATAGGGCTTCTGCCGGTGGTAAAGCAAATCGACACGCTGGCGGCGGAATATCCGGCGCAAACGAATTATTTGTACCTGACCTACAACGGAACTGCACATGATGTGCACTATTTAGGCGACCGGCGTTCTATCATTGTACTGGGTTCGGGCGCTTACCGCATCGGCAGTTCGGTGGAGTTCGACTGGTGCTCGGTGAACGCCGTAAAAACGATACGCGAGCAGGGCTGGCGCGGGGTGATGATCAACTACAATCCCGAAACCGTAAGCACGGACTACGATATGTGCGACCGGCTGTATTTCGACGAACTGACTTTCGAGCGCGTGATGGACATCGTAGAGCTGGAAAACCCGCATGGCGTGGTGGTGTCGGTAGGTGGACAAATCCCCAACAACCTGGCGCTACGCTTGGACCGGGAGAGCGTTCCCATCCTGGGCACCTCCGCAAAAAACATCGACCGCGCCGAAGACCGGCACAAGTTCTCGTCGATGCTCGACCGCTTGGGCATCGACCAGCCCCGCTGGAAGGAGCTGAGCAACATGAACGACATATTCAACTTTGTGGAAGAGGTGGGCTATCCGGTGCTGGTGCGTCCTTCCTACGTGTTGTCGGGCGCGGCCATGAACGTGTGCTCCAACAATACCGAGCTGGAACTGTTCCTGCAATTAGCCGCCAACGTGTCGAGCGAGCATCCGGTGGTGGTGAGCGAGTTTATCGAAAACGCCAAGGAAATAGAGCTCGACGCCGTGGCAGACCACGGCGAAGTGGTGGCATACGCCATTTCGGAGCACATTGAGTTTGCCGGCGTCCATTCGGGCGACGCCACCATACAGTTCCCGCCGCAAAAGCTGTATGTGGAAACCGCGCGGCGCATCAAGAAAATTGCGCGCCAGATTGCGCAGGCGCTCGAGATTTCGGGGCCTTTCAATATTCAGTTTCTGGCGAAAGAGAACGACATCAAGGTTATTGAATGTAACCTGCGCGCCTCGCGCAGCTTCCCGTTTGTGTCGAAGGTGTTAAAGATAAATTTCATCGAACTGGCCACAAAGGTCATGATGGGCATCCCGGTAGAAAAGCCGCACAAGAACGCGTTCGACCTCGAGTACGTAGGCATCAAGGCCTCGCAATTCTCGTTCACCCGCCTGCAAAAAGCCGACCCGGTGCTGGGCGTCGACATGGCCTCGACCGGCGAGGTGGGCTGCATCGGCGACGACAGTCCCGAAGCCGTGCTGAAAGCGATGTTGTCGGTGGGGTATCGTATTCCGACGAAAACCGTCTTGCTCTCCAGCGGCGACGCCAAGCAGAAAGCCGCGCTGCTGCCCGCCGCGCTGCTTCTCGATAAAAAAGGATTTTCCATTTACGCCACCACCGGCACGTATCATTACCTCACGGCAAACGGCGTAAACGCACAGTTAGCCCACTGGCCGGGCGAAGAAGGCACGCCGCAGGCGTTAGACCTGTTGCACGAAAAGAAAATCGACTTTGTGGTGAACATCCCCAAAAACCTCTCTACCCGCGAGCTGAGCAAGGGCTACATGGTGCGCCGTGCCGCAATCGACTACAACATTCCGCTCATTACGAACGGCCGGTTAGCCACCGCGTTCATCCACGCGTTCTGCACACTGACTGTGGACGATATCCAAATAAAAAGCTGGGACGAGTATTAGTACTTTTGTCGAATCTACGAAGTCGAAACGATAAAAAACAATAAACATTGTATTCGTTTCGGCTGCCCGCGGAACGTTCACGGGCTCCCGGGAAAATCTCACGGGCTCCCGCCTGTCCTATCCTCACCCCTGTTTTGAAGCCCGTCAAAAACGGATTACTTTCGACAATACCCATTGTCGTCATGCTGATGCCGGACAAACGAATGTATATCTCAACTACTACAGAGATAACGAAATGGCAGACGGCGATAACCCGCCTATTGGTCTTATTCTCTGTGGGGACAAGAGTGAAACTTTGGCAAAATATGCTACTTCCGGCATGGATAACCAACTTTTCGTGTCTAAGTTTCTGATTAATTTACCTGATAAAAAGTTGCTGGAAGAGTTTGTGAGAAAGGAATTAGATAAATAGTTCCGCCGAACGCGCTATCCCAAGTAGCTATTTGCTTTCTACCACCTTCACATTTATCCGCGCCAGCCAGTCGAGCACCTGCTGTTTTGCATCCTTTTCCGGGTTTTTCACGTCGTCGCCGCTGATAGAAAAGCCTTCCAGGAGGGTGGCGCCGGGTGCGGCGGCTACAATATCGGTCAGGCATTTATCTACGTTGCCGCCAAACGTGGCAAACGGAACGATTGTTTTACCCGATAAATCGTATTCTTTCAGAAAACGTTGCACCGGCAGCGCCACCGTTCCAAACCAGTTGGGAGTGCCGATGAAAATAATATCGTAGGAAACAATGTCCACTTTGTTTTTCAATGCAGGCAAAATCCCTTCGTTAATGTCTTTTTGGGCGGCAGCATGCGCCTTATCCGCAGGGTAAGGGATTTCGGTTTCAATCACAAAAATATCACCGCCCACCGCCTGGTGAATCAAGTCGGCCAGTATAGCCGTATTTCCCCAAAGAGAATAGTACACCGTGAGCGTTTTGGGCTCACTCGTAGCGCAAGCGCCTGCGCTGAAGAAAAGCAAAGCGCCTGTAGCAATTAAAATGAGTAACTTTTTCATAACTTTATTTAAAATGAATTAATGAGACAAATGTAAAAAGTATTTTATTGTTTTCCGCTTGTTTTTACGGTTTTGATAGTAAACGGATATTTTTTGATGGTTTTTAAACTTTTAAGCGCTGCTTTTTGCGTAACATTAAATTTTTAAACTATGACGGCAAAAACTTATTTATACATGGCATCATCATTACCAATGACGAGCATCTTGTATGTTGTTGTTGCCGTTATTTTTCTTTTCCTGATTATCCTGTATGTCCGCCACCGGATATCCGCATTTGATTTGACAACAAAAATGCGTTTCTTTACCCGGATGGCGCACGAAATCCGCACACCGGTATCGCTGATAAAAGCGCCGCTCAGCGAAATCGAAACACAGGAAAACCTGTCGGAAAACGGAAAAAGGTTACTCTCCTTGGCCTTAGAAAATGCGGATAAACTGTGGGTGCTGGTTTCGCAATTGCCGGACATCCGAAAGGTGGACACCCACGCCGGGGAATTGTTCCTGAGCAAACAGGATATTTACAACTGCAGGCAGGAAGAAACGCAGTTGCCGGCGTCCCGCAAGGCCGTGCTGCTACTGGTCGAAAGCCACGACGACATGCGGAAATACCTCACCGAAAGTTTGTCGTCAACGTATCACGTGGTGAGCGCTGTTGACGGAACAAAAGTAGTTGCATTGACAAAGGAAATCAATCCCGATATTATTATTGCCGACGTGCTGATACCCGGCTTGCGGGGCGATGAAATATGCCGGCTGCTAAAATCGTCGATAGAAACCAGCCACATTCCTTTTATCCTGCTGTCGGCGTTAAGCGATAAGGAGCATATCATCATGGGGCTGGA
>JAITQN010000154.1 GCA_031288865.1 Prevotellaceae bacterium
GCCATCATCAACAGCAATCGTTTTCCTTCCTTTGTTTTGTTTTGCTTTTGCATAAAGTTTTTTCTGTTTTGGTTAATATATTTTGTTTAAAGTGTAACACCTGTTTTGAAAATCGCTATTTCGCGATAGTTGTTTTTCTCGTTGTTCACCGGTGCACCGCCGGCCACATCTTTTACATAGCGGGCAAGCCGCCGGCAGGCTGCATCGATGGTTTCATCTTCCAGTATGGTTCCCGCATTGAAGTCAATCCACGCGGGCTTGTGTTGATAGAGCGCCGAATTGGTTGCGATTTTCATTGTGGGAACAAACGTGCCGAACGGCGTGCCGCGCCCGGTAGTGAACAGCACGATCTGGCAGCCCGCTGCAGCCAATGCGGTAGACGCCACCAGGTCATTGCCCGGCGCGCTGAGCAGGCTCAGCCCCTTCCGGCTGATGCGGTCGCCGTAAGCCAACACATCTACTACGGTAGCCGCGCCGCCTTTCTGCGTGCACCCCAGCGACTTTTCTTCCAACGTGGAAATGCCGCCCGTTTTGTTGCCCGGCGAGGGATTTTCATACACCGGCTGATTGTTCTTTATAAAATATTGTTTGAAATCGTTGATGAGTTGTACGGTTTTTGCAAATACTGTTTCGTCTTGGGCGCGATTCATCAAAATGGTTTCGGCGCCAAACATTTCGGGCACTTCGGTGAGCACCGTGCTGCCACCCTGCGCCACTAAGAAGTCGGAAAACAAGCCCACCAGCGGATTGGCCGTAATGCCCGAAAAGCCGTCGGAGCCGCCGCACTTTAACCCTATTTTCAGTCCCGACATGGGTATTTCTTCTCGTTCGCGTTGCGCGGCGGAGACATACAACGCTCGAAGAATCTTCATGCCTTCTTCTATCTCATCACCTACTTTTTGCGTTTCCAGAAACCGGATATGTTCGTGCACGCCCACCATTTCCCTGAACGCATCAATCTGGTTATTTTCGCAGCCCAGTCCCACTACCAGCACGCCGCCGGCATTGGGATGCAGTACCACATTACGTAAAATCTTGCGGGTGTTTTCGTGGTCGTCGCCCAACTGCGAGCAGCCGTAATTGTGCGGAAACGCCACAATAGCGTCCACGTGCTTCCCGTCTGTTTCGGCACGCAGCTTTTCGGCCAGACGGGTTACTACACCGTTCACACAACCCACCGTGGGCACAATCCATATTTCGTTACGCACGCCTGCCTCGCCGTTGGCACGACGGTAGCCCCTAAACGTGGCGGTTGACGCGGCCACCGGCAGCCCTTGCCCTTGCGGATTGTAGGTGTATTCCTGCATGCCGGAAAGATTGGTTTTGATATTTTTCTCGTTGATCCATGCACCTTTTGCCACCGGCTTCACGGCATGTCCGACTGGATAGCCGTATTTAATTATCTGTTCGTTTTCCTGCAAATCCGTTAACGCGAATTTGTGTCCGGCAGGAATGGCTTCCCGCAGGGTGATGCGTTCGCCGGCCACCTCAACAATAGTGCCTGCCGGCAGTGCCGTAAGCGCCACCGCCACATTATCCGCATTATATATTTTCAGACAAGGCAGCATCATCCTATATTTTTAGGTAAGTATATGAAACGAAGGTCGAGAGAGTCGATAAGTGTGGTGGACGAAACGCTATAACTATTTGAAATACAGTATTTTCTTTTTTTGGGGGGGGGTAATAGACTAACTGACTGAATAATAGCGCCCACCGGCGGCGGCGTAAACGCCAGCGCCATATCATTCGCATTATGTATTTTCAAAGAGGGTAACATCACTTTATAATGTATACATCATTTATTCATTCAATCGCCGGTTAAATTGTACGTATTCGTCCACAATCTCGCCGGTTAAAATATCTACAGGCACGTAATTCGTCCGGTGTGTCGGCTGTTTGTACACCAAGTGTTTCAACAGTTCTTTCACCACCAAATAGCCCTGCATCTCGGGGCGTTGCGCAATCAAATACGATACGTGGCCTGCTTTTAGCGCCTCCACATTTCGCTGGAGCTCGTCATATCCGATGGTTTTTATTCCCGCCAGACCTACTTTGACGAGGTTTTCAATCAACCAATATACTTTCGAGCTGAAAATAACAGCGCCGGCCACAGGCGGATGGGAAGCCATCACGTTCCGCAAGGCACGCAGGTTTTTAGTCGTATTGTTCGAGCACAAGTCTATTCGCACGATATGGTATTTCCGGCGCAGGTTATGCTCATCCACATATTGCATAAAGCCTTTTTCGCGACGAATGGCTTGATTAGACGCCGCACCGCCCGGACGCACTGCGCGGGTCAACACTACCGTACTGTTTTGCGGCAAGCCGGTGAACAACAATTGCGCTGCCGTGTAGCCGCTTTTCAACGAATGTTGTCCGTAATAGGCCACACAGGGAATTGTTTCCACATTAGAATCCACCAGCACGCACGGAATGTTTTTCTGTTCCAATTTCCCCGCAAAGGCCGCCGATTCCTCAATGAATTCCGGCGAAAAAATCACAGCGTCGGGCGGCGTGCTCAAAATCTGTTCCGTCGCCATAACGAACGATTGGGTATCATACTGGTCGTAATAGTAATATTCGATAACAATCCCATGATCGCTAATTTCCCTTTGCGCCTTATCAATACCGTTTTTTATATATTCCCAATAACCACCGGCTTCCACAGCGGGAATCAACGCCACAAAGCGCATTTCCTTCTTAATAGACAATGAACGGGCAAACACGTTCGGCCTGAAATCCACCTGGTCAATGACGGTTTCTATTTTCTTGCGCTTCTCGTCCGACACCCGCCCGCGATTATGCAAAACCCTGTCCACCGTTCCCGCCGAAACGCCTGTCATTCGCGCAATATCCGCTATCCGCAGCCGCTGCCTGTGTTCCGAATTACAAGTGTTTGTTAAATCCATGTTACTTTTTGTTTAATTTGCCCACTCTTTTCTCCTAATGTGTGCGCACACATTTTAAATTGTGTACGCACACACTTTTATAAAGCAAAGAAAAACATTTTTTTTGATAAAACAAACATTTTTATGTCAAATTTTTAACGAAAATTGAAAAAATATTTCACAATTTCTTAACGTTTTGATAATAAACATGAAGAGATTTCGGTGCATGTCGTCAATGCGCCTGTTTTCCAATCCAAAATGGACATTTTAGGGATTTTCGGCAAATGCCGGAAACGCGTTATATCTCATGGCGGGTTGCGTCTAATAAAGCCACTACGGCTTCCCGCATACCTTTATTAATAATAGCGCTGAGGCCGGCGGCGAGCAGCGCCGTCAATCCCGGTATGCGGCTGAGGTCTTTGCCCCAAATGTATTCCGCCGCCAGCACGCCTTGCGCCACAGTTTGTACATCGCCGCTTTCCCACAGTTGTGCAAGCAGGTCGATAATCGTTTTGTCGTCGTTCGGGACAATGACGTCGTTGTTGCGCTTGCCGCCCCTGTAATAGGTGCAGATGGCCGCCAGTCCGAACACAATTCCTTGCGGCAACTCTCCTTTGCGTTCGAGGTATATTTTCAGTCCCGGCAAATCGCGGGTTTTGAATTTCGGGAACGAGTTAAGCATAATGCTGGTCACGAAATGCTTCACAAACGGATTGCGAAACCGTTCGAGCACGTCGGCGGCAAATTTTTCGAGTTCGGCTTTCGGCAAATCAAGCGTGGGCAGCAGTTCGTCGAACATCACCCGGCGGATGAAGCGGCCGATTACGTCGTCTTCGCAGGCTTCGCGCACCGTATCCAATCCGCTGAGGTAAGCCACCGGCGAAAGCACGGTATGCGGCCCATTGAGCAACGTTACTTTCCGGTCGTGGTACGGTTTTTCGCTCGACACGAACAACACGTTCAACCCCGCTTTGTCGGCAGGAAATTCGGCGGCTACACTTTGCGACGCCTCAATGACCCACAAATGGAATATTTCCGCCTTCACCACCAATTTGTCGTCCACCTGTATTTTTTCAAGTATTTCGTTGATGGTATCTTTCGGGTATCCGGGCACGATGCGGTCCACCAAAGTGCTGTAAACCCCGCAGGCCGTTTCGAACCACTGTTTGAAATCGTCGCCCAGCCGCCACAGTTCAATATACTGATGGATGCATTTTTTAAGTTCCGTGCCGTTGTGAAAAATCAGTTCGCAGGGAAATATGATAAAACCCTTGTCGGGCGCGCCTTTGAAGGTTTTAAACCGGTGAAACAGCAGTTGCGTGAGTTTGCCCGGATAGGAGCTTGCCGGCGCGTCGTCGCGTTTATCGCTAGTCTGAAAAGCAATTCCCGCTTCGGTGGTGTTGGAAATGACGAAGCGCATGTCGGGATTTTCCGCGAGCTTCAGGTAGTCGTCAAACTGCGTGTATGGATTAAGACCGCGCGTGATGACGTCAATCAGCTGAATACTGTCTATCCGGTTGCCGCTGTCAAGCCCTTGCAGATTGAGATGGTACAATCCGTCCTGTGTATTCAGGCTATCGACCATGCCTTTTTCAATAGGTTGCACCACCACTACGCCGCTGTTGAATCCGGCTTTTTCATTCATATTGAAAATAATCCAGTCCACAAAAGCACGGAGGAAGTTGCCCTCTCCGAATTGAATGATACGTTCGGGATATGTCCGGGCAGAGACCGTTGATCTGTTTAGCGGTTGCATAGTTTGTCGGTTTTAAAGGTTAACGAAAATTTATTTACGCACTTGCCGGATAATAGACAGCGTGTTTTTACACAATTCCGTAATGGCATTCCAGTCTTTTTGTTCAATCGTCGCTTTGGGGAACAAGTTCGACCCCATTCCCACACACGCCACGCCGGATTTAAACCACGCCGTTAAATTTTCTTCGGTGGGCTCTACGCCGCCGGTGACCATGAGTTTCGACCACGGCATCGGAGCAAGCATGTTCTTCACAAACGACGG
>JAITQN010000005.1 GCA_031288865.1 Prevotellaceae bacterium
CAAGCACAAGTCCCTGAATAAACAGTTTTGCCTGCGCTTCAAACCGTATTTTAGGACTGGCCTGGTCATCGTATGGACGGTTAAAGCAACAATTATCTAAATATATCCGTTGTTTCATAGCTCTTGTTTTCCGCAAATGTACGAAAATATTCTATTCCCGGCGTTCCTATTCTAGCCCATGCTTATAGGTTCCGCACGCACCGGAGCATCGCTCCATCACTTTCCGACAGCGTGTTTATAAAAAACTGTCCAAGGTTATCTATGAATACTTCCGTCCCCGAACTCCTAAGGCCGAATGCAGCAGTCGGGTGTAATGGATCGGTGCCCTGCCCGGTAGTTATAATCCCACCCCTGCCCCAATAACCATCCCCGTAACTGGCAGATTTGTACAAATTGTAAATCTCCGCGTAGCCCGGCACGCTCCAGCAGGGCGCGGGACACATGGCGGCGCCATGCTGCACTACATACGCATAGTTGTAATAATAATAGGTATTCGCACCCGACGTATAGCTGCGGCAGTGGGGCTCGGTGTCGCTAAATTCAAAAACGGCGTCTTTACAGTCGGGCATGCGCACGGATTCGCTCCACACGTACGAGCCGAACCCATACGTCGCCGGAGAGGCAAAGTGAAGAGGTAATACGTGCACGATATACGCGTTGGTGGGCAACGACGCCTCGACCTCGGGGCACGCCGTGGTCAGGGCATGCCTCACATACACATACGTGCCCTGCGTGGCTTTCCCCTCCACGCAGGCATATCGCGGGCCGTCGGCGCCCGGTATTTCCACACCGTTTTCCGTCCAGTAGTAGGTGGAGCCGGCCGAGGCCGGAAGGGCGCTCGGAATGGTATACGACATTCCCGCGCACACCGTCTTCCCGGTATTGCCCTGCGCCCGCAGGCCGGGGGCGGCAGGCAGCAACAGTAGCAACAGCAATAGAGACGCAACATACCGCATCTCTACAATGAATAAATTTCTTGTCTTCGTGTTACCGGCGACAGGTTTCTCGTAATTCATATCTTTCAATTAAGGTCGCGGCAAAGATAAAGAATTATTTTGAATTCAGCACTTCCCACTCGTACATTTTGCGTTCGAGCGCTGTTTTTTCTTTTTGGTAGGCGGTGAAGAATGCGTCGTCGAGGGGCTGTGCGCCGGGGTTGGCCAAGAGTGCGTCCATTTCGGCAATCCGGCGCTCGTGCGCCGCAATGGCCTGCTCGGCCTGTTCAATGTCACGCTGCACTTTCCGCAAACGCCGCTCCTGCTCCTTTTTCGCCTGACGGTCGTCCGCTGCATTCACCGCTACGGCAGTCTTTTTCGCTTCCACCGCCTGCACATCCTTGCGCTCGAGCTCCCGCAGGGTTTCGAGCTTCCGGCGCCGCAGGAAATCGTTGATGCCGCCGAGGTGCTCTTTCACGCTGCCGTCGCGAAATTCGTAAATCTTATCGACGAGGCCGTCTAAAAATTCACGGTCGTGCGACACCACCAGCAGCGTGCCGTCGTAAGTTGTCAAGGCGCACTTCAGGACGTCCTTCGAGCGCATGTCCATGTGGTTGGTGGGCTCGTCGAGCGCCAGGAAATTGTAGGGTTGCAGCATGAGTTTGGCCATGGCCAGCCGCGAACGCTCGCCGCCGCTGAGTACGGCCACCTTCTTGTCTACGTCGTCGCCACGAAAGAGGAACGCCCCCAGAATGTCGCGCAGCCGGGTGCGGACGTCGCCCACCGCCACGCGGTCGAGCGTGTCGAGCACCGTGAGGCCGGCGTCCATAATCTCGTCCTGGTTTTGCGCAAAGTAGCCCAGCGCCACGTTGTAGCCCGGCTGCACCGTGCCTGCTTCGTGGCTCAGGTCGCCGGCGGCAATGCGGAGCATCGTGGTTTTCCCCTCGCCGTTGCGTCCCACGAAGGCCACCTTCTCGCCCCGCTCGATATGGATGTTCACCCCCGAAAAGACCGTGTGTGCGCCGTAGCGCTTGGCCACGTCCTTAGCCGAGAGCACCACCTGTCCGGAGCGCGGGGCAGGCGGGAACTTGATATGCAGCGCCGCCGTGTCCTCGTCGTCTATCTCAATCCGCTCAATCTTTTCCAGCTGCTTAATGCGCGACTGCACCTGGTTCGACTTCGTGGCTTTGTAGCGGAAGCGTTCAATGAAGTCTTCCGTTTTCTCAATCATCCGCTGCTGGTTTTCGTAGGCGGCCATCTGCTGCTGGCGGCGCTCGCGGCGCAACACCACATATTTCGAATACGGCACCTTGTAGTCATAGGCCTTGCCCAGCATGAGCTCCACCGTGCGGTTGGTGACGGAGTCGAGCAGCGCACGGTCGTGCGAGATGAGCAGTACCGAGCCGTTGTAGTCCTTCAAATAATCTTCCAGCCATTGTATGGATTCGATGTCGAGGTGGTTGGTGGGCTCGTCGAGCAGCAGCAGTTGCGGCCGCTGAAGCAGGATTTTGGCAAGCTCTATGCGCATGCGCCATCCGCCGCTGAATTCCGACGTGCGGCGACCGAAATCGCTGCGCTTGAAACCTAAGCCCAGCAGGGTTTTCTCGGCCTCGCCCTCCTGATTGTCGCCGCCCAGCACGTGATAGTGGTCGTTGGCGTCGTTCAGTTGCACGATGAGCTTATGGTAGACCTCCGACTCGTAGTCGGTGCGCTCGGCGAGCTGTTGCATGATGTGCGCAATGGTTTTTTGCAGATTTTGCAGCGACGCAAAAGCGGTGAGGGTTTCTTCGAGTACCGTTTTTCCGTCGGTTACGGCCATTTGCTGCGGGAGGTAGCCCAGCGTGTAGTCGGGCGGTATGGCCACCTGTCCGGCGGAGGGCGTCTGCTTCCCGGTTAAAATCTTCAGCAGGGTCGACTTCCCGGCGCCGTTCTTGCCCACCAGTCCGATACGGTCGCGCGTACCAATGGCAAACGACACGCCGTTGAACAGCGTGAAGCCACCAAATTCCACCGTAAGATTATTGATTGAAACCATCTATTACTCGCCGCAACCGCTACATCCGCCGCAGCCGCTGCTGCATGAAGAGGCGCGCTCGCCGAATAAACCGTTGGCCAATTCTTCGTCGGAAGCATCGCGTACCTCCACCACAGCGCCCTTGAAGTGGAGCTCGGCGCCGGCCAGCGGATGGTTGAAGTCCATCACCACTGCGTTGTCGCGCAGTTCGCTGACGGTGCCGTTCATGCGGTTTCCACTGGCGTCGGCCATAGGCAGCACGTTTCCTACGGTGAGCAGGCCGTCTTCGATTTTGCCGTCTACCTCAAAAAGGTGTTTCGGCAATTCCACAAAGGCGTCGGCGCTTTCTTCGCCGTAGGCATCGGCGGCCGCGAGGGTGAATTCAAAGGCGTCGCCGACGGATTTGCCCTCGATGTGGGATTCAAACTTCGGCAGCAGGTAGCCCGTGCCGAAAATGAACTGCATCGGTTTGTCGGCCTTTACCGTTTCTATAACGTCCCCGTCGACGGTTAACTCGTAGCTCAGGGACACGACTTTATTTGCTTCTATTTTCATTATCGTTAAATTTTTAATTCGACAAAGATAGGTATTTAATTCTGATATTTTAAAAATAAATTGTACCTTTGCCGCCGAGTTCATTTCTCACTTGAGAAAAGGAAATCGAAAAACGCGAACCTTGAAGTTCTGCGTTTTTTGCTTTTTATACCACATCAGCTAATCTCCTTTTATATTTTTTCATCATCTTGTCTCTCACTTTATCCTTCCCGCAGAGATAATATGCGGTGAGCAGGTAATATTCGTTTTTCCGGCGCATCGGTTCTAAAACTATCACATAAAATTCGTCTTTATCGTAAATATACGTCCTTACGCCAACGGGTTCGTCAACAGAAAACACAAGCATATTGTTCTGTTTGTTTTCGTCAATATGGTGCTTTATCCAGTGCAATCGCACGGAGCGAGGCATATCAAACGTTCGTATACTGGTGGCTTTATCGGTAATGACGGCAGTTAGATGCTTAAATAGCCTGTCCATTGCGTCCTGTCCGTCGGCGGGTGTGGGGTTTATCCGTTTTGTCCGAAAGGAAAACGCGGGATTGGCTGTCACATCTCTGTCAAACACGCCTCTCAGTGAGTTCCTGCGTTGAGATTCATTCATTGCTGCAACGTCTAACAACTGATTGTATTTTTTAAGAAGATTCAATGGCATATTATTCCAATTCGATAAAAAACAGGTTCAACTTTTCGGAATAATTTGTCCGGTCGAGGTCGTGACCTGATTTTTTAATGATTTTCTCTATTAATTGCACTTTCTCCTGATTTTTCTTTTCCTCATTATTTTTGTAGTAAGAAATCGCGCCTGTTAGAAAATCGGCAAGCTGCATCAACACGCTTTCATGTGAGCGGATATTTTGCACATTGCGGAAAACTCCATACTTCGTGTTCAGAATTTCCCTTAACCGGCGAACTTTGCAAGCACTTAAAGTGTCTTTTATGTCAAGATAAACATTGTAAGAATACCGGCTGTCTATTTTATGATTGAGAAGCTGATAATACATTTTGTAATAAAAGTCATCGTAAGTTTGCCCAAAATCAGGATTGTTGATTTTTGCCTTCTCTATACCGACAGTACGAAATTTCAAATCAGTTGAAAAAAAATAATTAATCAGTTCCGAATAGAAAAGATACTTTGACTGCGAGACTTTCGACCATTTTATTTCTGCATAAACACAATGTTTCCTTTTCAATTCGTTGATCTGGGCGGTATGCAATTTCACCTGATTATAGGCGGAGCTGACAGAACCTAAAAACATAAACGGCTTATGGTCATTTTCCAAATGACAGCTTTCGTCGCAATAAATATTGAATGTTTTGTCCATGGCTTACCTGTAAAATTATCGTATCAAATACCCTACTCTCCGGCGCGCTCCATGTCCGGCAGGAGGGGCTCGCCGCGATAGCGCAGCAGCAGTTGCGCCACCGACATGGCGTCTTTCTCGCAATAGCGCACAATGCGCTCGATGTTCTTTTCTTCGTAATACACGGCGGCCACCTGACTGCCGTCGATGTCGTCTTTGGGCGTAGGGATGTTCAGGATGGTGGTCAACAGGTCTAAGGAGCAAAAGTGTTTGTAGTCGCCGAACTTCCACAGCTCCATCGTGTCGAGGTGGGGCACGTCCCAGGGCTTGCGGCCGGCCATGTCGAGCACAGCGGGAAGCGGCAGCGCGTTAATCAGGATACGGCGGGCAATGTAGGGGAAATCGAACTCCTTGCCGTTGTGCGCACACAACTGCGCGTTTCTCCTTTTGGCGAAAAATGCCTGCAACGAGGCGCAAAACTGCGTCAGCAGCAGCTTCTCCTCATCTCCGTAAAACGATTTCACCCGGAACACCTTGCCTTTCTCGCTTTCATGGATGTAGCCCGCCGAAACACAAACAATCTTCCCGAACTCTGCCATGATGCCGGCACGCTCGTATACGTCGTCGGGCATTTGGTTTTCCTTGCGGAGGTATACCGATTTCTTGTCCCACAGCGTCTTCATCCGCTCCGGCAAATCGTTGTACGACGCCACCTGCGGCACGGTTTCCACATCGAGAAACAACACTTGCGCGAGGTTCAAATGGTTCAGCATAAAAGTGAATTTAGAATTTCCACGCCGCTTTCAGACGTTCCAACTCCCGATAGTTCGTCATGTCCAAGTGGTGCGGGACTACCGCCACGTAGCCATTGGTAAGGAGGTTCTGGTCGGCGTCGGGGGCTTCTTCCTCGTGGTTCAGGAAGCTGCCGGTCATCCAGTAGTAGTCTTGTCCGTGCGGGTCGACGCGCTTCTCGAACTCCTCCATCCACACGCCGTGGTTCTGCCGGCACAGCCTGATGCCCTTGATTTCATGATAGGGCAAGCGGGGAAAATTGACGTTGAGAAACGTATTTTCCGAAAAGGGGGCGTCCAGCACCATGTCGATAATCCGCTTCCCGTAAGGGATACAGGCGGTGAAGTCGGCCGTGGGTGAGTAGTCGTTCAGCGAAAATCCGATAGACGGGATATTATATAAGGCGCCTTCGGCAGCGGCGCCCAGCGTGCCCGAATAAATCACCGCGATAGAGGTGTTGTTGCCGTGATTGATGCCCGAAAAAAGGAAGTCGGGCTTGCGTTTGAAGACGTGGCTCATGGCGAGTTTCACGCAGTCGACAGGCGTTCCGCCGCAGGCATAAATCGTGAGGCCGTCGCTCTCTTCCACCTTGCGCAGCCGGATGGGCAGCTTCGAGGTCATGGCGCTCGACATGCCCGACTGGGCTTCTTCGGGTGCCACTACCACAATGTCCCCGTAAGGGCGCGCCATCTCTACGAGTGCGGCGAGCCCGCCGGCGCGGTAGCCGTCGTCATTGGTAATAAAAATCAAACTTTTTTGCATACTAAAATACTAAATTCATATAACAAATACAGCGGCACGGCCACCATAATCATGGTGAACGCGTCGGGGCTGGGAGTGATCACCGCCGACAGCACAAGCACCAGAATCACGGCATGGCGCCGGTATTTGCGCAAAAACCGGCGGGTGATGATGCCGAAACGCGAAAGCACATGCGCCAGCACCGGCATCTCAAACACCAGTCCCATGGTGAGGATGAGGGTCACGAACATGCCGATGTAGGAGTTGAGCGAGATTTCATTCGGCACGATTTCGCTCACCTGATAAAGTCCCAGAAATCGTATGGAGAGCGGGAAGATGAACACATACCCCACCGTTACGCCGATAAAAAAGAGCACCGACGAGAACGCAAAGGCATAGCGCACGCTGCGTTTTTCGTGGTCATACAGCGCCGGCGCCACAAACTTCCACAGCTCCCAGATGACGTAGGGGAACGCGAACACCAGCCCCAGCCAGAACGACGTGCTGATGTGGGTGAAAAACTGTGCCGCCATGTTGATGTTGATGAGTGGTATGCTGAACGCTTCGGGACAAAGCCCCTCCCACCTGAGGTAGTCGCCCAGCTGGCACATCCAGCGATAGAGTATGAAATCGGAAGTGCGGGGGCCGAATATGATGACGTCGAACACCAGCGATTTGTTGAGGAACACCACCACCATGGCGCCAACAAGCACTATTGCGGTACGGAACAGCATCCGCCGCAGCACCTCGAGGTGGTCCCAAAACGACATCTCTTTGGCCATAGTTGCGCGTTGCCTCTAATTCAGGTCGTCTTTCAGGTCGTCTTCCACGCCCTTGATGCCGTCTTTGAAACTCTTCACGCCCTTGCCCAGCCCCTTCATGAGTTCGGGGATTTTCCGCCCGCCGAAGAAAAGAAGCACGCATAATGCAATAATAATGATTTCCTGAGCGCCGATACCACCTAAAAATAAAAACGTTTTCATGCTGCGAAATTTTAATTCGGGGACAAATGTACGTAAAATTTTGCCTTATTCAAAATTCTGTTAGAAACCATCCACCCCCCTATACCTTGTATATATAGGTTCCGTAGAAATCCCATAATCTACGTTATCGCCCCTTCCTCGGATGATAGCGCAGGATGTTTTGTTGCCAGCGCTTCCGGTCTACGTGGGTGTAGATTTCGGTGGTGAGGATGCTCTCGTGCCCCAGCATCTCCTGCACCGCCCGCAAATCGGCGCCGTTCTCCACCAAATGGGTGGCAAAGGAGTGCCGGAACGTGTGCGGACTGATGTTCTTGGCGATGCCCACCTGCGCCGCCAACTGCTTAATCAGCATGAACACCATGATGCGCGACAGCCCCCGCCCATGAAAATTCAGGAAAAGGATGTCTTCACCTTTGGGGTCTACTTTTCGCTGAACGCGTTGCGCCAGATAGCGGTTTATCTCGTCAATCGCCCGCCGGCCAATGGGAATAAGGCGTTGCTTGTCGCCTTTGCCGATTACCCTGACGAAGCCATCGTTGAAAAACAGGCCGGAGATGCGCAGGGTAATCAGTTCCGACACCCGCAGGCCGCATCCGTAGAGGGTTTCGAGAATGGCGCGGTTGCGATGCCCCTCGGGACGGCTCACATCCACCGCCGCAATAAGGGCGTCGATCTCGTCAACCGATAACACTTCGGG
>JAITQN010000036.1 GCA_031288865.1 Prevotellaceae bacterium
TTCCAGCTCACGGTAAACGACACCGTCGTGGGCGTTCCGGGCGCTACCGAATAATCGGAAATAGTGATGCCGTTCTGTGCTGCCAGCACCACAGGGCAGCATAATAGTAGTAAAAACAATTTTTTCATAATACAAGTTTTTTAATTAATTCAAAATTCATAACTCAAAATTCATAATTAAAAAGAAAAGGCCGCCGTACGCAAGTAGGTGATAAAAGAAGAAGAACTGATTCACAGCGGCCCTTTTATCAAAGAACAATACAATCCCACGTCGCAAAAAATTTTGCAACACTATCTAATAATTTACATACGCGGGGTTAAACTACAAGCGTGTGTCTAATATTCCCGTTCGGAGGTACCACGAAGCACCCTAAACAACAAAAAATTAGACACACGCCATTTTACGTGGACTAACTTTAATCTCTGTTGTTTATAGTCAATTCGTGGTTTTCCTAAACGAGAGTGTTAAAGTTCACACTAAGAAAGTTTACAAAGAACAAAAAGATTACGGCGCAAATGTAAGTACAATTTTTGGAAATGCAAGCGCAGAAGTGTTAAAATATGTTATACGAAACGAGTATATTGATTGGCCTCCCGCAAGCTGCGAGACACGAAACGAGTAGTTGTTCGGTTTCCGCGACGTTCCGGGAAGCCAACCGAACGCTCGGTTTTGTCGCCAGAGGTTCTGGGAAGCCAACCGCGCGTGCGGCGAGGGTATTTTTTGGGTTTTTAAGAAGGGGATTAGCTGTGCTGTGACGCAAATGTAAGAAATAATTTTGAATTCCGAATTATGGATTTTTATCCACCTTTATCTATTTTTATCGTGTTGGCGTGAGCCAACACGTTTATCAACCTTTATCCTATCCTCCCCCGTTCCTCGTTCCCCGAACTGCACGTTATTGCGGCTGGTTCTCTGTTAGAAATTGCTTTGCAGAAAATTCCTTCTTATGCGGTGGGCAGGGTGCGCTCAATATATATGGGGGGGGCATTGGCCGAAATGTTTGTGGGGACGGAACTCGTAAAGTCGCAAAACAACCGCTTACCTGCTGCGCTCTATTATTGGAGAACTTCGGCGAATTTCAGAATGGTAAAATTTATCCGCTTTATGCCGCGGGAAAGGTTTAAGGTGCCCGTTACTTTTTTTTCGTTGTCTCTGTTTCTGTTTTTCTGGCCGCTGCCTTCCGTCATCCGTTGGTAATCCTCTATAGAGGCCTGCGTCCGGCGTCCCTACAGGTGCACCGACTCTCCGTGGGCAGCAGCGGCGGCCTCCATGAGGGCCTCGCTCATGCTGGGGTGCGGGTGAATGGAACGGATGATGTCTGCGCCCTTCACGCCCAGGTTGCGGGCTGTCACCAGGCCGGCAATCATCTCCGACACGTGAGCGCCGATCAGATGGGCGCCGAGCAGCGCGTCGGTGCCGGCGTCGAATATCAGCTTTACGAAGCCGTCCTTTTCGCCGGCGGCGGCGGCTTTCCCCGAGGCGGTGAACGGAAATTTTCCGATTTTCAGCTCAAACCCCTTTTCGCGTGCGGCCTTTTCGGTGAGCCCCACCGACGCAATTTCGGGCGTGGTGTAGATGCACGAGGGAATATTGTGGTAGTTGATGGGCGTTGTGCGCCGTCCCGCGATATGCTCCACGCAGTGTATGGCCTCGGCGGAGGCCACGTGCGCCAGCGCGGGGGTGGCGATCACGTCGCCGATAGCATATACGCCCTCCGCGCGGGTTTGGAAGTGCTCGTCGACCTTTATCCGCCCGCGCTCCGTGTCGATCGAAAGGTTTTTCAAACCCAGTCCCTCGGTGTTCGGGGTGATGCCCACGGCCGACAGCACGAGCGACACGTGCAGGCGTTCTTCGCCTTTCTTCGTGCGCAGGTGCAGCTCGCAGCCCTCGCCCGAGGTGTCGACTTTTTGCAGCGCCGCGCCCGTCATCACCTTGATGCCGGCCTTGCGGAACGAGCGGCTCAATTGTGCCGACACGTCCTCGTCTTCCAGCGGCACGATGTTGTCGAGGGTTTCGATGAGGTGTACCTGCGTGCCCAGCGCGTGGTAGAACCACGCCAGTTCGCTGCCGATGGCGCCGCTGCCGATGACGGCCATCGACGGCGGAATGACTTCGGGCACGAGCGCTTGCCGGTACCCGATGATTTTGTCGCCGTCGATAGGCGCGAAGGGGAGGGTGTTGGCACGGGCGCCGGCAGCAATGATGATGTGCCGGGCCGTGACGCGCTGTTTGCTGTCGTCGCCGGCGGTGACTTCCACGCTTCTGTCGGCCTGTAAGCAGGCGCTGCCTTGTAGCAAGGTCACGTTGTTTTTCTTCAGCAGGTATTCCACGCCCTTGTTCATTCCTGCGGCCACGGCGCGGCTGCGCGCCACGATTTTCCCGATGTCGGGCTTCACGTCGCCGTTTATCGTTATGCCGAAGTCGGCTGCATGCTGCGCGGTGTGCAGCGCCTGCGCGCTTTTCAGCAGCGCCTTGGTGGGAATGCAGCCCCAGTTGAGGCAGATGCCGCCCAGTTCGGCGCGTTCTACTATTGCAGTGTGCATACCCAGCTGGGCGCCCCTGATGGCCGCTACGTAACCGCCCGGCCCGCTTCCTATCACTAATAAATCATACATAACAGGCTATTCTTCGTCCTTGCTGAACAAATCCCTCACTTTCATTTCAACCACTTTGCCGTACTTGGCCAGCGCTTTCGTGTCGACGTACTTCTTGTTCCCCACAATCATGTGAGCGTGCAGGGTCATAGTCGCCAGGGCGGCTATCAGCAATAAGTTCCAAAAACGAGAGGTGCGTGTTTTCATATAGAGAGTGTTCAAGTTATTTTACTTGTGTGGCGGCATGCTTTTTGGAAAACCACTTGGGGAAGAGTTCTTCCCTGTGAACGAAAGATACGATTGACATACTAACGAGCGTAATCATTAAAAGTATGCCATAGAATAGTGTCAACGTCATAATTTACTCCTTTTTTATATATTTTCTACCTAAACGAAATAAAATAATTGCAAATATAAACAGCGCTACAGCGACACCTCCCGACATCGAATATAGCGCCGCAGAACTGAAAGCCTTGTCTGTGACGATAAGCGTAAATATAATACCGCCGACAGTCAACTGGGTTAAGTTCAGAAGAAAATCCCCTACTTTCTCATAAATATTCATAGCGGTGTTTTTTTAATTCCTCTGCAAAGGTAAACACTTTTTTTGAAAATCCGCCCCGCTCAAAACTTAACGATAAATTAATACATAAATTCAAAAAAATCAATATCTTTGTATAATAAATTTCTCCACTGCGCTGCATTTGACTATAATAGTCAAATCGACCACCTATCATTCAGAGAAATAAGCATTAACGTTTTTCGAGTCTTACCCTCTGTTCTAACAAGCTACTATTGATATTATTGGCTTTCAAAATATTTATATTTTTTTTCATCCCCTTTTTCATAACCTCGTTATTTGTGCTACAACCCACTGTTGGCCTGATTTTTTTTATCTATTTTTATCTACTTTTATCCATTTTTATCCATTATTCTTACCCCTCTTTTTTCCGGACACCCTCACACGCCGCACCAGCCGTATGTTTTACTCCTCCCTCGTTTGACTATTATAGTCAAGTCGCTGACGGGGGGGAAAACTAATTTTAAAACATAGAAGTTATGAAAAATCTAAAAAATCTGAAATCTTGGGCCTTTGCGTTTGCAATCTGCGCACTGGCCGCTGTGGCTTCGTGCAGCAAGGACGAAGACAACACCGACAACACCGGCACCGAAACGGTAGCCGTGCCCACCAACCTGTCGGCGGGAAGCATTACCGCTACCACCGCCGAACTGTCATGGACGAGCGATGCCTCGCAGTTTAAAATCAAAATTAACGACGGCACCTACACGTCTGCGGTGGCCAAATACTCGGCCGCAAGCCTGACGCCCGGCACTGCCTACACTTGGCAGGTACAAGCCCTGAAAGGCGAAGCCGAGAGCGACTGGTCGGCAAGCAGCTCCTTCACCACGCCTGCCGGAAGTGTTACCCCGCCCCCTCCCGCCACGCTGACGACGCCCACCAACTTGCGTATTTATGAAACGGTTACCTACTATGGCGCCGACTTTGCATGGGACACCGACGCGCTGTATTTTGAACTTCAGGTAATAAGTGAAGCCAATGATACTTCCAAATATTCAGGTGCTATGACAGATTTTAGTGCAGACTGGTATGTCGTTAACAACCTGCAACCCGAAACCAATTATACCTGGCGGGTGCGCGTGACCAACGACATCGCCGGCGCCGAAGATTCCTTTAGCGCCTGGGCGAATGGCAGTAATTTCACCACT
>JAITQN010000055.1 GCA_031288865.1 Prevotellaceae bacterium
TTTCGGCATAAATTTGTGCCTGAATGGTGTTTTTCATTTCTACGCAATCAAAATCTTTTATCTTCTTAGTCGTTTCCATAACTTATCAAATCTTTAGGATTTCTTATCTCAATAATTGAATAACCCATTTTTAAATTTACGCCGTTGTACCCCTTTATCCGGTCTAAATTCACAATGTGCTTGAAATTCCAGCTTGCCAACACATCTACTTTAGCAATGGTAGCCGTAGCTATATGATAACAATCGTCGATACTTGCGCCGCCTACCACTTTTTCTGCAATGTAGCGATTGGCAAGGTCTATACTTTCTTGCGTCAACGCTACATGTTCAAGGCTATTGGCATCATAGCTATCCAGTAAATTACGCACGTGTGCAGGCGCTCGCAACAATTCTTTATCCAACACATCCGACACCACAAACACTATTTCTCCTTTTTTAAGCCGTTCAAACAAGGCTTGTGTAGCCATTGAGAACTCTTGGTCGAAAAACCCGCCCATGATAGAAGTATCAATATATATTCGTGGCTTCATTTTGATTTTATTTTCCACAAAGTTACAGGAAATTATCTATAATAACAAACAACACGTTTATCCATTCTCAACTCCCGGCAAGCCCCAGCTCCGCGGCTTTTTCTTCCATCAGTTTATACGCTTCTTCGTAATTATTGTGGATGACGCCGTCGAGAATGGCGTCTTTGATGGCGTCTTTAATAATACCCACCTTCCGGCACGGCGGTATCTGATAGCGCTGCATAATCATCTCGCCGGTGACGGGCGGCTGGAAGTTGCGGATGGCGTCCTTGGCCTCGACCTCCACCAGCTTCTCGCGCACAATCTCGAAGTTCCGCAAGTGGCGACGCACGGTTTGCTCGTTCTTCGAGGTGATGTCGGCCTCGCACAGGAGCATCAGGTCGTCGATGTCGTCGCCGGCGTCGAAGAGCAGACGGCGCACCGCCGAGTCGGTCACCTCTTCCTGCGAAAGCACGATAGGGCGCAAGTGCAGGCGCACCAGCTTCTGGACATAGCGCATCTTTTCATGCAGCGGCAAGCGCAGGCGCTGGAAGATCTCCGGGACCATCTTGGCACCCAGAAATTCGTGTCCGTGGAAACTCCATCCCGTCGCCGGGTCGTAGTGCTTGGTGGCGGGCTTGGCGATGTCGTGCAGCAGCGCCGCCCAGCGCAGCCACACATTGTCGCTTTTCGCCGCCACGTTGTCGAGCACCTCCAGCGTATGTCCGAAATTATCCTTGTGTCCGCGTCCGCCGATGACGTCCACGCCTTTCAATTTGAGCAGTTGCGGGATAATCAGTTCCAGCAGTTCCGTTTCTTCCAGCAGGTAAAAGCCCTTTGCCGGCGCCGGGGCCTTCATGATTTTCATCAGCTCGTCGGTAATCCGCTCCAGCGACACCACGGGACGGTGCAGGCGATCGCGGTTGCGCCGTATGGCTTCCAGCGATTCGGGCACGATGGTAAAGCCGAGCTGCGTGGAAAAGCGAATGGCGCGAATCATCCGCAAAGGGTCGTCGCTGTAGGTAATATCGGGGTTCAAGGGGGTACGTATCAAGCCGTGCTGTAGATCGCTTACGCCGTTGAAGGGGTCGACGAGGGTGCCGTAGTCGGCTTTCTGCAAACTAAACGCCAGGGCGTTGATCGTGAAGTCGCGGCGGCGCTGGTCGTCTTCGAGGGTTCCGTCCTCCACCAGCGGCTTGCGCGAATCGGCGCTGTATGACTCGCGGCGGGCGCCCACGAACTCCACGTCCATGTCGTCGCAACGCAGCATGGCCGTGCCGAAAGTCTTAAATATGTTCACCGCGACTTTCAGGTGTGCGGCCACCTTCTCGGCCATGGCCACGCCGCTTCCCTGCACCACGATGTCGATGTCTTTCGAGGGGCGCTGCAAGAAGCAGTCGCGCACGTATCCGCCGATGACGAACGCCTTGACGCCCTCCCGTTCGGCAATATCCGACACAATTCCAAATATCCGGTGTTGTAAAAAATCTGTCATCATTAAGGATTATAGCGGGCTTCTTTTAAGAGGGTTTGCGCGTCGCGCGCCATTAATTCGGGAAACGTCGCGTTGTTTCTTTTCATGTAGGCCTCCACGATACGGCAGGCGAGCCAGTTTACCGCGCGCCCCGGCGCCTCCGGCGAAAACGCAGCGGTAAACGGCGCGTCGCCGGTGAACTTCTGTATCGTAAACTGGCTATTTATATATAACAATTGGTTCTCGAGTAAATAGGTCCACATGGTTGCTTCGTTTTGCGCGCACCAGTTGAGCTGGCTTTGGGTAAAGCCGAACACCAGCGTGTCGGCCAGGCGCGGGAAGCATCGTTTTGTGACGTAAAGCAGTTTCCCCTCGTATATCATTTGTTGCAGGAAGTTGCCCTCGCCGTTGCTTTCCGGGAAGTACTCGCTGCCCAGCCACGCTTGGAGGCACATCACGGGAATCCGCGCGGGGCGCATGTTGCGCTGCTGGTATTTCGGGAAGTCGAGCTGGTTGTAGAGCGTGCAGGTGTCGCTCAGGAAGCGGTCGAGCCCCACGCCCAGCACGCTGTCGGTAAGCATCACCGCCTCGTTGAACCCCGACACGTAGGCGTAGACGCGGGGCACGGCGATGTCGGGAAAATAATACGACAAATGCTTGAATCCCCCGGTGAGCGCTTCGTTCAGCGCCGCCTCACCGGGGAACGCCGCCGCTACGCTGCGATAGGCCGTTTCCACGATGGGCGCGCGTACGAAATCGCCCAGTAGCCGCGCGTAGGCCGGGTTCCGGCTGTGCCCGATGCCAATCAGTCCGGTGCTGAAATACTCCAAAAACGCACCATACTCCCGGCGCAGTGCGGGAATCTGCGTGGTGTCGAACGCGGCAGCCCGCAAGTCGGTATCGAACCGCCGCACGGTAATTTCCACCGGAATATTTTTCACATTCGCGTCGCCGCAGGCCTGTAGCAGTGCAAGCGGCAAAAGAAAAAACAGTACTCCTCTCCTATTCATAAATATTGACTTTTTCCATATTCATTTCTTCGTACACCGGCACGCCGGCGACAAAATCGTATCGTCCGGCGGCGGCATTAAACACGCAGCAGTAGAGCTGCAGGCCGTTGCTCACAATCAGCCATGGCACGTGCAGCATGAGGTTGTATCCGGCAAGCTGCATAAAGGTGCCGGAGGTGAGCTTCACGTCGGCCGCCTTACACTCGGCAAGCAGCAGGGGCTGTCCCCGGCGTCCGTATACGATGACGTCGGCGCGCAAATTGCGCCGGTTGAAAGGCACCACCACCTCCACGCCTATCACCGGCAGGGGCACCTGCCGCTCGCTCACCAGAAACTGCACGAGCTGCTGACGCACCCATTCTTCGGGCGTCAGCGCCACATACTTTTTCCGTACCGGGTCGAAAATCTCCCTGCCCTTCTCCGTATCACGCAAACGAGGCGTAAAATCCATAATGCCGTATACTATTATTGTGCAAAAGTAAATATTTTCTCTTTAACCGCAATATCTTCGACGCATCTGTTTCTCCGTCCGCATTTTCGTTTCAGAATAATTTTATGTACCTTTGCCCCCTCATTCAAAAATCGATACAACATGCAATTAGCGGCAAAATACAACCCCGCAGAAGTAGAAGACAAATGGTATGAATACTGGCTGAAACACGGCTTTTTCCATTCCGAGCCCGACACACGCGAGCCCTACACCATCGTGATTCCGCCACCCAACGTGACCGGCGTGCTGCACATGGGACACATGCTCAACAACACCATCCAGGACGTGCTGGTGCGCCGCGCCCGCATGCAGGGCAAAAACGCCTGCTGGGTGCCGGGCACCGACCACGCGTCGATTGCCACAGAGGCCAAAGTAGTGGCTAAGCTGAAAGAAGAGGGCATCCGCAAAACCGACCTCACCCGCGCACAATTCCTGAAACACGCCTGGGAATGGAAGGAAAAACACGGCGGCATCATCCTCGAACAACTAAAGAAGTTAGGCGCCTCGTGCGACTGGGAACGCACGCGCTTCACCATGGAGCCCGCGCTGAGCGACGCCGTCACCAGCGCCTTCGTGCACTTCTACCACAAGGGATGGATTTACCGCGGCGTCCGCATGGTGAACTGGGACCCCGTGGGCAAAACCGCCGTGAGCGACGAAGAGGTCATCCACCGGGAACAGCAGGCCACGCTGTATTATATCCGCTACCGCCTCAGCACGGAACCCGGCGCTCACCTTACCATCGCCACCACGCGCCCCGAAACCATCATGGCCGATACGGCCATCGCCATCAACCCCAACGACGAACGCTACAAACATCTGCACGGAAAAAAGGTGCTCATACCGCTTATCAATAAAGAAATCCCGGTAATCTTAGACGACTACGTGGCTACCGACTTCGGCACCGGCTGCCTGAAGGTGACGCCGGCACACGACATCAACGACTACGAAATAGGGCTGCGCCACAAGCTGCCGGTGGTCGACATCCTGAACGACGACGGACGGCTCAACGAAAAAGCGCAAATTCTGGTGGGCGACGACCGCTTCGCCGCCCGCGAAAAGATTGCCCGGATGCTGGAAGAAGCCGGCCACCTGGAAAAAACGGAAACCTACACCAACCAAGTCGGGTTCTCCGAACGCACCAACGCCGTGATCGAGCCGCGCCTCTCGCTGCAATGGTTTTTGAAGATGAAAGAAATGGCGAAGCCGGCACTGCACTACGTCATGAACGACGAAATAAAACTCATCCCCGACAAGTTCCGCAACACCTACCGCCACTGGATGGAAAACGTGTGCGACTGGTGTATCTCGCGACAACTGTGGTGGGGACAGCGCATCCCCGCATGGTATCTGCCCGACGGCGAATTTGTAGTGGCCGCCACCGAAGACGAAGCCCTGCAAGCCGCACAGAAAATAAACCCCGCCCTCACAAAAACCGACTTGACACAAGACGAAGACGTGGTAGACACGTGGTTCTCATCGTGGCTGTGGCCGGTGAGCGTATTCGACCCGGAGGCCATCGGCCACCCCGGCCACACGCCCAACGCCGACCTGCACTACTACTACCCGACCAACGACCTGATCACCGCCCCCGAAATACTGTTCTTCTGGGTAGCCCGCATGATTATGGCCGGACACGAGTTTACGGGCAAAGCGCCCTTCCGCAACGTGTATCTCACGGGCATCGTGCGCGACAAGGCGGGACGGAAGATGAGCAAGTCGCTCGGCAACTCCCCCGACCCGCTGCACCTGATTGCCCGCTACGGCGCCGACGGCGTACGCATGGGCATGCTCCTCACCTCGCCCGCCGGCAACGACCTGCCCTTCGACGACAGCCTGTGCGAACAGGGACGCAACTTCTGTAACAAAATATGGAACGCCTTCCGCTTAATAAAAGGATGGCGCGCCGACACACACACCGCGCAACCCCGACACGCCGCACAAGCCACGGCGTGGTTCCGGCACGCACTGCACAAAACCATCACCGAAATCAACGACGACTTCGACAAATACCGCCTGTCAGAGGCGCTCATGAAAATCTACAAGCTGTTCTGGGACGACTTCTGCGCATGGTACCTCGAAGTCATCAAGCCGCAGGCCGGACAAGCCATCGACGAAGCCACCCTCCACGCCACCCTGTCGTATTTCGACATGCTGCTGCGGCTCCTGCATCCGTTCATGCCGTTTATCTCCGAAGAACTGTGGCAGCAACTCTCTGCACGTGCCAACGGGGAAAGCCTCATGATACAACAGCAACCGGCGCCCGATGCGTTCAACGAAGCCATCATCGCCGGCTTCGAGACGGCGAAGAACGCGATTACTTCCGTGCGCACCATTCGCCAAGGCAAGGGCATCCCGGCAACAACGCCGCTGGAGCTCTACGTGAAAGGCGCTTTTGACGAAACCCTGTTCCCGCTGCTCCAAAAGATGGCGAACCTCGAGGCCGTTCATCACGCGGAACAGCAAGCCGCACAACCCGGCGTGTCGTTCCTGCTGGGCACTACCGAATTTTTCGTGCCGCTCGGCAACCTGATCAATACCGGCGAAGAACTGAAAAAACTTCGCGACGACCTGGCCTACCAGCAAAAATTCGTAGCGTCGATTGCACAAAAATTAAGCAACGAAAAGTTTGTGCAGAACGCCCCTGCCCAAGTCGTGGCGCTCGAACGCAAAAAGCAGGCCGACGGCGAAGCACGCATCAAAGCAATAGACGAACAAATAAAAATCTTAACCCAACAGTGATGAAACCTCACTTTCTTTTCCTCCTTATGCTATGCGCCGGCACTGCTGCCTGCGCCCAGAACGTGCAACTGCACTACGATCCGCGCCACACCCTGCACAATATGGGCGAGCGCGACTTTCTCACCTCCACCGTGGAGATGTTCAAACCCGACCGCTGGGGCAGCACGTTCTTCTTCGTGGATATGGACTACAACGGCGACCAGGGCATAGGCGGCGCATACTGGGAAATTGCCCGCGACCTGAAATTCTGGCAACCGCCCGTAGCCCTTCACGTGGAGTACAACGGCGGATTAACCGCCGGCTACACGTTCGGCGACGCATTCCTCCTTGGCGCAGCCTACAGCTGGGACAACAGCAATTTCAGCAAAGGGCTGTCACTATCGCTCAACTACAAATACATTCAAAAAACCATCGACAACCAGCCCCACAACTTCCAAGTCACCGCCGTGTGGTACCTTCATATAATTAAGGAACTGCTTTCGTTCACCGGATTTGCCGACTTCTGGCGTGAAAAGTCACCGTTCGATACGTACTTCATCTTTCTCGCCGAGCCGCAACTGTGGCTAAACTTTTCAAAGATAAAAGGCGTGGCCAGCGACTTTAACCTGAGCGCAGGCACCGAAGTTAAACTGTACCACAACTTCGGAAAGGAAGGCTTCTACGCCATCCCCACCCTCGCCCTGAAATGGACATTTAACTGAACCCGCTAAAATGTAAATCAAATGGCCAAGAAGAAACCTGCAAGAAAGAAGAAATATGTTAACCTTGCCGAGCAACAGCGGCAGCAGGAAAAACAGTACGAAAAGGTCTTTATGGACAAACTGCGGAACCTGTGCATACAAATAGAAGATGTATCGTTGTACCACGCAATTCCGCCGGAGGAAAAAATACTTATTTACTGGTTTCGCGGCGCTCCGCTTAAAGTGGTGGCTGCCCCGGGCACAAAGATTCAAAAACGGCTGATGGATGCTCTGGTAAAAACCATCAAATCGCAACAGTTGCTCATGACACTGAAAGTGACCAAGGATAGCGGTCAAAGGATGACGTTTGTCGACTATTCCATAGTGGGCATGCCGCTCGAGTACCATGCGAGTCAGTCTGACGTCGATTATCCGGACAAGAGCCGGTTCGCCAAATATGCCGAACTGCGCGAGGAGCGCGAACAGGCATACGAGGATGGCATACTGAATATATGCCATTTCGCTTGTTGGGTCTTCGACGATCTGGAAAAGAAATACCTCCACACCTATCAATTCGTCACCGAAACGCCGGGTATCGACTCCGGCTACCAAGTACCGAAGGCGCCGGAGGGCGATTTCAGGGCGTTCCAAAAGAGATGGAACGAACTCCTGAAACAGGACTTCAGGATGTTCCAAAAAATTACTATTGGAACATATCCACTGGAAGTCCGGAAAGTCAATATCGACGGCGAGACACATTCCGCCATACAGACCGGCGCGATGTATTGTACAAGCAACCAGTCGCACTTCATCCCCTTTACCGTATCGCCAGACGACCTGCACCTCGACATCCCTTCCGCTACGCTGACACTCCCGGTATACATCCAGCGCCACGCGCTCACCCGTATGAAAGAGCGCTTAGGAATAACCATACCCGGCTTCTATAAAATTGTTTTGATGCAGGCATTACTCCAAAAAGAGTTTACCCCGATAGGAAAAAACCGGCTGCTGATGGCCTGTTTCACCGATAATCTGAAAATAGGCTATTTTGTTGTCGAAGTAGTAGAAGACCTGTTACTCATCCGGACATTCCTGCTGCTCACCAACAGCGGCACGCCCGAAGGTAACAGGCTGTCGCAGCTTACCGGCCTGCAAACCGACGACCGCAGATACCTGTCTATAGATACCCTGCAAGGATTGGTAAATTCCGATATAGAGCAAAACGAAGCTTTCTGCAACTTGTTGCGCACTGCCGGTTGCGGATCCATTCTGGAATTATGTAGAAAAATAAACAATGTCCCGAACATGATGTGGCTACTGGACAAATCACACCCCAAAAATATTATATCCGATCTGATTACCGAATACCTGAAGCCGACTGCCGGAGAAGAAGAATACGTGTCGGAGGCATGAGGTTAGGTACTGCTGGTGGAGGTGACGGGAATCGAACCCGTGTCCAAACAAACCATCCAAACGCTTTCTACATGCTTATCTTTTGATTGTTTTTCGTAAACAAACCGGACAAAAGCAACCTATTTGTTTCTTAGCCGCTAAATTCTTGTTGCGCTATAACGGCGTCGGCGCAACCAGCCCCAAAGGATGATACCCCATATGCTCCGTTATTAAAGGGCCGAACCACGAAGCGGGATACTCGTCGCACCGGCAACCTTGGCCGGCGTGATGAAGCGCAGTGTGCTTAGCAGACTACGCAGCGAGTGCATAAGAAGTTTCGCCAATTATGGCTTGTGAATTGGGATTTACGAGCCACTCTCACAACGCTCGGCATGCTTACGCTCCGATACAATTTGCTGTCGAAGCCAAAACACCCCCAAAATGTAAAACAACGTTTTTTAATTTATTTCCTGCGCTTATAATAATTTTTTCTCTACCAAATATTCCGCAATCTGCACCGCATTCAGCGCCGCTCCCTTCTTGATCTGGTCGCTCACACACCAGAAAGAAATCCCTTTCGGGTTCGTGAGGTCCTTGCGGATGCGTCCCACATACACCGGGTCTTTTCCGGCAAGGAACAGCGGCATCGGGTATTCTTTCTTCCCGGGGTCATCCATCAGCACCAGCCCTTCTCCGGTGGCGAACGCCTCCCGCACCTCCTCCAGCGTCAACTCGCGCGAAGCCTCGAGCCACACCGCCTCCGAATGCGCACGCATCACCGGCACCCGCACACATGTGGCGCTTACCTCAATGTCGGAGTGCATAATCTTGCGCGTTTCGTGATACATCTTCATCTCTTCCTTCGTGTAGCCGTTATCCATGAACACGTCCACCTGCGGAATGAGGTTATAGGCCAACTGGTAGGCAAACTTTGCCACCGCAGGCTGTTCGCCGCGCACTAATTGCGCCTGCTGCTCTTCCAGCTCGGCCATTGCCGAAGCGCCCGCCCCACTTGCCGCCTGATAGGTCGCCACGTGCACCCGCGTGATATGCGATAATTTTTCAATCGCCTGCAACGCCACCACCATCTGGATGGTCGTGCAGTTGGGATTGGCAATCACCCGGCGGGGCGCATGGGCGCAATCGGCCGCATTCACCTCCGGAACCACCAGCGGCACGTCCTCATCCATGCGGAACGCGCTGGAGTTGTCAATCATCACGGCGCCGTGCTTGGTGATGGTGCGCTCAAACTCCTTCGACACGCCCGCTCCCGCCGACACCAAGGCGATATCCACGCCTTTGAAGTCGTCGTTGTGTTGCAGCTCCTTCACCGCAACAGACTGCCCCCTGAACGTGTATGTTCTTCCCGCACTGCGTCCCGAACCGAACAACACCAACTCATCTGCCGGGAACTTACGCTCCTCCAGCACCCGCAGGAACTCCTGCCCTACCGCGCCACTGGCGCCTATAATAGCTACTTTCATGGCCGCAAAAATACGCATTTTTTTGTATTCTCCAAAAACTTATTTACCTTTGCAACGTATAACTAAATTTTCTTCAATTATGTGCGCCACTCTTTTAAAAGTAATTCGTCAACAACCGCAGAGAATGCCCATGATTAATATATCAAAGAACATAGCAAACACGCTGCCGCCGGAAACGATGGGTAATGATGTTATTTTCGGCTATCTGGCCGACGGCACTCCGGTAACAGAAAAAATTATCACATGGAGCAAAGAAAAAGCAGATGAAGCATTCAATCGAGGTGAATACGCCACACAAGAAGATCTCATCAAGTACACCGATATGCTAATTATTAAATCAAAGGCATCATCCGAAAAATCTGTTGTGGGCTATGAGCCCGACGGTACGCCAATTACGGAGCATAATTATTTTTTAAGTATAAAAGAAGCATTGCAGCAACATGCCCAAGGCGAATCCCATGAAGAAGTAATGAAGGAAATGAACGATTACATCCACTCATGTAAGTTATGCAAAGAAGGTATAATATAAGTTGGAAAAATGCGGCAAAAAAAGATTTACATTGTATTTTTGCGTATATAATGTTCCGAAGCAGTGTTGAGCGTGCGCAATATGTGCTGCAAGGAATCAGTGATGCGGCTTACCATGCAGCCTTCATGCCTCAGAAACACGCGGTGGAGCCATGGTATAATCGGCAGGACATTAGATTTACGACAAAATGGAAGTATAAAATTATTTTTTTAATTACACAGGACGAAATTCATATCTTACGTATATTTCATACCGCACAAAACACAAGAAAAATTAAATTGACATTATGACACCTGTTACTGAGACTGCCCCGGAACGTTCGCTGAACTTCATAGAAGAAATCGTGGAAGCCGATTTGGCTTCGGGAAAATATAAAAGCATTATCACCCGCTTTCCGCCGGAGCCCAACGGATACCTGCACATCGGGCACGCCAAGAGTATCTGCCTCAACTTCGGACTGGCGAAAAGGTACGGCGGCTCTACCAACCTGCGCTTCGACGACACCAATCCCACTAAGGAAGACGTGGAATATGTGGACTCCATCAAGGAAGACGTGCGCTGGCTCGGCTTTCAGTGGGCTAACGAACGCTACGCATCCGACTACTTCGGACAACTGTATGAATGGGCAGTCGTGCTTATCAAAAAAGGCCTCGCCTACGTGGACGACCAAACACAGGAAGAAATACGCTCAGGCCGCGGCACGGTGACCCGCCCGGGACAGGAAAGCCCGTTCCGCAACCGCAGCGTCGAAGAAAACCTCGACCTGTTCACCCGCATGAAAAACGGCGAGTTTAAAGACGGCGAGAAGGTCCTCCGGGCGAAAATCGACATGGCGCACCCCAACATGCTCCTGCGCGACCCCATCCTGTATCGCATCCTGCACACCGACCACCATCGCACCGGCAACACGTGGTGCATCTATCCCATGTTGGACTACGCACACGGACAAAGCGACTCTATCGAACAGGTCACCCACTCCATTTGCACCCTCGAGTTCGACGTCCACCGCCCGCTCTACGACTGGTTCATCGAAAAATTAGAGATATTCCCCTCCCGCCAATACGAATTTGCACGACTCAACCTCACCTATACCATCATGAGCAAGCGGAAACTGCTCGAACTGGTGAAAAACGGCTACGTGCACGACTGGGACGACCCCCGCATGCCCACCATCTGCGGCCTGCGCCGCCGCGGCTACACCCCCGAAAGCATCCGCCTGTTTGCCGAAAAAGTGGGCGTGGCTAAACGTGATAACGTGATCGACCTCTCGCTGCTCGAATGGTGCGTGCGCGAAGACCTCAACAAACGCGCCAACCGCTACATGGCGGTGCTGAACCCGCTGAAGGTAGTCATCACCAACTACCCCGAAGAACAAACGGAAGAACTCGACGCCATAAATAACCCCGAAGACGAAAGCGCCGGCAAACGCAAAATCCCCTTCGCCCGCGAAATATATATCGAACAGGACGATTTCATGGAAAACCCGCCGAAGAAGTATTTCCGCCTCTCGCCCGGCAACGAGGTGCGCCTCAAATATGCCTACATCATCAAATGCGAAGAGGCGGTTAAGGACGCCTCCGGCCGCATCACCGAGCTGCACTGCACCTACGACCCCGCCACCCGCAGCGGCAGCGAGAACAACCGTCAGGTGAAAGGCACTATACACTGGGTGTCGGCGTCACAGGCCGCCACCGCACAGGTGCACCTGTTCGACCGCCTGTTCACCGAAGCCCACATGGACAATATCCCGGAAGACAAGGACTACAAGGATTTCCTGAATCCCGATTCGCTGCAAACCCTCACCGCCTTCGTGGAACCGGCGCTGAAAAACCTCGCGCCGATGACCCACGTCCAGTTCGAGCGACTGGGCTACTTCGTTACCGACAAGGACAGTCCCAGCCACAACCCGGTCTTCAACCGCACCGTAACCCTCAGAGACACATGGGCCAAAGTCGCTACCAAAAATTAGCCTCCCGCAACCTGCGGGAACAGAATTACACTGTGTAGTTGGCCTCCCGCAACCTGCGGGAACAGAATTACACTGTGTAGTTGGCTTCCCGTAACCTGCGGGAACAGAATTACACTGTGTAGTTGGCATTTTGCGCTTCTCCCTATTTATACTGACAATCACCCTCAACAATCGCCATTATTAGGTATTGCCGGAACAACCAAATAGTTGCAACTTTGTATTCTCATCTTGAACGACCTTATTATGAGAAAAACATTTTTCAGCAGCATTACCTTTATTATATGTATATGGGCGCTTC
>JAITQN010000022.1 GCA_031288865.1 Prevotellaceae bacterium
ATAATTGAGAGGGCGTCAATCCGGGTGTCGCCCTCCAGTTTGGCAACATCCAACTTCGCTCCTTTGAGCATCTTTACCAAAAACGTCGGCGTGCCGGTGGCAAACCAGTAATTGCCGAATTCAAGTTTATTAAGCGTATTCAACAAACTGAACGGATTGTACACGCCTTCCTGATCTCTTGAAAAATGATAGCCGTCGTAACGGCGTTTAAGTTTGGCAAAGGTTTCCTCAACACTTATATTATTTGCATGCGCTAAATTCGCTATGTCGGGCGTGAAATTAGTCTTTAATTCCGTTTCGGAAATACCACAAATTTCGGCATATCGCCTTTCCATCGAAATGTCGTCTAACTGGTTCAGGTCGCTAAAAATACTCACTTTGCTGAACTTTGTAACGCCCGTAAGAAAAGCAAAACGCAGGTTGGCGTCTTCGCCTTTCAATACGCCGTAAAAGCCCTTCAGAATGGTACGGAACTCGTCGCTTAATTGTTCGTTGTTCATGGAGGCGAGCAGCGGCTTGTCGTACTCATCCACCAGCACCACCACGCGCTGGCCGGTCTTTTCGGCGGCGCGGCGAATTAGCCCCCTGAAACGAGATGGATAAGTGTTCTCGGTTACGTCCCTGCCCCAAATTTTTTCTAATATAGACAAGTTGCTCTCCAACGCTTGGTTCAACGAATTGACATCGGCGTAACTCTCTATATTAAACTCAATGTGGAATACGGGATATTTTATCCAGTCTTTTTCTAATTCGGCCACTTTAAGTCCCTCGAAAAGTTCTTTCTCTCCAAGAAAGTAATATTTCAGCGTGGAAAGAAACAGCGACTTCCCAAAGCGGCGCGGCCGCGAGAGAAAATAAGGATTCATCGTTTGCGCTAACTGGTATACAAATGCGGTTTTATCCACATACAGGTAGTCGCCTGCACGCAGCTTCGCAAAATCCTGTATGCCGATGGGCATTTTTCTGGTTTGTGCTTCCATAACTTTTCCTAATTGGGTCAAAGATACACATTTTTTTCGATTTTTGGCTGGCAGTTGTTCGTCAATGACGTCGATCGGCCGCCTCGTTTATGTGATATTCTCGCATGTTTTCTTGGCCTCCTCCCAGATTTCGTCCATTTCCGCGAGGGTCATGTCCTTCAGCGAGCGTCCCTGCTTGATGGTGCGTTGCTCAAGATATTCAAAGCGTTTCCGGAACTTCCGGTTGGTGCGCTCCAGCGCCGTATCGGGGTTCAGGTCATACAGCCGGGCGGCGTTCACCACCGAAAAGAGGAAATCGCCCAACTCCTGCTCCGCCTTGTCCTTGTCGGACTTTTCCATCTCCGCCTTCAGTTCGTCGAGTTCCTCCTCCACCTTGTCCCACACCTGCTCCCGGTGCTCCCAGTCGAAGCCCACGGCGCGCACCTTGTCCTGCATGCGGTAGGCCTTTATCAGCGCCGGCATCGACTCCGGCACGCCCGACAGCACCGTCTTGTTGCCGTCCTTTTCCTTAGTTTTCAGTTGCTCCCAGTTCTTGATGACTTCGCCGGCATGCGCTACGGCCGTGTCGCCGAAAACGTGCGGGTGACGGTATATTAATTTGTCACACAGCTTATTCACCACATCGTCAATCGTGAATGCCCCGTTTTCTTCGCCTATTTTCGAATAAAAAACGATATGTAACAATATATCTCCTAATTCCTTGCATACGTTATTTAAATCATCACGTAAAATAGCATCGCTTAATTCATACGTTTCTTCGATAGTTAACGGGCGAAGACTGGCTAAGGTCTGCTCCCTGTCCCACGGGCATTGCGTGCGCAACCGGTCCATGATGTCGAGCAGGCGGGCGAAAGATTCGGTGTTTCTCTTCATTTTTTTATTTTTTACTGCAAAGATACGATAAGAAATGTCAAATTATGTTAAAAATTTGCAAAACAAAAAAAAATGACGTAACTATGCACCCTGAAAATGTTTATTTAATAAAATTATGAAACACACATTACTCATAATCGCTTTGATAGCGCCTCTTGCGGGATTTTCGCAAGCGGTCATGACCTACGAGTCGCACGGACTGAAGCCCGGCACGGTGAACAGGATGCAACAAACGAATTATATCGCGCCCGGAACCGGCGGTGAAAACGTGGTTTGGGACTTCAGCGCGGCCATCCCGCAACAAAGTGCAGAAGGCGCGCACGAAACAATTGACGGCGTATATGACAACCATACTATAGTGACCGGCACAACGGGCACTAAGTTTTCGTACAACTGCGACAGCCGGGGCAATGTATACGAGGGCTTTCAGGACAGCGTCCGCACGGTGGCCTACGACCGGCCGATCACCAAAATAGCCTATCCGTTCACCTACGGGTCGCGGCTTTCGGGCGGTTTCGACGGGCGCTCGCTCTTCCGTCAGGCTAACCTCGAAACGAAAATGCGGGGCACCTATTCTTCGGAAGCCGACGCTTTCGGTACGTTAATTTTGCCGACCCAGCAGGAACTGACCAACGTGCTGCGGGTAAAAACCGTGGAAAAATACGTAGAGGAAACCTGCTCGAATGTGGAAATCGAAGTCGAAAAGTACATCTGGTACGTGCAGGAATATCGCTATCCGGTGTTTGTGACATGGGACATCAGCTATACCTATCAGGACGGCCAAACCGCCCATTCGCAAACGTCGTTCTATACGCTGGCCGATATTTACCAGCCCGCCGATACGCCGGTATATACTTACACGGCCGAACAGCAAAGCGCACGCAAGGCGCCGGAAATTACGCACCATGTGTATCCCAACCCTTTCAATGCTTATTTCAACCTCACCTATACCCTCGACGAGCCCACGGTGGTGAACATCGCACTTTATTCGCTCTCGGGAGCGCTCGTGCGTGACATCGTGAACAGCCGCACCCAAAACGGCATTCACCACGTCACCTACAGTGTGGGGAATGAGCCTACCGGAGTGTACTACCTGCGTCTGCAATTCGGCGATAAACTTTACGTGAGGGCGCTGGTGAAGGAATAACCCAATGGATTGGGTTGTTTATCTGATTGTTGTCGTCTCCGGCGTATGTTGTGGATTTATCAATACGATAGCCGGCGGCGGGACGATGATTACTATACCCGTACTTATTGCTGTGGGCATCCCGGCCCACGAAGCCAACGCCACCAACCGACTGGGGTTTCTCTTTCAAAGCGTAGTGGCCACGTGGCGACTGAAGCGCAAGCAAACGTTTGAGTGGAAACAGGGCCTGTGGCCAAGCCTTCCGTTGATGCTCGGCACCCTGGTGGGGTCGTTCATCGCCGTGTATGTGGAGGCCGCCGTGATTACCCAGTGGCTGGGCATGATGATGATCGTGATTATCCCATTCATTTTCTTCAAGCCCGAAAAGTGGCTGAGGCCCCGGCAGCACGACGTGAACCCGCGTCCCACGTGGTGGCTGAATGTGATTTACCTGTGCATTGGAGTTTACGCCGGTTTTCTGCAGGCGGGCGTGGGCTATTTTCTGCTGACGGCGTTTATCCTTGGCGCCGGCTACGACCTGCTCACGGCCAACTCGCTAAAGGTGTTTGTGGTGACCTTCACCACCATCGCCGGACTGCTGATGTTCATTCTGCACAGCCATCATCTTACCATTCACTACGACGTGGGACTGACACAGGCCGCAGGGCAGGCGCTCGGCGCTTATTTGGGCGCGCATTTTGCCGTACGCTGGAACCCGAGGATTATTCGCTGGTTTATCGTTATCACCATTTTCATGTTAGCCGTAAAATTATTGTTTTTTTCATAGTCTGTTCGCAAAAAATACATATCTTTGCAGCATTAATCCTTAAACTTTAAAATATGAAAAAGGTAACGAAAAGTTTTATAGCCATGGTGCTGGGCTTGTCGTTAGTGCTGGCCGGATGTTCAAAGGATGAAGATGAAGTTATAGAAGATTTTTCGGGGAATTATGACGTAACAATAATAGTGAAAAATCCCCCCGCGGAGGCGTTAAATATTTCTACTGCTTTGAAGCTATCTAAAGAAGGAAAAGACTATGTGGCGTCTGCTGAATTTTCTACTTCTCAGCCGCCGGTTACCGGTTCATTGTCATTGAAATTGACTTCGGTAAAAGAGATAGCCAACGCCGGAGGCGTTGCAAGTTACGGTTTTAATGTAACAAGCCAAACGTTTACCATAAACGGCGATGATCTTTTTCTCTCAGGCACTGGAACCTTAGGTAGCGTTGTCGCAGCGGGTTACACTATTGAGATGGATCTTGCGACTTCAGGCAAAACTGTTACGGTGACCATCAACGGCAAGAAATAAAAGCCCGGTCTTCATTTGCAAAAAGCGCTCTTTGGGGCGCTTTTTTGTTTTACCGGTTCAGTTGTGGAATGGTTTCGCAGAAAGTGGACAACCGGCCGGCATAGTAAAACGGAAGATTATACAACTGCAGCGATTTTAACTTTGAATATCGCCCGACTTCACTTCTATGGGCAGCAGGTGACGGCCGTACTGAAACAAAAAGTCGACTTCGGCCTGTGCGTTTTTGGCCTCACGCACCCAAAAATTCCGCATGGCCACAGCCTGGGGTGAATTTTGTATTTCGTCAATAAACAGCAGTGTTCTTTCGTGCCGTCTTCGCGGCTTACGCTGCCTTTTTGCCAAATATATGGCCGTCAATATGTTCTCTGCCGTGTCGTGAGGTTCGAACAATTTGAGGTCGGCGGCTTGTGTTTGGGCCTGCAGCTCCACTTGCGAAGTTCGTACAAGGCGTCTCGTTGAAACATAACATACTCGTTTTAGACCACAAAAATAATCATTTTTGCACAGATCCAAACATGCTATCGGTTAGTTATTTTTTAGCATATTCATTCTCAGTAAATTGAGAGCATTGGCCGAAGCGCGGGCAATATTGCGCGCCCGGTCGGCGGCAAACGACAATCGCTCTGCATGCACGCCCGACGGCGAGGCCACGGCAAAACACACTGTGCCCACCGGCTTTTCGGGCGTCCCGCCGCCGGGACCGGCAATCCCGCTGGTGGCTATGGCATAGTCGGCGTTCAGCGCCCGCCTCACCCCTACGGCCATTTGCTCTACTACCGGAAGACTCACAGCACCGTGGGTTTGCAAGGTGTTGTCTGCTACGCCCAGCAGGCCGGTTTTCACCGCATTGTCGTAGGCCACCACCGCACCTTTGAAGTAGGCCGAGCTTCCCGGTACCGACGTGATGAGCGACGCAATGGCGCCGCCCGTACACGACTCGGCCACGGCCACCGTGGCGCCTTTCTCAAGCAGCAAGCGCCCCACCACCTGTTCCAGCGTGTCGGACTCTTCGCCGTAAAGTGCGTCGCCTATAACCTGGCGCAAACGCCACACCTGTCGTTCCACCTCTTCCGCCACATTCCCCTGTGTCGTGTCATAGGCCGAGAGACGGAGCTTCACGCCGGTCAGCGGATTAGGCAAATAGGCCAGTTTGAGATACGGCGGCAAGGCATTCTCCCACGGCGCGATGCACTCGGCCAGCATGGATTCGGGAAGCCCGAACGTCATCAAAGTACGGTGGTAAATGGGTCGCAGTTGAAAGCGTTGTTGCAGTCCCGGCATCACTTTTTCCTGCATAAGCGCCTGCATTTCAAAGGGTACGCCCGGAAGCGACACCAGCACCGCTCCGTTATGCGCAAACCACATGCCGGGCGCTGTGCCCAAGCAGTTTAACAACACCTCGCAAGTGTCGGGCACTTCGGCCTGCGCCCGGTTTAACGCACTCATCGGTATCTTCCGTTTCAAAGCAATATATTCAATAACAGTTAGTTGTTCCTCGTGTAGCACCATGCGTTGCGCACCGGTGTATTCCGCCAGCACCTTTTTGGTGATGTCGTCGCTGGTAGGCCCCAGCCCGCCGGTCATAAGCACCAGGCCGCCCGGCTTCAGCACATCGTTTAACGTGTTTATTATACGATTCTTATTATCGCTTATTGAACGTATTTCTTTAATACGTACGCCTATATTATTCAGGGTCTTGGCAATAAAGGCGGAATTGGTATCCGTTATCTGTCCGATAAGGATTTCGTCGCCTATGGTAATAATGGTTGCGTCCATGAATCCTCCTGCTTCAGTCGTTTTAATATCTTCTTTACAAAAATCGGGCCATTGTAGATAAATCCGGTGTAAACCTGAATCAGCGAAGCGCCGGCGGCCAGCATATTCACGGCGTCGTCGGGCGTCATAATGCCGCCCACGCCGATGATGGGCACCTGCCCCTCCGTTTTGGTGTGGATATAGCGCACCCGTTCGATGGCTTTGGCCGCAAGCGGCGCGCCGCTCAGACCGCCCTTGCCGAGGGCTTCCACTTTTTCGGCGGGAGTTTGCAAGGCCTCGCGTGTTACGGTCGTGTTCACGGCCACAATGCCGTCGATGCCCTTTTCGCGAACCAGGTCGATAATATCGTCTAACTGCGCCGTGTTTAAATCGGGCGAAATCTTTAGCAGGATGGGCTTGTAGTCGTCGCGGTAGTGCCGCACATTTACGAGACGGTCGATAATCTGCGTTAAAATGTCGCGGTCTTGTAATTGGGTGAGGTCGCTCACATTCGGACAGCTCACATTGACCACAAAGTAGTCCACTTCGTTGTAGAGCAGGGCGAAGCAGCGCTCATAGTCGGCCGGCGCGTGCACGTTGAAGGTCGTGGTGTTTTTGCTCAGGTTGCCGCCCACGACGATTTGCTTTCTCCGCCGGCAGCGGTGCAGGCTCTTTATCACCGCCTTGGCGCCCGCGTTGTTCACGCCCATGCGGTTGATCAGGGCCTTGTCGGCCGGCAGGCGGAAGATACGGGGTCTCGGGTTTCCGGACTGCGGCAAGGGCGTTACCGAGCCTATTTCCACGAAGCCGAAGCCCAAACAGTCGAGCTCGCCCACCACTTCGGCGTTTTTGTCGAAACCGGCCGCCAGCCCCACCGGGTTTTTGAACCTTATGCCCAGCACTTCGCGCTCCAGGCTTTTGTCGCGGACTGAAAACGCCAGCCGCAGGATGCTTTTGGCAAAGGGAATGCAGCGCAAGCATTTCAGTAGCTTAATAACAAGTATGTGAGATGTTTCCGGCCCTATGCGGAATATAATTTTTCGCAACTGTGTATACATTTCTTTTTCACAAAATGACTACAAATGTACGGCACTCTATGCGTAAAACCAAAAAATAATGAAAAAAATGCGCTGCGTCATACGTGTTAAGGCCTCGCGAAGTCCGAAAAAGTGCCGTCGCTGTAGAGCACCACCACTTTTTCGATGCAGCGGGGTCCCGGCGCTTTCGCGGACGCGGGCGACGGCGCGGCCTGTTCCGCTTCGTCCGGCGGAACGGGCGGTGCGTCAACAAGTGTACCGGCCATGGCTGTGTATCGGGATTCGGGCGCCGCCGCGAGTTCGGGGAATAGCGGCTTGGTTTCCATTTCCTTGTACATCTTGCCGCGCCCCGAAATCAGCCATTCGATGTTCACTGCGGGGAATTTGTGCAGGAACGCGGAGAAGAAGTCGAACCCCGGCTTGTTCCGTCCCGACAGTAAATGCGACACGCCCGACCGTTGTATGCCCATAGTGTCGGCAAAATGCGCCGGCGACAGTTGCTCTGCCCTTAAAAAGGCGGTTAATCGTTCATTCATTTTTGTAAACTTTCAACGCTACAAATGTAAATAAATTTATGTTTACAACAGTAAACAAACGCGATTTTACATTTGTAAACCTTGTTTAAAATACGACTTAACCTACTCATAGTTTACTTTCAATAAACTAATATAAAATACTGGTAAATAAGCTATAATATTATAGAAAAAGTCTTAAAAACAGTGTTTTTAACCTAAAGTCAGTTAAATAGTTGAAGTTATATATCATTTAAATTGTACTAAAATACTGATTTTAATAATTTTATATTGAATTTACATAGTGGTTTACTGTTGTGAATTATTGTAGTGATTTACATTTGTAAAAGGTAGAAAATTTGTTCTTTTTCGTATTTATTCGTTTAGATTTGTAAATTATTAAATTCGTTTTTGTGAATTCGTGGAGATTCGTATAATTTGTGTAAATTTGCAGCATAATGACACCGGATATTCTGATTGACGATTATACTTACGCCCTTCCCGACGAGCGCATCGCGCGTTACCCGGAAGCGGAGCGCGACCGCTCAAAATTGCTGCTTTACCATAAGGGCGACCTCTCCTCCTGCCGTTTTATCGAGCTCCCTGACTTGCTGCCCGACAATGCCTTGCTCGTGTTCAACAACACGCGCGTCATTCCGGCACGGATGCTGTTCAACAAGGCGTCGGGCGCGGTGATTGAAATATTTTGCCTCGAGCCGGTTTCGCCGGCCAATTACGAGCAGTGTTTCGGCGCCACCGGGAGCTGCGTGTGGAAGTGTACGGTGGGCAACCTCAAACGTTGGAAAGCATCCACCGTATTGCAGAAAAAAATAGATGCCGAAAATACCTTAACCGCCGGAATTGTCGAGAAATACGACGGTTATTTGCATATAAGGTTTAGCTGGACGGGCGGCCTTCCCTTTACACAGGTGTTGGAGGCGGGCGGTGTCATTCCCATCCCGCCGTATTTGAAAAGGGACACGGAGGCGCAGGATGCCCTCAGATACCAGACCGTATACGCCCGCCATAAAGGCTCTGTGGCGGCGCCCACCGCCGGCCTGCATTTTACCGCCGACATGCTTAACCGTTTGAAGCAGGGCAAGAAAGTGATATTATCGGAAGTGACGCTTCATGTGGGTGCGGGCACGTTTCGCCCGGTGAAAACGGCCACGATCGGGGCGCATGTCATGCACAGCGAGCCCTTTTCCGTGTCGCGGCAGATGCTGGTGCAGTTGATCGGGCACACGGGGCCAGTGGTGGCCGTGGGTACCACATCGGCCCGCACCCTCGAAAGTTTATACTGGCTTGGCGTGCAATGTATTGATGGTAAATCACCGGAGCAGGTCGCCCAGTGGGAACCGTACGACAGCGCCCCGGTGCACGACCCCAAAAAAGCCCTTGCCGCGCTCCTTCAGTATTTGGACAGCCGCCAACTCGACACGTTACAGGCCGCTACCCAAATACTTATTGCGCCGCCCTACCGGTTCAGGATCGTGAACGGACTGATTACCAACTTTCACCAGCCGCAGAGCACCCTGTTGCTGCTCATTGCCGCGTTCGTGGGCAGCGACTGGCGCCGCATCTACGACTATGCGCTCACCCACGGTTTCCGCTTCCTGAGCTACGGCGACTCGAGCCTGCTAATCAATTAACAATTAATAATTAAAATTTTTATCC
>JAITQN010000079.1 GCA_031288865.1 Prevotellaceae bacterium
TCTACCATTACTCCAAGTCATTAAACAAATGCAAAAAGATTTAGCAAACGACAAAAACAGTTAGTACTATATCTCTATTTTCAAAAACTGTTTGTTGAATAAGCAGTCGCAGAATATAATTCTACCGCCGTTGACTGTAGTGTCTTTAATATCGGGTACCCGGTTATGACCAACAATTTGCGTAAATCCCTGCAAGGGCTCATACAGTTCGTGTATATCCGCCCAAAAGATGCCGCCCACTTTATCCACTTCGCCACCACGATAAAAGCCGCATTGAAACAGTGGTTTTAATTGTTCGGGCGCCGGATTGTTTAACTGGCCGGCGATATTTTTTGTGAAGTCGCCTTTAAAATCATCCACAAACCAGCTGTGAACAACGCCTGCATGGGTAAACAAACAATTATCTTCCTGATGGGCAAATTTGAACAGATGGTAATTTGTCCGGAATATTTCCGATATTTCCGGCGCCAAGCCATAGTTAAACCGTGTGCATAGCAACGATTCCTCTACAAAATAATGCAAGTCATGATTGCCGAGCAAAAGTGTCACCTTGTCGGGGTGTGTTTTTTTAAAAAGAATGATGTCCTGCAGATTTTTGATGAGCGCGATATTGTCAATATCCTCGTAAGGGTCGAGGTAGTCGCCCAAAAAAATGTAGTAACAATTCGGGTTGTTATTGACAATACTTTGCCAGTAAGTCGACCCATGTACGTCGCCAATGATAACAGTTTGTTTCATTATTGTCAGCACTATTTAAATTTTTGATCGGCCTCCGCCTCCATGGGCTTGTACATGCCCTGCCGGCGCATGGCCTCGTCGAAGTCTATGGCGTAGCCGTCGAATTCGGGGCCGTCCACGCAGGTGAATTTCGTTTTTCCGCCTACCGTCACCCGGCATGCGCCGCACATGCCCGTGCCGTCGACCATCAGCGTGTTCATGCTCACGGTGAGCGGCACGCCGAAGGGCTTCGCCGCCAGCGCCACAAACTTCATCATCACCATCGGCCCGATGGCCACCAGCTGGGTATAGGGGTGGCTTCCCCCAAGCAGCGCCTTCATCTTGTCGGTTACCAATCCTTTTGTGCCGCAGGAGCCGTCGTCGGTGGTGAGGAACACCTCGTGCGCCACGGCCTTTATCTCCTCTTGCAGGATGAGCATGTCTGCGTTTTTCGCACCGATAATCACATCGGCTTTTACGCCGTGCTCGTGCAGCCACTTCACTTGCGGATACACCGGCGCTATGCCCACGCCGCCCGCAATGAACAGGTAGTGCTGTTTGCGCAGCACGTCGCCGGGAAAGTGCACAAACGCCGCCGGATGCCCCAACGGGCCTACGACGTCGAGCAGATGCCCGCCCACGTTTTTGTCACAGATTTGGCGACTCGACGCGCCCACCACCTGTATCACGATGGTCACTGTACCGCGCGCCTCGTTGTAGTTGCAAATCGTGAGCGGGATGCGTTCGCCCCGGTCGTGGGTGCGCACAATGAGGAACTGCCCCGGCTGCGCCGACTGTGCCAAGCGCGGCGCCTCCACGTCCATTAAAAAAATACCGGCGGCCAACTGACGTTTTTCTACAATGGCATACATAATCCTTACGTGATTTTACAAACGGTTTAAAAACAATTCCTGCATTTCATCAATCGAAGGCTTCAGCACCGGGTCGAGCTCGAGGGCCTTTTTGAAGTCGGCGTCTGCCGCCTTCCACTCGCCGAGGATGAGGTAGGCGAACCCTCGTTCCTTGAAATAGCGGCCGTCGCTCGATTGCAGTTCTATGGCTTTGGTGAAATCGTCGACCGCGCTTTTGGCGTTGCTGTCGGCAATCTTCGTGATGCCGCGGTAGAAGTAGGCGTCGGTGAGGTAGAAGTCAATCTCGATGGTTCTCGAGAAATCGTCGAGCGCCCTTTTGTAATCCTCTATACTGTGATAGGCCTGTCCCCGCTGCATGTAGGCCTTGGCGTTGGTGGAGTCGAACTTCACCACCTGCGAAAAATCGGCTATCGCCTTCTCGAACTCATACCGCAACCGGTACAGCTCTGCCCGCGAGTAGTACGCCTCTATGTTTTGGGACGACAATTGCAGGACGGTCGTGTAATCGGAAATCGCGCCGGTGAGGTTGCCTATTTTGCTGTAGGCCGTAGCCCTTCCCATGTAGGCTTTCCAGAGCTTTCCGTCGCGCTCTATCGCCTTGTTGTAGGCCGCTATCGCTTCCACGTAGTCGTCCTGAAACAGGCGGATGTCGCCCGTCTTCAAGTCGCTTAACACCTCCTGGGCATGGGCGCAGAGGGGCATAATAAATAATAATATGGGTATAAAGACACAACGACAATAATGAATCATAACGTAAACTTAGATTGAGTGCACAAATATAGCAAAAAACTGCCAAAACTGTTGCGTATTAAAAAAAATGACTATCTTTGCACACCTTTTTTCGAGAAAAAAAGGAAGTTGAATAGCAAATATTAACTTAAATAAACATATATGTCAGTAAAAATTCGTTTAGCCCGCCACGGTAAAAAAGGGCATGCCTATTTCCACATTGTTGTAGCCGACAGCCACGCTCCGCGCGACGGCCGTTTCATTGAACGCATCGGAACCTACGACCCCAACACCAATCCCGCCACCATCGATATCGACGGCGACAAAGCCTTAGACTGGATGTCGAAGGGCGCACAGCCCACCGACACGTGCCGCCGCATTTTGTCGTACAAGGGCGTGTTGCTGAAAAAGCACCTGCTCGAAGGCGTGAAGAAAGGCGCATTGACCGAAGAAGCCGCCAATGCCAAGTGGGAAGCATGGATGCAGGAAAAAGAACGCCAAGTGCAAGCCAAGCGCGACGAACTGTCGCAATCGAGCCGCAATGCGGTAAAGGCGCGTCTGGAATCCGAAGCGAAAGTAAAAGAAGCGAAAGCCGCCGTATTGGCGCAAAAGAAGAGCGAACTGGCGTTGAAGGAGGCTGAAGCGAAAGCCGCCCGGGCAGCCGCCGAAGCCGCTGAGGAAGTAGTTCCCGAAGCGCCCGCTCCCGAAGTGGCCGCCCCTGAAGCTGCTGCTCCTGCCCCCGAAGCGCCCGCCCCTGTGGCCGCCGAGCCCGCGCCCGAAACGCCGCCTGCCGAAGCGCCTGCCGCAGAATGAACCCCGCAATGAGCAGTGGTTTGCATTTCGCTGATGTCGTTAAAACATTTGGCGCACACGGCGAACTCCTCATCAGGCTTCGGGACGAAGCGCCTGAAGCCATAAATTTATCGGAACCGGTATTCATCACCATCGACGGATATGCGGTTCCTTTTTATTTCAAACGGTTCGAGGCACGCGGCAACCGCCGCGCCCTCGTGGTGTTCGACGACATGGAAACCATGGCGCTGGCGCAGGAGCTGGTGGGCAAGGCAGTCAACCGGGGAACGGGGAACGGGGAACGGGGAACGGAAAACAGAAAACGGGAAACGGGGAGCGGAGAACGGGAAACGGAGAACGGAGATGTGTTTGCGCTGCTCCACTACAACGTGGTGGACGAAAAGGCGGGCGAAATAGGGGTGGTGACGGGGTTTATCGACATCCCCGGAAACCCCTGCCTGCAACTGAACAGCGACGCACAGGAAATACTCGTCCCCTTCCGGGAAGAAATGATGACGGTTGACCACAAAAAGAAAATAATCACCACCAACCTCCCCGAAGGTTTGGTGGATTTAAACCAGAAGCCATGACCTTGATTGCCGACAGCGGATCGACCAAAACGGCCTGGTGTCTCACCAACGGCCAGGACTACGCCGCCCAATTTCTAACGGCGGGCATCAATCCGTTTTATACCCCTCGCCACGACATTATCGCTGAACTGGCAGCGCTGTCCAAGCAGTTTACACATACCGTCGATACGGTTTACTTTTACGGTGCGGGCGTGGCCTCGCCCGAGAAGGCGGCCTTGATGGAGCAGTGTTGCCGCGAGGTTTTTCCGGCGGCTGCCGTGGAGGCCTGCACCGACCTGCTGGGCGCCGCACGGGCGCTGTGCGGCCACACACCCGGCATAGCCGGCATCCTGGGCACCGGCTCGAACTCCTGCTTCTACAACGGCCAACAGATTGCCGACACCGTGCCGCCCTGCGGCTTCATCCTGGGCGACGAGGGAAGCGGCGCCGCCCTCGGAAAGCAACTCGTTGCGGATTTCCTGCAGCGACGTTTGCCGCCGGGCATGCATCACGCCTTTCACGAACACGCCCAACTCACCAAAGACGAAATATTAGAGCAGGTGTACCGAAAGCCTTTCCCCAACCGCTTTCTGGCGTCGTTCACTGCGTTTCTTCACCGGCACCAAACCCACCATTATGTACACGACTTGCTGCACAGGAGCTTCGACAGCTTCCTGACCCGCCACATCATGCACTACGACTGCGCCCGCTATCCCTTGCACCTGCTGGGCTCCGTGGCGTTCTACTTTCAGCATATTATTAAGGAAACGGCCGCCGCGCGACACATCCAACTCGGAAAGGTCGAAAAAACAGCGCTGCCCGGACTTCTTCTGTATCATAAAAACCTTTGACCATGAATGCCTCTCTCCTCGTACTTGTGTTTACCGGCTACACGCTCCTCATCTTCGGCGTAACGTGGATCACCTCGCGCCATGCCAACAACGACGCCTACTTCATCGGTAACCGGCGCTCGCCGTGGTTTGTGGTGGCCTACGGCATGATTGGCGCGTCGCTGTCGGGCGTCACGTTCATGTCGGTGCCCGGCAACGTGCAGGCGCAAAATTTCTTCTACATGCCCATGGTGTTCGGCTTTCTGGCGGGCTACATCGTCATTGCCACCGTGCTGATGCCGCTGTACTACCGCATGAAACTCACCTCGATTTACACATACCTCGAAAAGCGGTTCGGGCGTTTCACCTACCGCTCGGGCGCGGCGTTCTTCATCCTCTCGCGCACGCTGGGCGCCACGCTGCGCATGTTTTTAGTGGTAAGCGTGCTTCACGTGTTTATCCTTCGCGACTTCGGCGTCCCGTTCTGGGTGGCGGGACTCATTTTTATCGTCCTCATCCTGCTCTACACCTTCGAGGGCGGCATCAAAACTATTGTGTGGACCGACATGCTGCAAACCACGTTCATGCTGCTGGCCGTTGTGTGCAGCGTGATTTACATCTGCAAAGACATGGGCTGGAACCTCTCCGGCATGCTTTCCGCCGTGCACCACAGCGGAAAGATGCAAATGCTCCACACCGACTGGCAGGCAAGCACCCATTTCCTCAAACAGTTCCTCAGCGGGATGTTCGTGTGTATCGCCATGACCGGCCTCGATCAGGAGATGATGCAGAAGAACCTCAGTTGCCGCAACCTCGCCGCCGCGAAAAAAAACATGTTCACCTTCAGCGGTATTCTCGTGGTGGTCGATTTTCTGTTCCTGCTGCTCGGCGCGGTGCTGGTTATCTACACCCAACAGAAAGGCCTGTCGTTTGCCGACACCGACCTCATCTTCCCCACCGTGGCCATTAATCACTTGGGACACGTGGCGGGCATTATTTTTATCATCGGGCTGATTTCCGCCGCATATCCCAGCGCCGACGGCGCGCTCACGTCGCTCACCACGTCGTTCTGTATCGACATGCTCGACATGGAGCGCCGCACGCAATGGCCGGAACGGAAAAAGAAACGCATACGCTACCTCGTACATTTCGGCTTCGCCGCGCTGTTTCTGCTGCTCATCATCTTCTACAATACGGTGAAAAACGACGCGGTCATCAACCTCGTATACGCCGTAGCGTCGTACACCTACGGGCCGCTGCTCGGGTTTTTCTTCTTCGGGATTTTAACCAAATATCAGGTGCGCGACGGCGTCATGCCATTTGTGGCCGTGCTCTCGCCGGTGCTGTGCTTCGTGCTGGACTGGGCGTTCACCCGCTACCTGCATTTCGGCTTCGGGTTCACGCTGCTTATTGTAAACGGACTGCTCACGTTCACCGGCATGATGCTGTTCCGCCGCCGGCGAGCTTCGTAATAAACTCCGCAAACTTCGTTTCGTCGGCCGGAGACAGGAACGACACCGTTACCGGGATATAAAACAACCGCCGTTTCACCTCGTCGTGCCAGTCTTCCGCCTCGCGGAGGCGTTGCGCGTCCTTCTCGGTAGTGAAGAGCAGCGCCTTGGGGTGGGCGGCCGCCGTCACATTGATCTGGCCGATGTCGTGTATTGTGAAGAAATGATGGTCGGGAAAATTCAGGTGCTCCCTGAGCTGATAATGCGCCTGCAAGTAATCGATGAAAGGGGTTGGGTTGGCTATGCCGGTGATCGCCACCGCCTGCGTGGAGGGGACGCCGGGAAACGCGTTTCCGTCGAACACCGGGCGGGGGTCGCCATACGCAAACTGTGTGAAATATAAGTGCTGATACGGGTACAGGTTCAGGTTTTTCGCGGCCACCCGCAGCTCGATGGGCTGCAACTTGGCGGGACACTTGGTTACGATAACCACGTCGGCGCGGCGCTTCTGGCTCACGTTGTCGCGCAGGCGGCCGTAGGGCAGGTAATGGTCGGTGTGGAGCGGGCGGTTGTAGTCGACCAGCAGGATCGACAGCTCCGGCCGCACCCGGCGGTGCTGGTAGGCGTCGTCGAGGATTACCGCGCCCAGCTGCGGAATGTCCTTTTGCAGGCGCCGGATGCCCGCCACCCTGTCGGCGTCGACCGCCACCGTGAGCGCCGGGTTGCGCCGCTTCATTTGCAGGGGCTCGTCGCCGGCCAGCGCCACCGTGTCGGTGGGCTTGACGTAGCGGAAGCCCTTCGTTATCCGCTTATACCCGCGCGAGAGCACGGCCACCGTGGTTGTGGCTTGCAGCAGCGCCGCCAGCCACTCGGTGTGCGGCGTTTTGCCCGTGCCGCCCACCGTGATATTGCCCACCGCAATCACCGGCAGGCGGAATTTTACCGACCGGAACAGGAGCCAGTCATAACATTTGTTGCGCACCGTCACGGCTGTCGCATAGAGCGCACTTAAGAGATAATAAAATAAATCACGAAGCATTTTACAGGATATTAAAAAGGATATTAATAAAGACGTTTACCTCACAAATATATGAAATTTGGCGGTTATATGCAATTTTTATTATCTTTGTTGTAAATACAGCTGTTTATGCAACAACATCTTTTAACGGAACATCCCTCTATCCTGAACTGCTTTCTTGCGGAAATGCGTGACCGCCACATCCAAAAAGACAGTATGCGCTTCCGCCGGAATATGGAGCGCGTCGGCGAGGTGTTTGCTTATGAAATCAGCAAAACGCTGAATTATCAGGCCACGGATGTGCAAACGCCGCTGGGCGTGGCCGCCACAAAGCTGCCTGTTGACACGCTGGTGCTGGCCACCATTTTGCGCGCCGGGCTGCCGCTGCACCAAGGATTCCTAAACGTGTTCGACAAAGCCGGAAATGCGTTTATCGCGGCTTACCGCAAATACGGGAAAGACAATAAATTTACGATTCAGTTTGAATACCTCTCGGCGCCCGACGTAACCGGCAAGGTGCTTATCCTGATGGATCCCATGCTGGCCACCGGCGCTTCCATGGTGCTGGCCTATCAGGCGCTTGTGTCGAAGGGGAAACCCCTACACACCCACGTGGTGTGCCCCATCGCCAGCAGGGACGGCGTGGAATACCTGCAACGCCACCTGCCCGAAAGAGAGGCCACGCTCTGGCTGGGCGACATCGACCCCGAACTTACCGTGAAATCATACATCGTGCCCGGCCTCGGCGATGCCGGCGACCTGGCCTACGGCAACAAAATAAAGTAAGAAATAAAGTGTTAATTATAAAAAGTTGTATGCTTATCAAAAAGCTGAAGCGCTTTTTGATATTACTTACTTTTTTGCACACACCTTCCTGCGGCGCGGTGACCGCACCATTGACCAGATGCAGCAGTCGGCGCGGTCGGGAAAGCAAAATATTGCCGAAGGAAGCATGGCTGCCGCAACATCCAAAGAGATGGAAATAAAACTTATTAACGTAGCGAAAGCAAGCCTTATGGAGCTTTTCGAAGATTACGAAGACTACCTGCGGACACGAGGGCACCGCCAGTGGGAAGATGGCTCGGTGGAGCAGCGCAAGATGAGCGAGCTGGCGGGAATGCATAACGATACGGAGTTTTACATGAATATTGTGAAAACCCGCCCGCCGGAAACCATTGCCAATATAGCGATATGCCTGCTGAAACAGGTAGATTATTTATTGGCAAAACTTTTGAAAAGGTTAGGCGACCAATTCTTGCAGGATGGCGGCTTTAAGGAGCGTATGACTTCCCTGCGCATAGATAACCGCAAAAAAACCGGATATAACCCTAA
>JAITQN010000088.1 GCA_031288865.1 Prevotellaceae bacterium
TGGGCGGAAGCATTGAACTGAAAACCTTGCCCAAGTTTAACGGCGGGCTGCACGCCGATGTGCGGCAAACAATAGGAAGTTACGGCTACACGTTTACCGGCGCGGTATTGCGATGGTCGGGCAAGCGATGGGAAAGCCGCTCGAGCCTGCTTTATACCCGCGCCGGAAACAATTACGAATTTGCAAACACCAACACGCCGCAGCACCGCAGGGACACGTTGAAAAATGCAGCATACCGGAATTGGGGCGCGCTGCAGGAAATATATTACCGTGCCGGCGACAAACATTTATTGTCGGCGCGTTTCTGGTACATGGATTTTTACCGCGAGATACAACCCATGATTGCGATGAACGACAGCCCTTCGCACTATGATAACATTTACGACCGCAATTTGCGCGCATTGCTGAATTACAACGGCGAGGGCGGCGCGATGAAATGGAACATGCAGGCCGGCTATGCCCGCGACTACGAGCGTTTCCATGAAGACATTATCGCCGCCGGTAAATTGGTGATGATGGCCGAAGGCGAATATGCCCGCGGGAAATGGACTGTGAAAGCGGGCGTGCACAGCGAATACATCAAGCCCGACGTGTATGCCTACGCCGAAATCCGGAACGAGTGGCGCAACGAGGTGTTTGTACAGGCGCTGTGGACTCCGGCGCCCCGCTGGATGATGAGCGGCGGCCTGCGGCAAAGCATGGTCACCGGTGTGCAGGCGCCGCTAACGCCGTCGCTCGGCGTGTCGTATATCGTGTGGCATACGGCGGCGCAGGAACTGAAATTACGCGGCGCTTTTTCGCGCAACATCAAAATCCCTTCGCTGAACGACCGCTATTGGAACGCAACTCCCGTGCAACTGCAACCCGAAACCGGCACGGAAGGCGAGGTGGGCGTCGATTATGCTTTTATCCGCCCCGCATGGTTTCTGAAAGCCACCACCGGCGCCTACTACAACCGCATTGCCGACTGGATTCGCTGGTTGCCTTCAACTCCTCCCCACAGTGTGCAGCACGGCGTAATCTGGCGGCCGCAGAATGTGGGCGTGGTAGATTGCTACGGCGTGGAAGCCATGGTGCAGGCGCAACGGCAATGGCGCAAGCTGGCGGTGGAACTTTCGGGCAGCTACGCCTGCACGCCGGCCATCATGCGCGAGGGAACACGTCCCGGTGACACGGGCGTGGGGCAGCAGGCGGCTTATCAGCCGAAACACGTGGCCAACATGGTGGTGAAACCAACGTATGAAAAAGCCTTTTTGCAGACGGTTGTACACTATGTAGGCCGGCGTCACAGCACAGATATTTTTGACATTCTCGACCCGTATGTGTTAGTCGGTTTTTCCGGAGGATACACGTTTGAAATTGAAAAATTATTTCTATCTCTGATGGGGCAGATAAATAATTTATTTAACACCGACTATCAGAATATGAAAAATTACGCCATGCCCGGAAGAAATTATGCGGTCACGCTCCGGTTGAATTTTTAAATAAAAACTTTAAATAAAAACTTCAAATAAAGATATGAAAACAAAACAATTTTTCTTTTTACTGCTCGCAGGAACCTGCTATCTGAGCGCCTGCAACCTCGATTCAGACCCGGTAGAATACACCTATAACACTGTGATGATGGTGGTGAATCAGGGAAATCTTAGCGATGGTAACGGCTCATTGGCCTACTATCATGAAACAGCCCTTGCGATAGAGAACAATGTGATACGTGAGGCTAACGGTTACGACTTGGGCGCGATTATTCAATCGGTTGCCCTTGCATCAAACGGGAATGTGTTTGTGGTATGTAACAATCCCGGCAAGGTGGTGGTGCTCGATGCCATTACGAAGAGGGTACTCAAAGAGGAGCTTTTTAAGGGTGACGTGTCCGACCCGCGCTATATGGCGATAGACAACGATTACCTGTATATTACCAATTGGGGGCCGTCGCAGGATGCGGGTGGCGGATGGAAGACCTATCCCAATTCGTATGTATTACGCATAAACCGCTCTATGGAAGAAGTAGATGGCCGAATACCGTGCGGCAGCGACGCCGAGGGCATTATTTCAACAGGCAATAAGCTGTATGTGGCCGCCGGCGAGGGAGTGGTAGTGATTGACAAATCATCCCGAACGGCGGTAGATACTATTGCCGCGCCCACGTTCACAGGAGGAGCGAAACATTTGGTAGTAGATAAGCAGGCGCAGCTCTGGGCTTCTTATCCCGGCAACGGTTTATTGAGAATAAACCTGTCGACAGGCGAAAGTGAGGAAATCACCATACCGGTAGACTGGATGGGACAGATTGCCATCAATGTGGAGGCCGGCAAAATTTACACGTATAAAACCACTTTCGATGCAAATTACGCTGCTCAAGAAGCAAATATATATGAACTTGACATTGCGACTAAAACACACAAGGTATTTGCCACAGGACATTATTTCTTCAGCATTGGCGTAAGCCCTGCCACCGGCAATGTGTATACGGCGGAAGTAAATAACTTTTCGAGCAACAGTGAATTGCTTGTTCACGACGCTTCCGGCAAGTTATTAGACCAAGAGCGCACAGGCATAGGAACGTGTGATTTTAAATTCTTCTCGGTCATCAATCAGAAGTAACGGCGTTCCTTCATTAAAATTGTGTTATGGCCGGAAATCCTTGCCCACTACCACTTTGATGGAGTGGGGCACCAGTTCGAAAGTGAATGAAGAGTAGCCCATGGCTTCGCCGTCGATCTCGATGGGGCTTTCGGGATGGATCTCGATGACGATGTGCCGTCCCTGCGCGGCCAGCACTTTCGAATAATTATATAGCTTTCCGTTGTATAATTTGGGGAAGTGCCACAATACATTAAATATATTGATGCGTTTAATCACCGTAATGTCGAACAGCCCATCGTCAACCACGGCGTTGGGCATGGGAATCATTCCGCCGCCGTTGTATTTCCCGATGCCCACGGTAGCGCTGAACACCGCATCGTCGAAAAGCACTTTGCCGTCGACGGTTATCTTGAAGTGCCGCGAGCGGTACACGAACAACTCGTTTACCGTACTCTTAATATAAAGGCGCTTGTTCCATTTCCCCTCGTCTTTCAGGCGGTTGAAGCGGCGGTTCACCATGGCGTCGAAGCCCATGCCGGCCGCATTAGCCATGTAGCGTTGGTGCGGCACCCGCGTTTCGTAATAATTGATGAGGCCCACATCCTGTAACACGGTGTAATGGGTTAACAGCGACTGCACGGCATCGGAATAGGTTTTGGGGATGCCGTACATCCGCATCCAGTCGTTGCCCGTGCCGGTGGGAATCACCGCCAGCGAAATGTCGGTCGTGGGCACGAACTTCTGGATAAATATCCCGTTAACTATCTCGTTCACGGTGCCGTCGCCGCCAACAGCCACGATTTTCCGGTAGCCGTCCTTGATGGCTTTTACCGTGAGTTCCACCGCGTGGTATTTGTGTTCGGTGAACATACAGGAGAATATGATTCCCTTCTTGCTCATTTGGTTGGATATTATAGGCCAATCCCTTAATCCATACCCGTTACCGGCCTTGGGATTCACAATAACGATCCAACCGTCTTTAATTGCCTTATCCATATAATATAAGTTTGGGCGACACAAAAATACAATAAAATTGTAGAAGCATAAAAAAAAATTGTAAATTTGCGGACTTATATTAATAAAACGACTGTTATGGGAAAAATTATCGTGATTGCCAATCAGAAGGGGGGGGTCGGGAAAACCACCACGGCGATTAACCTTGCCGCAAGTCTGGCAGTGCTTGAAAAGAAAGTGCTGCTAATTGACGCTGACCCACAGGCTAATGCAACATCCGGGATGGGGTTTGACGTCAACAATATGCAGGGCTCTACCATTTATGAATGTTTGATTGGACAGTCGGACGTATCGGCGGCTGTGCTGAAAACCGAGATCAAGGGGCTGCACTTGGTGCCCTCGCACATCGACCTCGTGGGCGCCGAAATTGAAATGCTGCAACTCCCTGATCGCGAACAGGTATTTAAGAATGCATTGGCTCCGGTTGTGGATCAGTATGATTATATTTTTATTGACTGCTCGCCCTCGCTGGGTTTAATCACGGTAAATGCCTTGACGGCGGCTCATTCGATAATCATTCCGGTGCAATGCGAATACTATGCGCTCGAAGGGTTGGGGAAACTGCTGAATACCGTGAAAATCGTGCAGACCCGCTTGAACCCCACCTTAGCTATCGAGGGCTTCCTGCTCACCATGTACGACGCCCGTTTGCGTTTGGCTAATCAGGTGGTGGAAGAAGTGCGCCGTCATTTTCCCGACATGGTGTTCCAGACAATCGTGCAACGCAATGTGAAATTAAGCGAATCGCCCTCGTATGGGAAGCCGGTGATCCTTTATGATGCGGCGTCGATAGGCTCGAATAACTATTTGAATTTAGCGAAAGAAGTATTGCAGAAGAATGAAAAACCGCCGGTGCAGGCATAATCTTTAAAACATGAAAAAACAGGCAGCTTTAGGACGTGGACTTGGCGCATTGATGGGCGATGCCGATATGGTAAACCCGCATCCCGAACGCGTAATACGGCAAACGGAGCCCCAAAGGGAGACGTTGAGCGAGGGCGTTTCGGAAATTTCCATTGATGCCATTCAGCCGAATCCCGACCAGCCGCGTACACATTTTGACGAAGAGTCGCTGCACGAACTTGCGGCATCCATAAAGACCTCGGGGCTTATCCAGCCTATTACGGTGCGTGAAATAAAGGATGGACATTATCAAATTATCAGCGGTGAACGGCGGTTCCGCGCTTCACGCATGGCGGGACTAACCACCGTGCCGGTATACATCCGCAGGGTGGGCGATGAGGAGTTGCTCAAGCTGGCGCTGATTGAAAACCTACAGCGCGAAGACCTCGACCCGATTGAAGTGTCGATTAGCTTTAAGCGCCTGATGGACGAACTGTCGGTGACGCAGGAAGTGCTGAGCGAACAGGTGGGGAAAAAGCGCGCCACGGTGGCCAACTATCTCCGGCTGCTCGCACTGCCGGCGGAAATACAGGTATTCGTCCGCGAACGTAAACTGTCGATGGGGCATGCGCGGGCGCTGATAAGCATAGATGATGAAAAGCTGCAATTGAAAATTGCCCGGAAGGTGATTGACGAAGACCTTTCGGTGCGCAAGGTGGAGGAAATGGTGAAAAAACAAAGCGCGCCGGCTTCTCCCGAAACGCCCGCAACGCCGCCGGCAGCGCCGGAAATGCCCGAAAATTATTTCCGGCTAATAGAAGTTTTAGGGGGTTACTTCAACAACAACGTGAATGTGAAGCGTAACGAAAAAGGCGAAGGGAAAATTATCATACACTTCCACAATGATGACGAAGTGGCTCACTTTTTGCAGAAAATTAATGAATAATATTATAATAACTTGGTGAAAAAATATCCGGTATTTATAGTGCTCCTGTTTTTCTGCGTATGCGCGCAAGCCCAAGTACGCACGGATATTCAACCTCAAACGTCAATCACAAAACGGCCTTTCAGCAAGAATATCGTGCATGGTTTCTTGGGACGCGACTCATTGCCGCTTACGCGGGTGTGGGCGGTGTCGCTTGCCGTGCCGGGCTATTCGCAACTTTATAACCGGCAATACTGGAAACTGCCCATCCTTTACGGCAGCGTGGGCGGCTTGCTGTATGGCGGGTATGCCAGCAATATGAAGTATATGGATACGGGCGACAGTCAATACCGCCGGAACCGCGATTTGTTATATTTCGGCGCGGGACTGATATATTGGACGGGCCTGATCGACGGGCTGATTTCGTATGAGTCGTCGACCACGTTTCTTCCGCAGCGGGCAACCGTTTTCTCGCTAATGTTGCCGGGTCTGGGGCAGGCCTACAACCGCCACTACTGGAAAATCCCTCTCGTGTACATGGGCGTTGCGTTCGGCTACTACATGATTAATTACAATACCACGCAGTATGAACGCTTCCGTACGGCCTATAATATAGCCACCGACAACGACCCGGAAACAGTAGATGAATTTAAGGGGAGAATGACGCCCGACAACCTGAAATATTACCGTGATTCCTTTCGCCGCGACCGTGATTATGCGGTGCTGCTGTCGATTTTATTCTATATTTTGAATGCGGTGGACGCAAATGTGTTTGCCCACCTTAAACAATTTGACGTGAGCGAAGACCTGTCGATGGACCTTCATCCCACGATTATGTATGACCGGGTATTTGCCTCGCTGGGCGTACAAACGCCTGCTATTGGATTAAAACTGAGATTAACTTTTTAGATATGAGAAACTACTTTATTACTGCTATTTTACTGCTTGTGCTTCCGGCGGCGCTTCCGGCACAAGTGAACCAGCGCGTGGCGCAAGACACCATTGTCAACCCCGGGGAAACGGCCATTGTCAATGGCGACGAAGTGCAAGACATAGGCGTGGATAATAATATCGACAGCCTGCTGTCTATTTGGTATATGCAGCGCGCATTGCAGGACTCTTCCGATTTTCTCGGGCCGCTCGATGTCCCTGTGCTTGAACTTCCCGATGAAGTGTATATTTCCCGCTTGAAAGCGTTGCCCTGCATTATTGATCTGCCCTACAACCACCTTGTGCGCAACCAGATTATTTATTATACCCAGCGTATCTCGGAAAAAACGGAGATGATTTTGGGGCTTTCCGAGTTCTATTTTCCGCAAGTCGAGGAAATATTGGATCAATATGACATGCCCATAGAATTGCGGGCTATGGCGGTTATCGAGTCGGCCTTAAACCCGCGCGCCGTTTCGCGTGCAAGGGCGAAGGGATTGTGGCAGTTTATGTATGGCACCGCGAAAGTGTATGGACTTACGATGAATTCGTATGTAGACGAACGCTTTGACCCGATTGCCTCAACCCACGCGGCCGCCCGCCACATGAAGGATTTGTACAATATTTTTGGCGACTGGGGACTGGCGATTGCCGCCTACAATTGCGGTGCGGGAAATGTGAATAAAGCCATCCGCCGGTCGGGCGGCAAGCGCGACTTCTGGACTATTTACCCTTACCTGCCGCGCGAAACCCGGAATTATGTGCCCGCGTTTGTGGCGGCTAATTATGTGCTGACTTATTATAAGGAGCACAACCTGACACCGAAAAAAATATACATGCCCTCGCATGTTGACACCTTTGTGGTGAACAAAATGCTGCACTTTGAGCAGGTTTCGGAAGTAGTAGGTATTCCTATCGACGAGTTGCGCAACTTCAACCCGCAATATATGCACGATATTGTTCCGGGTACCGAGCGCTCTTACATATTGCGCATCCCCTATGAATATACTGCGCTTTTTGCGGACAGGGAAAAGGAAGTGTATACCTATAAAGACAGCATTTATTTTAATCCGAACATCATTAAACAGGTGGCCGCGCGGGGTTATCAGCCGCAGGGCATCGACGGACGGAATAAAATCATACACCGGGTGAAGGAGGGGGAAACATTGGGCGAGCTGGCTGTGAAATACAAGGTATATACGGCCGACATCAGGTATTGGAACGGCATACGGGGTAATATGATCCGTACGGGGCAGAAGCTGGTTATCTATTCGAAGCTGAAGCAATCTGTTCCTGTAAAAACAGTGGCTTCGGCAGCAAAGCCCAACCCGGCGTCGAAAGACATTAATACCGGCAACGCGATGGTACATGTGGTGCAGAAAGGCGAAACGCTGTGGAGCATATCGCAGCTATACGACGATGTGACTTACTACGACCTGATGCAGCTGAACAGCATGACCAAAAGATCTAAAATCTATCCGGGCGACAAGATTAAGGTCAAGACGCTTTAGGGATGACTAATTCGTATCATTTTGCATTCATGCGGCAATAGTTCTGCCGAATAACCGCCATGAATGCCTCCTAAATCAGTATGTGTCCACAAATCTCTTACATTTGTGGCATTTCCTCCAATAATCCCAAGGTCTTTTTCGAAGTCAATACCTCTAACCTGTTTTGTATTTTCTCGATTAAACAACCCCACTACCCAATCTCCATTAGGCAATTGTCCTGTCCACACAGAACTCTTGTCCGCATCTTCAAGATTATAACTTAAAGGTTTTCCAACCAATCCTTGGTCATTCAATGCAAGCAGCTCCGTATTTTGGTATACCCATGCGCTGTTGCCAATGGTATTGTGCTGATCGGCAATTGCCAGCGCAGACCCTGCCATAACCATAAGCGAGAACAGGAACATACGCTCATTGTCATTTGCCATGGTGCTCATACGCATAAAATCACCGTCAAGAATCATTTGGCCTTTTCCGCTAATATCGGCAAAGCCAATAAAACCATCAAAGGCGTTGCCATACTGGGGCCATATTGCTTGTTGCTGTCCCCGCCGCCGGTTGCTCACAAAATCCCAGCCTCCGTCATAACAGTCATCATCTATACGTATCATATCCCCATACTGTAGCTCCGTCGTTCCATGGTTGAAGCAATTAGGCATTACCAAGCTGAGGAAAATATCATCGCCGGCGGCTTCTTTTATCCATTCCAGCGCCTGCCTGTACTTCGCAGTGCCGTAATTTCGTTCATAATTTTCCAAAAAGTCAATACGGAGGTATTTTGCGCCTGTTTCAATAAAATATTTCACGTATTCCTGTATCCATTCTTTCGCTCCTTTTTTATCCGTATCGGCCCAATGTAATTGTTGATTAAATGAAATCGCGCCGGCAATATCGCGGGCTTTCAGCGATGTCCCTTTCACCGGCACATTCTTGTCATAAGCAGCCTTGCTCATCCACATGGGATTGTAGTAAACCCCCAGTTTCATATTTCTTTTAGCAAGATAGGCCGCCCAATATTCGAAAGTATGTTCCCATGCATCGTTATATTTTGTGATATACCCGTTGGGGTTGATGGTTTGCGCGCCCTCAATCCAACCGTCATTGCAAATCATGTCATATCCATAGGCTTTAAAGGTCGAGTCTACCCAGTCGATATTGGCTTTCCATTGACTTTCGGGGATGGCGGAATTGGTAGTCCAACAATACTCATAGGCAATCCAGTACTTTGGGCCTGTCCCCTTGCGGGTAAACGGGCTGTCACGGGAAAGTAGGGGAGAAGCCGGGAAAGCGAACAATACTGCCAGTAAAAAGATTTTTTGTATATTAATTTTATTCATACGGCTTGTTTAAATTAAATACGCTAATTATTGTTGTTGCAAAATTATTGCCATAACCTGCACTAAAAATTCTTTTTGTGCGAGGCAGTGCTCAAACTTCCGAATAACAAGTGAAAGGGCGCCGCCGGTTTCCCGGCCGCGCCCCAACTTCATTAAACATTAATTAAACAAAAGTACTATCGTATATTATTACCATCCGGGGTTCTGAACCAACGTAGGGCTGCGCTGAAGCTCGTCGTTCATAATAGGGAACAAGTAGTGCGGTGTTTCAAACCTTCTTTCTTCCACACAGAAGCGCTCCATTTTATACTTCTTGCCGCCTATGTCGATGGGGCCGTTAACGTCTTCTACCGGCCGCATGCCGTTAATCATGCGCTGGCACTTGGGATAAGGCGCCTGCTGCTTCCAGTAGTTCTGTGAACGCTCGTCGTTGGTAGTTCCGGCCGCCTTCCATTGGTTTTCCCGGGTTAGCTGGGTTGCGCTGTTGGGTTCCAGCAACAGGCGGCTTGTCCATATCCTGTTGTTTTCGTAGAACAGCTCTACCCGGCGTTCCCTTTGAATATAGTCGTTCATCAGGGCTTTGTCGGATTTTGCCGCTACGGGTATCGGCGCCATAAAGGAGCGCGCCCGCACTTGGTTGAGCAAATCATATATTTCCTGGGTGGGGCCCGACGATTCGTTCACGGCCTCGCAATAGATGTAAATGATTTCGGGCAACCGCCATATCGCAGGACCATTAATATCATAGCTGGCGCTCTTTTCCTGTATCAGTTTGCGCAGATAGTAGCCTGTTTTCGTAGCATTTTGGGCATTTATCCTGTCTGAGCCTTCGGCTGTATTCACTATCGCATCATTGTTATTCCTGTCTCTCCAGGGGGCTCCGTGGTATACAATGTCGCGGTAGAAGCGCGGGTCGCGGCGCACGTAGGGGTTTTCGTCGTTATAGCCGGCGCTTACCGCGTCGGCGCTGTACACGGGGTATCCATATCCATCGGTGGAGATATATTCATACTCGTCTACCTGTTCCTGTACCGGCATTTGCCGCGAACTGCCGCCCCTGTCCGGGTTGAACACGTCGCCGGCCCATGCGCTGTTCTTGTCGCGCGTCACAAACCACAGGTATTCCTGTTCAAAGGCGTCGAAGTCGTAGAACAGTCGCCACAGCCTCCTGTACACCGTAGAGCTATTGTGGTTCTCGCCTCCGTTATCAAAAAAGTCCGTGTTGTCGTATGCTGTGTAGAGCTTATAGCGCGGCTGGCCGTTTACCTTAAAGTCGAGCACGGCCTTTGCCGCATCTCTGGCCCTTTCCCAGCGCGCCGGGTCATAGGCATATTCGTCCTCGAACATCCGCGTGCCCTGGTATCCCTTTTCCCGGGCTCCGTTCCAGAGCGGGGTGGCGGCCATCCAGCGCACCATGGCAATGAGCCCGAGGCAGGCGCCCTTGTCTACGCGTCCGAAGTCGGGGGATGTTTGCACGTTTTTATCATAGACCCTCATGTAGGCTTCGTTGGCGTCGGCCACAATCTTTTCGACCAGGCTGTGCGCCGATTCCTTGTAAAAGTCCATCGAGCCCTGGGGGTCAACCGTGTGGTCGATATAGGGCACTTCGCCGTACATTCTGAACAGCAGGTAGTGCAGGTAACCCCTGAAGAAATATACTTCGCCGATACGTCGTCCCAAATCTCCCTCCTGATTGGGATTGTCGGGTGTGTTGTATTCGGCCACGCCTTCAAGAATTACATTGGCGCTTCGGATGGCGGTATACAGGTCCCACCAGTATTGGCCGCAGCTGGAGCGGTCGGGAAAACCTGACGCACTCCAGTCTCCGTCGTTGAACTTGTTCGTCAGGCTTGCTTCGGCGGTGCTGCCTTCACATTCGTCGGTCACCGGTGCGCTCGAGAAGTGATTGAAGAACACCAGCGGCCGGTTTGCCATTTTTGACTTCTGATACAAGTCGGTGACCAGCGCGTTGACTTTTTCGTAACGGCTGAATACTTCTTCTCCCGTTACCTGGTCGTCGGGGAGTTTATCTAAGAAACTCTCGCAGGCACACAGAGCGGCAACCAGAAAAGCGATTGCTATTTTGTTCAAATTTTTCATCTTATTTAATATTTAGAAAGTGATATCTACTCCGAAATTATATACCTTTTGCACGGGATACCAGTCGCCTGAGCCGTTCCGGGTTTCGGGGTCGATGTCGACCTCGTCCAGGCCGTCCCAGGTGAAGAGGTTCAATCCCTGTGCATACACCCGGATTTGCTGCAACCCGAGCTTGCCCACCCATTTGCCGGGCAGGGTATACCCGATTTCCATGTTTTTCAACCGGAGGTATTTCGCGTCATACAGGAACAGCGAGCTGTAGGGGTTTTTGTTTACCGTGCGGTCTGACAGCGACAGCGCGGGATAGGTGGCGGTTTCGGCGGTTTCGGGCGTCCACCGGTTCAGGTGCATGGCCTTTACTTTTCCGGTTTTATCACTGTCGAACAGCGGAAAGTCCCACACGGCAGCGCCTTCGAGCAACACCGACGCATTCGCGGCGCCCTGAAGCAGCACGCTAAAATCGAAGCCCTTGTACTGAAATCCCAGCGGAATGCCGAAATGTATTTCCGGCGTGCGCGGGTTTCCGCAGGCCGTGCGGTCGCCATAGTCGGATATCTTACCGTCGCCGTTCAAGTCTTTATACACGGCGTCGCCGGGGCGCATCGTTCCCCAAAGGGACTGGTAGCCCGACTCGTTCAGCCGGTCGGCTTCGTCCTGGTCTTTTATAAAATGATCGAACAGGTACACGAACTGCTCGTCGATGCGCCGCCCTGTGGAAGCGCGATACGCCTGTGAATTAAATTCCTCATACGAGATTTCGTTTTGGAACAGGATTTGGTTTCTGGCAAAGGCGAAGTTCAGCTTTGCATAATATTTAAAGTCTTTGCCGATCCGGTCGGTCCAGCCAATTTCAAAATCTATGCCCTTGTTCTCCACCTCGCCCGAATTGATTAGCGGCGCATCTTTCCCTACAATATCGGGAAATCCGATTTTGCCACTGCCCAATTCTGTAAAGATATTGTAGCGGTATTCGTAGAAAGCGTCAACCGTCAGTTCCAAGCGGTTCGACAGCACTGCCACGTCGAGCCCGATGTTTGTTTTGCGGGCGGTTTCCCAGCTTAGCGTCGGGTTCGACAGCCTGTCTTCTTTTATTCCGTATAACTGCGTTTCAAAGTTGTTTGGGCCGAACCGGTAATCGTCGCCGTCGGGATTGAAGAATTGCAGATAGTGCCAGCGGCCGCTTGGCAGGTTGTCGCTGCCCACCAGTCCGTGCGAGGCGCGTATCTTAAGATTGTTTAACCATTTTACCGGCTTCAGGAACGGCTCGTTGGTGATGACCCAGCCGGCCGACACCGCCGGGAAAAACCCGTAGCGGTGGCCTTTGGCAAAGTTCTCGGAGCCGTTGTAGCCGAAGTTAAACTCCAGCAGGTAGCGCGAATCATAATAATAGGTGGCGCGGCCGGTCAAGCCCTGGTAGCGGTAATCCACATCCTGGTCGTGGTTGCGGATGCTGCGGTTGAACAGCAGCAGGCCCGACACCTCATGCACACCGGCAAACGTGCGGTTATAGTTCATTTTCATCTGATAGTACACTTTGCTGTTGGCGGCGTTGTGCTCAATTTTGTTGCCTATCGTCTGGTCAACGTCATACTTGTTGCCTGTCTTGTAGGCCCCGTCGTAATTGGGATTGTTCCTAAGCACATCGGTGCCTTCCGCGGGCATAAACGTGGCATAACTCGGATATTCACGATACCCCTCGTCGTATTTGTCCAGTTTCCTGTTTATCCACCGTCCCTCTTCGGCGTCGTAAGCGAAGCTGCCTTCTATCTTAAGGCCGTCGGTGACGAAATCCAGGTCGTAGCCCAGCGTGAAATTACCGTCGAGGTAGGTTTTCTTTTCGTTGAGGAATCCGGTGCGCGACAGTTCGCCGAGTATATTGAAGCGGTGCAACTGGTCGCCGAACAGCACCCCCTCCGGGTTGTTCTGCACATAGGTACTGTTGGCCTCGTTGCCGTTGTCGGGCAGCACGATGGGCAGGTAGGGCGGCTGCGTGTTGGCCAGCTGAACCACCCTCGAAGCTGTAGTGCCCGGGGCGGTGCGGTCGGTGATACGCGCGCCCAAATCGAGTTTGACATAGAATTTGTCCGTCACGTCGATGTCGATATTCGAGCGGAAGTTGTAGCGTTTGAACACGGCCTGGGTGCTGAATTTTTCGAGTTCGGTGTGCGTGTAGTTTCCGCCCTGATTATAATAATTGGCCGACACGTAATACCGCGCCCTGTCGCTCCCGCCGCGGACGGAAAGGTTATAATCCTGCTGGATGCCGGGCTGGAAGGCGTAGTCGAAGTAGTCCCAGTTGTAGCCCAGTCCGTCGGAGTTGTCGCCCTTCGCCTTTCTGAAATTCTCGATGGTTTGCGGGTCGAAAAGCGGCAGGGAGCTTGGGTCGTTGCCCTGGTAATCGTTCAGCGCGGCTTCGTTATACAGTGTGGCGTAGTCGGCCGAGCCGAGGTATGCGGGGAACTTCACGGGCTGGTTTACCCCGAGGGAAGCCTTGAATTTCACCGTGGCTTTTTCCTGCGCCTTGCCGCGTTTTGTGGTTACGACAACAACGCCGTTAGCGCCGCGCACGCCATACTGCGCTGTGGCAGCGGCGTCTTTCAGGATGGTGAATGTTTCGATTTCTTCCCCCGTGAGGTACGACATCTCTCGTTCCACGCCGTCGACAATCACAATGGGCGCCTTGTTGCCGTAGGTTCCCAAGCCGCGCACGTAGATATCGGCCTTGTCTACGCCGGGTTCGCCGCCGCCGAACTGGTTAACCATCAATCCCGGCAGGCGGCCGGCCAGCGCGTTGTTTATGTTTGCGGTGGGGCTTTGCACGAGGTCCTTGGTGGTCATCGAGGCGAGCGAGCCCAGCAGGGTTTCTTTCCGCTGGCTGCTGTAACCGAACACCACCACGTCGCTCAGCGCTTTCACGTCTTCTTCCAGCACCACGTGCAGTCCTGTTTGTCCGCGCAGCGGTATTTCCTGCGACTGGAAGCCGATGAACGAGAATACCAGCGTGGCGTCGCCGTAAGGGACGTCTATTGAAAACTTGCCATCCGCATCCGTAATCTTGCCTATCCCTCCTCCTTTAACCACCACGCTTACGGCCGGCATGGCAATGCCATCTGCATCCGTAACGGTTCCCGTTACGGTAATTTTGCCCTGTGCGAATGAAACAAGGTTCATGCACAATATGCTCACTGCGAGCATCAGTCGAAGTAATTTTCTTCTTTGTTTAGAGTAACTCATAATTTTAAAGGGTTAAATTAAAAAAACTGGTTTTGTGTGGCGGTGTTGGTTTAGGGTTTGTGTTCATGTTTTCATAAGCGTTATATTTTAGGGGTTAATATTTATATATTTTTTCACCTTTCCCGGTGAAGCTGCCTCATCCGAGGCAGTGAGGGTGTCTCACCCGATGCGGTGAGAGTGCCTCACTCGAGGCGGGGAGACGCCCTCACCGGGAAAGGGTTGTTAAATCACAATAAGGGGTATAGGCAAAGTGGCTGTGCGCGGCTGCTTTAGCTGTTTATTTGCGGAAAACTGGGTGGTTACCCGCAGGCTGTATTTGCCCTTGGGAAGGTCGGCGGGTAGCACCACAATCACCTTCGAGGGGTCGTTCACGGAAATGTGGCTGGCCGGGAACTTGTAGTCGGTTTGCAATACCGGGTTTCCGCTCAGGTAGATGCCGCAGGTGGGGTCGGTGCCGGTTACCTTAATATATGTACCCTTGATTTCGGCGTTCAGGCCGGCGGTCACGGTGCCGTCGGTTTTGCCGGTCGACAGGTCGGTAATCTGTTCGATGGCCATCCGGTCGGGGGCCATGCCAATGACGTTGACGGGGGTGGTTTTCAAGGTTTCGCGCAGGTCTTTCTCCGGCGTGATGCTGGCCACCAGCTTGTGCTTCTCGGGGTTCCACTGCGGGGAGTTGCCCAGGAAGACGCCTTCCACGTCGAGCACCACGTGTCCCAGCCCGAAGTTCACGATTTCGCCGCGCACAAGGGCTTTCATGGCTTCGTGTTTCATGGCCAGGTAGGCGGCCTTCATGCTCTCGGGGTTGCCGTTGAAACCTCCCGCGATGGCGCGGCTGATGAGGGTGTCTTCGTTAATCGAAGCGATGTTGATTACGCGACCGAAGCGGTCGTCGGGGCGCTCGGTTAGCGGGTTGTCGAACAGTTCCACAATTACCGCATCAGTTGTTGTTAAATTTGCCATATTTTCTAAAATTTAGTGTTTGTTCTAGTCAGTCAAATCGAGAACATAGAACACAGATTTTTAGAATCTTGAAAATGCAAATAAGTGCGCGGGGTAAGAAAAAGGGGAAGAATGCCACAACAAAAAAGTTGCGACATGAGGAGGTGGAGAAGGCCACGGAGGCCAGCAGTGACGGGGAGTTTAAAGAAATATTAAATATAAATGGAGCAAGTTCTCGATTTGACTGACTAGGTCAATTTTAGTGTCGGCAGCCAAAACAGTAACTAAACGAACGCGATGGCAAATATAAGAAACTTTTCTTACATTGTTACGCAGATGTTAAGAAAAGGCGAGAAAATATTGCTAAGCCGATTATTCCTGTTTTTCCCAGCGGCTTATTCCACGCGTGTCCAGACTGAACTCCACGCCGACCTTCACCAGCTTCTTGTCGCCGGCGGTGTAGGGAATCATATAGCCT
>JAITQN010000094.1 GCA_031288865.1 Prevotellaceae bacterium
ACGGTTTATCGATTTGTTGGGAAACGCGTCTACCGATTGGCAGGATGAGATATTCCGTGCGGCGTTTACCTCCGACAACAATCTCAGCGTAAGCGGCAGCTTCAAAAACCTGCCCTACCGGGTGTCGGCGGGCTTTCTTACGCAGGACGGCATCCTGAAAACCGATAACATGAAACGAACAACGCTTGGCGTTAACCTGTCGCCCTCGTTTTTTGAAAATCATTTAACCGTTAACTTCAATCTGAAGGGTATGTATGGGCACAACCGCTTCGGCAATGGCGAGGCCATTGGGGCAGCCATCCGTATGGACCCTACCCAGCCGGTAACAGCCGGCGGATTCGACCAGTTCAACGGTTACTGGACATGGATGTCGGGCAGCACGGCGCTACCCAATACATTGGCCACGCGAAACCCGGTGGCGCTGCTAAACGGCCTCAACGACCAGTCGGATGTGCTGCGGAGCATCGGAAATCTACAACTCGACTACAAGCTGCATTTCTTCCCGGAGCTGCATGCCAACCTGAATGTGGGCTACGATGTGTCGCAAGGCAAGGGTGACAAAATCACCCAATCTTGGTCGCCTGATAAATACACGCAGGGGGGAGAAAAAGAGAAATATGAACAGGACAAACAAAACCTGTTGTTTGAGTTCTACCTGAATTACACGGCAGCATTCAACAGCAATAACCGCCTCGACGTGATGGCCGGGTACACCTATCAGGATTGGAAAACCACCGGCCACAACTACGTGATAACCGATTACTACGACGCGCCACTTACCGACCCGCCTTCGTTTCCCACTTCCGTGCAGCAGAACACGCTGATGTCGTTCTACGGGCGCTTGAACTATACGCTGTTCACCCGCTACCTGCTGACGGCTACGCTTCGCTACGACGGCTCGTCGCGCTTCTCTAAGGAAAACCGCTGGGGGCTGTTCCCGTCGGTGGCGCTGGCTTGGCGGATAAACGACGAGCGCTTCCTCAAAGATGTGGAAGCCCTGTCGAACCTCAAGCTGCGTGCAGGATATGGCGTAACCGGCCAGCAGGATGGCATCGGTAACTACGACCACATTGCCCGTTACGATTACAGCGACCCCACGGCGCGAATACAATTCGGAGACCAGTGGTACTACCTGTGGCGGCCTGCCGGATACGACCCCGGCCGTCGTTGGGAACAAACCGCTACCACAAACGCCGGGTTGGACTTCGGATTCTTTAAAGGCCGCCTGTCGGGTAGCGTAGACCTATATTATAAGCATACCACCGACCTGCTGAATACGGTGCCGCTCCCGATGGGAAGCAACTTCACCAACCAAATCACCAAAAATATCGGCAGTCTCGACAACCGGGGCGTGGAGGCGAACATCGGCGTAATGGCCATCGACAGCAAAGACTGTGCGCTGAACCTCGGGTTTAACGTGACCTGCAATAAGACGGAAATAACCAAACTGTCGCTCAATGACAGCCCCGGCTCCGACTATGTGGGGGCTACTACGGGCAGTGTTTCGGGGGGCACGGGCAATACCATACAAATCCACTCGGTAGGCTACGCGCCCTACACGTTCTACGTGTATAAGCAAGTGTATGACCCCGACGGCAGGCCGCTGGAAGGCGTGTATGCGGATATGGACGGCAACGGCCGGATTAACGAAAAAGACCTCTATCACTACAAGTCGGCAGAACCGGATGTATATATGGGCTTCAACATGGATTTCCGCTACAGGCAATGGTCGCTGGGCGCGTCGCTCCGTTCGAATATCGGGAACTACATGTACAATAACGTGAACTCCGACGTCGGAAACTTCTCGCAGACATTAAACCCGAACGATTTCCTGATGAATACCGTGAGCGATGCCACGCGAACCGGCTTCTTCAACCGTGAACTGCTTTCCGACTATTACGTGCAAAACGCCTCTTTCCTGAAAATGGATTACCTCGCACTGGGGTATGATTTCGGAAAGATAGCCGGTGCAGTGAATCTGCGAGCCGCGGTTACCGTCCAAAATGTATTTACCCTGACCGGGTACGACGGCATTGACCCTGAAATTGCAGGCGGCATAGACAATAATTTCTATCCGAATCCACGGACATTTATCATGGGAATTAATCTCAACTTTTAACTGTTAAAATCGAATTATTATGAAAAATAACAATATCATAAAATTGATTTTCGTAGTGCTGCCGGCCTTACTGATTACATCCTGTATAAAGGATTTAGACCGGTTTCCCGAAAACGACACGACCGGCAGGGTGGTTTATGCCACTTTTGATGGCTATGTGGGCGCTATTGCCAAAGTATATGCCGGCTACACATTAACCGGCAACGTGGGCGGTTCTGTTTACGGCAAGCCGGATATTACCGGCTTGGACGAAGGCAGCAACGCCGATTTCCTCCGCTGTTTCTTCAACCATCAGGAGATGCCCACCGATGAAGCCCACTGTATATGGAACGACCCCGGTGTGCCCGAATTGAACGACATCAATTTCGTGGCCACTTGTGCTTTCACCGTCGGACTATATGACAAAAGCGTTCTGCAAATCATGTATGCCAATGACTTTCTGAAAAATTCCACCTCCGGCGAGGTGGCCGGCAAAGGCTTTACTGCCGAACAGCAGAACGAAATCAAGGCCTTCTGCGCAGAGGCGCGTTTCCTGCGCGCCTTCCAGTATTGGGTGTTGATGGACGTCTTCGGCAATCCCCCGTTTATTACGGAAGAAAGCGAATTCGGCAGCCTGCCCGGGCAAATCCAACGTGCCGGACTGTTCAACTATGTCGAGTCCGAATTATTAGACCTTGTGGACAATAATTTGTTGAAAGACGCCGGAACAAATGAATACGGACGCGCCGACAAAGCCGCCGCCTGCGCATTACTGGCAAGGCTGTATCTGAATGCGGAAGTGTATACAGGCGTGGCCAAGTATACCGAAGCCGTCACCTACAGCAAAAAAGTAATCGACGCCGGCTATTCGTTGAAGCATAATTACGAGCACCTGTTTCTTGCCGACAACGACAAGAATAATCCCGAAATAATCCTGTCGATTAACTACGACGGTACCCGCACAAGACTTGACGGAGGCACGACTTTCCTTATCAATTGCGGCTCGAACGGCGAGTATCAAGACAAATACGCGTCTACACTTATCCATTACGGTATAACCCATAATGCCAACTGGAGCGGCTACCGGGCGCGGAAACAGTTTTTCGATAAATTCGATCCTGCCGATAAGCGCCGGCTGCTTGTGGGCGACAATGACGCTATTGCCGCCTATCCCACCGAATATAAATACGGAAAGGCGACGTATAAATACCGGAACATCACCTCGGCCTCTACGCCGGGCAACCCTGATTTTGGCTCCGACATCCGGTATGCCGACAACGATTTCCCGCTCTTCCGCTTGGCCGAAATGTACCTGATATATGCCGAAGCCGTGAAGCGCGGCGGCAGCGGCTCGGAAGCCACGGCACTTGAATACATCAACAAGCTGCGCGAACGCGCCTACGGGAATGCCTCGGGCAATATCAGCGCCGGCGAGCTTACGCTGGACTTCATCCTCGACGAACGCGCCCGCGAACTCTATTGGGAATGCCATCGTCGCACCGACCTTATCCGTTACAACCGGCTCACAACCGCCGACTATATCTGGGAATGGAAAGGCGGCGTGCAGGCCGGGCGTGCCGTAGACAGCCACTTTAACCTCTACCCGATTCCTGCACCCGATTTGCAGGCGAACACTAATTTGGCACAAAATCCCGGATACTAAGCTGATTAGAATAATAATTTGACTGAATGGCTGCATTATGTATCTTTTTACTCTCAAATTGTGGGCAAAAAGATACATAATGCAGCTTTTTATATTCAAATTGTAGATAAAAAGATACATAATATGTCTTTTTATATTCAAAATGTGGAAGAAAAGATACATTATGTAAAAAATTATATGTAACTTGCGGGCGAAAAGATACATTATGCAGTAACTTAAAAAAACAAAATGGTATGAAGAAAGTTAAATCGATTTTGTTCAGGGCCTTGCCCAATGCGGCACACTACAATTTCTGCAAGCAGGTGGCCGACGACATTGCATCAGCCGGCGCGGCGGTAAAGACGGCGCTGGGCGACACCGCCGCGCAGTTCGCCGCTTGGCAGGCGAGGGAAAGCGCCTGCATGAAATGGGTGCGGCGCAGTGTGCTCACGGCGCAAATCGCCGCGGCTGCCCGCCGGACGGCGCGGTCGCTCGTGTCGCTCAACACGCAGGTGCGTGCGCTGAAATACAGCCTCACGCCCGGCGTCGCCATGGCGACGCGTGAAATCTATCTCATGCTGAAAAACTACGGCGTGGTATACCACAAGCCCTACGGAGAACAGTGCGGCGACCTGCTCGCCATCGTCGGCCTGCTCACCGGCAAGTATGCCGGCGACGTTGCGCTGCTCGGGCTCGGCAGCCATGTGACCGAATTGCACGACGCCCTCGCGGAATTTAACCGGCTGCTCGAACTGCGCGGCGCAGAGAGGCTGCACAAGCCGGTCGACACCTTTAAGGAGGCGCGGCGCGGCATCGAGGGCGTATACCATGAGATGGTAGTGAAGGTGAACGCCGGCGCCGCCCTGCGCGTCTCACCCGACTTCACGGCGCTGATTAACCTCCTCAACCCCGAAATCGACCGCCTCAACGTCGAGTTCCACAGCCCGCGCCGCGACATCTCCGTTGTGCGGATAGACGGCATCCCGCCACAAACCTACACCGGAAGCTACATCACCCCCCTGCCCGGCGTATACTACACCGGCGCAAAGGGAAACACCGGAAAGCTCGCCCTCGGCAAAGACTACAACCTGACCTATAGAAATAACATGAACGTGGGCACGGCCGAATGTACCATTCGCGGCAAAAACCTCTACCATGGCCACAAAACCATAACATTTAATATTACCGCCTGCTGAAAAAATGTTACCTTTGCACAGAATATAAAATAATACCATTATGCGATACTTTAACGTAGCAGGCCCCTGCATCCCCGGCACACACTACATGATCGACCCCGTCACCCGCCTGAAAGGCGTAGAGCGGCTCATCGACATGAACCAGTATTTTGTAATCCACGCGGCGCGGCAAAGCGGAAAAACCACTTACCTGCGCGAACTGGCCAACAAGCTGAACGCCTCGGGCAGGTATTATGCGTTCTACTGCTCGCTGGAAGGCCTGCAAGGAATAGGCGATGCAGAAAAGGGAATACCGGCGATTGTGAAGACCATTCAAAATGCGCTTCTTCTTTCTAACTTTCCACACGCGGCGGAATTCGCCAAAGACGCCGACTATAGTAACTTTACCGTGATTTTGGGTGCATCGCTTGCTCAGTACTGCCGGCTCTTGGACAGGCCGCTGGTGCTCCTGCTCGACGAAGCCGACTGTCTGAACGAATCGACCCTTATCACGTTTTTGCGCCAGTTGCGCAACGGATATAACTCCCGTGATGCCGCCACGCCCTTTGTCCACTCCATAGCGCTGGTGGGGATGCGCAATATCCGCGACTTCAAAGCCCGGATACGCCCCGACAGCGAGTCGCTGGGCAGTATCAGCCCGTTTAACATCGTTACGGAAGCGCTTACGATTAAGAATTTCACCGAAGCCGAAGTCCGCGCCCTGTACCAGCAGCACACCGACGACACCGGACAACTGTTCGACGCCGACGCCGTGGCGCTGGCCTATCAGCAAACACAGGGGCAGCCTTGGTTAGTGAACGCCATAGCCCGCGAGATAATTGTGAAGCAACTGAATTGGGACTACACGCAACCGGTTACCGCCGGCATGGTGGCGCAGGCCATTCAAACCATTATCCTGCGGCGCGACACGCACATCGACAGCCTCCTCGAACGCCTGAAAGAAGAGCGGGTGCGTCGCGTCATAGAGCCGCTCATACTGGGCGAGCTGGTCAATACCTTCACCGACGACTT
>JAITQN010000119.1 GCA_031288865.1 Prevotellaceae bacterium
GCCGGAGAGGCCGAGACGGAGGATCGACGACGGCCTTCCGGTAGCGCCCCTGTCGATGCCGGCGGGCACCACGAAATCGACCCCCTGCTTTATGACCTCCGCAATGTCGCGGAACGCGGTCGGCGCCGGCGCGCCCGACACATTGGCCGACGTAGAAATCACAGGCTTCTTAAACCCGTGCAGCAGGGCCTTGCAGAAATCGTGCTGCGCCACGCGAATGGCCACGCTTCCGTCGGCAGCGGCCACGTTAGCGGCGAGGCCTGCCGCCTGCGGATAAATAATGGTCAAAGGATGCAGCGCCACCTCCACTAAGGAATATGCCATGTCGGGCACGCGCTGTACGTAGCGTTCCACCATGGCCATGCTGTCGGCGATTACAATAAGGCTTTTGCTTTCGGTGCGCTGTTTCAGGGCGAATATGCGCGCTACGGCCTGTTCGTTGGTAGCGTCGCAGCCTATGCCCCACAGCGTGTCGGTGGGATAGAGCAGCAGCCCGCCGCGCCGCAGCACTTCGAGCGCTTGTGTAATAACGAGGTTCATCAGATTAGCTCCCGGTACACATCCCAGATATTTTTGGCGATGTGCTCCTCGTTGAATTGCTGGGCGTAGGCTGTGCCCCTGTCGATCATTTGTTGCCGGAGCGGCTTGTCGTCGATCGTTTTGAGGATGGCGCCGGCAAAGCCCTCTTCGTCGAGCGGCTCCACATACAGGCTGTCGGGGCCGCCGGCTTCGGGCAGGCTCGACGTGTTGGCCGACACCACCGGAATCCTCGAGTTTAACGCCTCGAGCACCGGGATGCCGAAGCCCTCGAACAGCGACGGAGCGCAAAACGTTTGCGCCTGCTGATAAATCGCGGGCAGGTGGTTGAACACGGCGTGATGCAGAAACACGACGCGGTGTTCCAGATGATGTTCCGCAATGTAGAGTTGTACTTGATTAAAATAGGCGGTAGGGCTGCCCACCACCACTAATTTAAGCGACTCCGGCAAAAAGTGCAGCGCCTTCACAAGGGTCTGCAAGTTTTTCCGCGACTCGATCGTGCCGACATACAGCACATACTCGTCGGGCAGCTTGTAGAGCGCCTTCACGTTCTTCTTTTCCACCTCGGAGCAGGCGCGGCTGAATTGCGGGTCGCAGCCCTGATACACCAGCCGGATTTTCTTTTCGTCGACGTTGAAAAACGAAATCAGCTCCCGTTTGGTTTGTTCGCTGATGGCGAGAATCAGGTCGGCGCGCTGGCAGGCCGAGGCGTACTTCTTGGTATAAATCCACCGGTCGACCGGCTTATAGTATTCCGGATAGCGAAGAAATATCAGGTCGTGGATGGTCACCACCGTGCGGGTGTTCGACGAAATCCCGACAGGCAGTTCGGCGGTGAGGCCGTGGAACAGTTCTACTTTGTCGAAATTAATGTCGGTGCGCATGCCGTAGGTGCGCCACGCGGCGGGTATGCGCTTGAGCATGCCCTCAGGCCCCCGCACCGTGATGTTGGGACGGTTGGCAAACGTCAGCAGCGGATGCTTTTTGTAGAATGTGGTATACAAAAAATACCGGTTGTCGGGGTAAAACTCGGATAAAATAGAGATAGTCGACCGGCTGTAGTTTCCCAAGCCTGTAAAGTTCCGGAACGCTCTCTTGGCGTCAAATCCTATACGCATAATTTATTGATATTAATTTTATTTTTTCGGTATACGCAGTTCCACCGCCACCGGATAATGGTCGGAGAAGGGCGGCTTTTCTATCTTGTAGCGGACTACGTCGAATTGTTTATCGCAAAACACGTAGTCGATGCGAAACGCCGGCCACACGCTTTTGTAGGTCGACGCCACGCCGCTGCCGGCTTCCGTGAAGCAGTCGTTGCGCCCGCCCTTCATCTTGCGGTAGGTGTAGGACACGGGCATGTCGTTGAAGTCGCCGCACACGACGATGGGGTAAGGCGACGCGTCCATGTGCCGCGTGATGTGGTTCACCTGTTGCGCACGCTTGATGAACCCCGACTTGAGCCGTCCCGACACATCGCGCAGCTCCTCGTTGCGCCATTCCTCCTGTTGCAGGCGCAGCGCGGTTTTCTCCAGATTGATATGAACCGATTGCAGGTGGGTGTTGTAAACCCGCACCACTTTCTGCGCAATCACAATATCGGTAAACGTGCTCCGGTTGTTGGTGTTCGGGAAGCTGAAGTTTCCGCTGTCCGTTATCGGATAACGGCTGAAGGTGACAATGCCGAAAAACGCGCCGTTCCTCCGCCAGTTGAGGTGATAATGATGATAGGGGTATCGCTTGAACGCCCGGTTCACGCTTGCCGTGTCGAACGTCGATAATTCCTGAAGGCAGATAATATCGGGGTTTTCCGCTTCTATAAACTTAGTAATGCCGGGCAGGGTGACCATGTTCGTTTCCTTTCCCAGCAGTCCGAAGAGGTGCACGTTGTAGCTTACAACCTTAATGTGGTGCACCGCTTCGGTGGCGGGCGCCGGCGTGCCGGCGCCGAGGCGCAACTGAATAAACAGCGGAAGGTAAAACAGCGACGGGATAAGGCTGCAACCGTTTATCCATGCGGTTTTATACTTAATCATAAGCCACACCACGGTGAGCAGCATATTCAGCAGGAACAGCGGAAGAAAAAGCAGTCCGAAGAATGCCGGTATCCAGATTTTTTCGGGGTTGATGTAAATCGACAGATACGACAGCAGCAGCGCCACAGCAATCAGTATGCTGAAAATTTTAAGCGGAAGCCCGATGATATAGCTTAATATCCTCCTCATTTTTAGAAATACATTCTCCCTTTACGCTGCCAGTACTTGATGAGTATAAATCCGAAAATCATGCCGCCGATGTGGGCAAAGTGCGCAATGTTGCTGCCGGTTTGGCTTACGCCCAGAAAGAGTTCGAACGCGCCGCAGACCACCACAAACCATTTTGCCTTGAGGGCTATGGGCGGGAACAGCATTTGAATAACATTGTTGGGGAACAGCATGCCGAAGGCCAGCAGCACGCCGAACACCGCTCCCGACGCGCCCACGGTGGGCGTCATCAGCAGGAGGTGGTAGGCTATGCGGTCGAACGACAAACTTTCGAGCCAGTTGACGCCGGTGTGAAAGGCCGCCGCGCCCACGCCGGTAACCAGATAGTAGATGAGGAACTTTTTCCCGCCCCACACCTGCTCCAGCGTAGACCCGAAAATCCAAAACATCCACATATTAAAGAAGAGGTGGATAAAGCTGCCGTGCATGAATATGTGGGTGAGGAACTGGTGAGGCCTGAAAAAGGAAGAGGCCGGATAGAACAGCGCGAATTTTTCGATCATAAACTCCTCGTTAATGGAGGAGGCCAGCAGCATCAGCGCATTGATGACAATGATGTTTTTTACTACGGGAGGTATCGTACCCAGAAATCCTGAATTATAGCCTGACATGCACTTAGTTTTTAAACATTTTTTTATCCAATTCTTCTATGGGAATAATATGCATTACCGGTTTCCCGGCGGGACATATCGAGGGTGTTTCGCACGCAAAAAGCCGGTCGATGAGGGCTTGCGCCTCTTCGGGCTTAAGCGTTTCCGCCGCGTAGCCTGTGGCGGTTTTGGCCAGCGACGCGGCCAGCGCGGCATGCCTGTTTTCCTTTAGCTGCGCCGGAGTATGGTGCAATTCTTCCAGCAGCGACTGTATCCATTCCCGCACGTCGATGCCGGCAAGGTCGGACGGCAGGCCGTTCACGGCCACCGTGTGGTTGCCGAGCGACGCCACGTCGTAGCCGAGCATGCGCAATTCGTCGAACACCGGCTCGAGCAGGAGATAATCCTCCGGGCGCAGCTCCACGGTTTCGGGGAACACCTGCTGCTGCGACGCATGCTGATGCCCGGCCAGCCGGCGGATATAGTCTTCATAGTAGATGCGCTGCTGCGCGCGGCGTATATCGATGAGCATGACGCCCGACTTTACAGGCGTAAGCAGATATTTCCCCTTTACCTGAATGAAAGAAAGGCTTACCGTTTCGGGGATGCAAGCAGACGACACGGCAGTGGCCGCTACATCTATCCCTTCGTATAACTTTTTCCAGTTCGAGTCTGTTTTTTCTTTGTGGTGTGTCGTGCCGGATTTCCGTTCTTCCTCAAACGGATTAAAGTGCGGGTCGATATGGATTCTCGGCGCGGTGGGCGGCGGGGCGTCTTTGTGCACCACGGGAAACTCCGGTGCGCCTTCGGTGTCGAAGTCGATAGAGGGCGCCACGGCAAACTTCGACAACGTTTCGCGTATGGCCGCGTTGAGCATTTGGAAAATCACCGGCTCGTCGGCGAACTTTATTTCCGTCTTCGCCGGATGAATGTTCACATCGATGCCGGCGGGCGGAATGTCGAAGTAAATAAAATACGTGGGAAACGTGTCGGGCGACCGCACGAGAAGCTTGTCGTAGGCCGAAATGATGGCCTTTTGCAAATACGGACTGCGGAAATACCGGCGGTTGGCAAAGAAAAACTGATTGCCGCTGTTGCGCCGCGCACTCTCGGGCTTCCCGATAAACCCGTGAATGTTCACCATCGACGTGTCGACCTGCACGTCGATAAGTTGCTGGTTGAGGTTTTTGCCCATGAGGTTGACAATGCGCTGGCGCAGGGTGGAAGGCGTCAGGTGATAGAGTTCGCGGGTTTTGTCATACAGCCTCATCTCGATCTCGGGACGGCAAAGCGCCACGCGCGAAAACTCGCTGACGATATGTTTAAGTTCCACCGTGTCCGACTTCAGAAACTTCCGGCGGGCGGGGATGTTGTAAAATAAATTCTTCACGCTGATCGACGTGCCCGTGTGCGTGGCTGTCGAGGTTTGCTGCGCCGGCTCGCCGGCCATGAGATGAACCTGTGTGCCCACCTCGTCGTCGGCGCGACGGGTGAGCAGGGTTACCTCCGCCACCGCGGCGATAGACGCCAGCGCTTCGCCGCGAAACCCGAACGTGTGGAGCGTTTGCAGGTCGTCGATGTGCTGTATCTTCGAGGTGGCGTGGCGTTCGAAGGCCATGCGGGCGTCGGAGGGGCTCATGCCGCAGCCGTTGTCGATAATTTGCAGGAGGGTGCTTCCGGCGTCGCTCACCACCACCGTGACGGACGTAGCGCCCGCGTCGACGGCGTTTTCGAGCAGTTCCTTCACCACCGACGCCGGACGCTGCACCACCTCGCCCGCGGCAATCTGATTGGCGATATAGTCGGGGAGCAGCTGTATCATCCGGCAACCTTTTGTAAAACGACTTCTATAAACTTTGAGAGATAGAGGGCGGCCACCAGCAGCGCGGCCACGGTGACGAGAAAGATAACACGTCCCACCGTGCCGGCGGTATTCCGCTTGTGTCCCTGCTGCCGTATCTCCTGAAAGCAGCCGCGCGTAAGCAGTGGCCGCGGCCTTTCGCGACGTATTTCTCCGGCTTCCCGGTCGGGATTCCAGTAGCGGGGCGTATAATTAAATACTTTGTGTTTGGGTGTCTTAAAGAAACTAACTCGAAACGGCATAGCGCTATGTGTTACCAAATTTACCATGTCACAAAGGTAGAAAAGATTTTTGTAAATCCGAATTGTTTTGGTATATTTGCATAAATTATTGGGCTATGCATCCTTCCGAACATCAAATCAAAATCTTTTCCTGCCGTTCCTCGCGCTATTTGGCTGATCGCATTGCGAAAGCACTGGGCACGGAACTCGGCAAATCGCTGGTTACGGAGTTCAGCGACGGCGAATTTCAACCCGCATTCGACGAGAGCGTACGCGGCTGCACGGTATTCATCGTGCAATCCACGTTTCCGCCGGTCGATAATTTGTTCGAACTGCTGTTGATGATCGACGCGGCGCGCCGCGCCTCGGCCTACAAGGTGATTGCCGTGATGCCTTATTTCGGATGGGCGCGGCAAGACCGCAAAGACCGCCCGCGCGTGTCGATCGGCGCCAAGATGGTGGCCAACCTGCTGGCCGCCGCCGGCTGCGACAGGGTGATGACCGCCGACCTGCACGCCGACCAGATACAGGGATTCTTCGACTTCCCGGTCGACCATATCTTCGCCAGCATGGTGTTTCTGCCGTATATCAAAAACCTCAAAATCGAAAACCTCTCGGTAGCCGCGCCCGACATGGGCGGCGCGAAACGCGTGAACGCCTACGCCCGCCTGCTGGAATGCCCGATGATCATTTGCCACAAGTCGCGCGAGAAAGCCAACGTCGTGGGCGAAATGACGGCCATCGGCGAAGTGGAAGGCCGCAATATCCTTATCCTCGACGACATGATCGACACCGCCGGAACCGTCTCGAAAGCCTCCGACATGCTCATGGAGAGAGGCGCGCTCAGCGTCCGCGTCATGGCCACGCACGCCGTGCTCTCGGGGCCGGCCTACGAGCGCATCGCGCGGTCCTGCATCCGGGAAGTTATCGTAACCGACACCCTCCCGCTGCGTCCGCCCGCCGACACCGACACCTCGAAAATCAAAGTACTCTCCATCGCCGAACTCTTCGCCGAAGTCATCGACAAGGTCTACAACTACCAGTCGATAAGCAGTCACTTCGTGATGTAGCCCGGCACCGCCATCCTATGGAATATGTAGACGTAATCCTACCGCTTGCCCTGCCGCAGCTGCTTACGTATGCCGTGCCCGATGACCTTTCGGGAAAGGTGACGCCGGGCATGCGGGTAGAAGTAGAAGTAGGGCGAAAGCATTACCGGGCATTGGTGTATGCGCTTCACCGCAACGCGCCGCAGGGCTTCACCGCGAAGCCGCTGCGCCACGTGGCCGATCTCGCGCCGGTGGTTACGGAAAAACAATTCGAACTCTGGACCTGGATGGCGGCCTATTACATGTGTACGATGGGCGAAGTGATGACCGCCGCGCTGCCCAACGGCTTGCGCACGTCATACAAGCCCCGCACGGAAACCTTCGTCCGCCTGCACGAAAGCCGGCAAAGCGACGCGCAGCTGGCACGCACGCTGAACACGCTGGCGCGCGCCAAAAAGCAGGAGAAGCTGCTGCTCGACTTTCTGGATCTGACAAGCGGCGAAACAAACGCTGCCGTGCCTAAAAAAACACTGATGAGCCTGTGTGGCACATCGGCGGCAGCGTTTAATGCCTGTGTGGAGAAACATATTTTTGAGGTGGAGCAGTGCGAAGTGGGACGCCTCGACCGCTCGGCGACGGTCACGAAAAACATGCCGTCGCTGTCGGCTGCGCAGCAGGCCGCCTTCGAGGAAATAAAGCAGCAGTGGCACACGAAAGACGTGGTGCTGCTGTATGGCGTCACCGCGTCGGGCAAAACCGAAATCTATGCCACGCTCATGGCCGAGGCGCTGGCGCGGGGCCGTCAGGTGCTGTACTTAGTACCCGAAATCGCCCTCACCACGCAGCTGATCGGGCGGCTGCAACAGCTCTTCGGCAACGCCGTGGGCGTGTATCATTCGAAATACAGCGACGAAGAGCGGGTGGAAATATACCGGATGACGGGCGCCGGCGCCGCGTCATCAGACGAGCGCCCGGCGCTGCAAATCATTGTCGGGGCGCGGTCGGCGGTGCTGCTGCCGTTTACCCGGCTCGGTCTGGTGATTGTAGACGAGGAACACGAGGCCTCGTTCAAGCAGGCCGACCCTGCGCCGCGCTACCACGCCCGCGACACGGCCATCATGCTGGCCGCGCAGCACGGCGCGAAGGTGCTGCTGGGCACGGCCACGCCCGCCGTGGAGACGTACTACAATACCAAGTCGGGCAAATATGGTTTGGCAACCCTCACCGAGCGCTTCCACCCCGTGCCGCTGCCCGCCATCGAGGTGGTCGACACCCTCTCCATGCGAAAGAAAAAACGCATGCACGGCCTGTTCTCGCAACCGCTGCTCACCGCCATCGGCGAGGCGCTGGAACGACACGAGCAGGTGATCCTGTTCCAGAACCGGCGGGGGTTTTCGCCGTTCATACAATGCGAAGACTGCGGACACATCCCGCAGTGCCGGCATTGCAGCGTGAGCCTCACCTATCACAAGCACCGGCACGCGCTGATATGTCACTACTGCGGCTACACCGAACGCCTCCCGGGAAGCTGCGCCGCGTGCGGCAACACCGACATACAAGCCAAAGGCTTCGGCACGGAAAAGGTGGAAGAGGACTTGCAGCGCTGCTTTCCCGACGCCCGCCTCGCCCGCCTCGACATGGACACCACGCGCGCCAAACACGCCTTCCGGCGCATCATCGGCGAGTTTGAAGCGGGACAGAAAGACATCCTCGTGGGCACGCAGATGGTCACCAAGGGGCTCGACTTCGGCCGTGTGAGCCTTGTGGGGATTCTGAACGCCGACAACCTGCTCGGCTTTCCCGATTTCCGCGCGCACGAGCGCAGCTTCCAGCTCCTCACGCAGGTGAGCGGTCGCGCGGGACGCAAGGAGCGCCGGGGCCGGGTGCTGATACAAACCTCGCAGCCCAACAACCCTGTTATTCGCTTTGTGCAGCAGCACGATTATCATGCATGGTTTAACTTGCAGCTCGCCGAGCGGCACGAATTTGCTTTTCCGCCCTATGTTCGCCTGATTGGGGTGAACCTGAAACATACTAATGAAATCCTCTTGCAACAGGCCGCCGCCCTGTTCCGGGAGCAGGCCGGCGCGTTGCTGGGAAGCCGCCTCTTCGGGCCGTTTCCGCCGCCGGTGCCGCGCATCCAGCGGAAGCACATCCTTTCGTTCTGGATTCGCACCGCCCGGCACGACAACCTGGCGGAGTTGAAGTCCGTCCTCCTGCAGCAGTTCGGGCAGTTGCGCGCCCGCCCGGGCTGGAGCGGCCTCGAGTTCGTAGCCGACGTCGACCCGGCGTAAGTAAAATTGGTAATCCGAAAATAATATTTACCTTTGTTTCGATTTGTCTATGTAGGTCAAACCGACCTTTCCATTTTTTAGATTAACAATCATCACCCGGTTTCTTTATACCTTTATATATACGTAAGGCTCATTATTGGTATTATTTTTTCAGTTGTCTCTCAAGTTTATTTTCGTTCTTCCCCCTATTCTTCCCCTTTCTTCCCCTTATTCTTACCCCCTGCCATTTTATCTTATTCTGAAACCCGCGCCCTGAGTGGTTTCTTCCGTTTCGATTTTGACCTACATAGACAAATCAGCCGCAAAGGTAGTAAGAACTTCTGATTCAGCAAAAATTTAAGAAAAATTAACGGAATTCTGAATTTTGAATTCTGAATTTTGGATTTTGAATTGAGAAAGGCGGGAACGGGGATTTTATGTGGCGGTGGGGGCAGGCTGCGTGTTTTTCAATCCGTAAGGCCACAAAATCCGTTAAAAATGCAAATTGCCGCCTTGAGTTTAACAAAAAAATATTACCTTTGGCTGACTAAAAAAATAAAATAATATGCCAACACTTTCGATTTTCTTTGGATTGATTATCCGAATGTACTATAAAGACCATCAGCCGCCACATATTCATGTGCAATATCAGAACTCCAGCGCTGTTATTGATATAGCAACCGGAAATCTGACAGAAGGACAATTGCCGGTGCGTCAAATACGTCTTATACAAGCATGGGTGGAAATACATAAAGATAATTTGATAGCCGATTGGGAACTGTGTCGTAATGGCGAGGAGCCTTTTAAAATCGAACCATTAAAATGATAACCGTTATGTATTGGACAGTAAAATCAGTTACGCCGTTGGAAAATTATTGGTTGCAGCTCACTTTTGAAAACAATGAACAGCGTTATTACGACATGAAACCGCTTTTAAAGACCGGCGTCTTCTGCTCTTTAAGAGATCCGAAAATGTTTCGCACCGTAAAGGTGGCATTCGACAGCATATCATGGGACAATAATGTGGATATTGCGCCGGAAACTTTATACCACGATGGCGTGGTTAATCATAAATAGCAATGCGACTACTTACTCCTACCGAGATCACACAATTGGAACAGCAGGGCTGCTCGGCCGAGTGCTGGCCACAGGTGCAGGTGGCCGACGGGTTCCGCCCCGACCACCTGCACCGTGTAAAGTTTACCGGAACTAACACGCTGGGAATATTCGAAACGGACGTAACCCTGCCCGGCGGGCTAAAGCGCCACACCGGCATCACCGACGCGTGGCTGCACAACTGCACGGTGGGGAACAACGTGTTCATACAAAAAGTGTGCGACTACATCGGCAACTATATCATCGGCGATAACGTGGTGATCTTCGACGTGGAACTGCTGGTGGTAGACGGGGAGTCGACGTTCGGGAACGGAATAAAGGTGGAAACGGTGAGCGAAGTGGGCGCGCGCGGCGTGATGATGTATAACGAGCTGTCGGCGCACATGGCCTACATTTTGGCGAGCTACCGCCACCGTCCGCAATTAGTCGAAAGCATCGAAAAGCTAATCGTGGCCTATAGCGAAACGCAACGCGCCGCCACGGGGCGCATCGAACGGGGCGCACAACTGTTGCGCTGCGACACGCTGATTAACGTGAACGTCGGGGAGTGCGCGGTGCTGGAGGGCGCGCGACTGCTGAAAAACGGCACCATCAACAGCGAGGAGGCCGACCCGGTGTATATCGGCGACGGCTGCGAACTGGAAAACTTTATCGTGTGCGCCGGCGCCGTGGTGCAGAATGCCACGCTGGTGTCGAACAGTTTTATCGGACAGGGATGCCTGCTCGACAAGCACTACTCGGCGGTGCAGTCGTTGTTTTTCGCCAACTGCCAGGGGTTTCACGGCGAGGCCACGTCGATATTCGCGGGACCCTACACGGTGACGCACCACAAGTCGACCCTGCTGATTGCCGGCATGTTTTCGTTCATGAACGCGGGCAGCGGCTCCAACCAAAGCAACCACCTCTACAAGCTGGGACCCATCCACCATGGCTTTATGGAGCGCGGCGCCAAAACCACCAGCAACTCCTATATCCTGTGGCCGGCACGCATCGGCGCGTTCACGCTGATTATGGGACGCCACTTCGACCATCCCAACGTGACGGATTTTCCGTTTTCGTATCTCGTGGAACACGACGGCCATTCGTATCTGGCGCCGGCCGTGAACCTGCGCAGCATCGGCACCGTGCGCGACGCGCAGAAGTGGCCGAAGCGCGACCGGCGAAAAGTAAAAACGCCGCTCGACCATATCAACTACAACCTCCTGAGCCCTTACACCATCGGCAAGGTGATGCGGGGACGCGAACTGCTGGCGGCCATGCGTGAGGACGATAACCCGCCGACGCTGCATGATTATAACGGCGTGAAAATTGAAACGCGCGTGCTGAAACGCGGCATCACGCTGTATGGCCACGTGATTGACAAGTTTCTCGGCAACTCCGTTATCTCGCGGCTTAACAAGTCGGACGGCGCCCTGACACAAGACGAAATACGCCGGCTGCTGCGGAAAGATACGGAAACGGGCAGCGGCAAATGGGTCGACATTGCCGGACTGATATGTCCTGCGGACGCACTAAATGAAATGCTCGACAAGGTGGAACGCGGCGAACCGTATAGCCTCGAAGAGTTCGGCAACGACTTCGAATCGCTGCACCAACAGTATTACACCTACGAATGGACGTGGGCCTACGAAGTGCTGGAACGCCTGTATGGCAAGTCCCCCGACACGTTTACCACGCAAGACGTCGCAGACATCGTGACGCGGTGGACAAACAGCGTGCTGGCTATCGACCAGATGCTCTATGACGACGCCAAAAAGGAGTTCACGCTGGGCAAAATGGCCGGCTATGGCGCCGACGGCGACGAGGAACATAAGGAAAAGGATTTTGAAAACGTGCGCGGACTGTTTCACACCAACAGCATTGTGTTGGCGATTAAGGCGCATATAAAGGAAAAGGAAGCGCTCGGGCGCAGTATTATTCAACGATTGGCATGATGGAAGAACTTGTTTCATTTTTCAGTGTAGACCACGTGTTGCTTCGGGTCGACGGGCGCGAAGTGAGCGTGCCGGAGGCGCTGGCCACGCTGTTCGGCCTCACCTGCGTGTTTCTGGCCATGCGCGCCAGGGTGCTCAACTTTTGGGTGGGATACCTGTATAATGTGTTGCTGTTTGCCCTGTTTCTCCAAAAGGGATTATATTCGAGCATGCTGGTGCAGCCGGTTTCGCTGGCGATAAACGCCTTCGGGCATTACCGCTGGACGCACCCGCACAAGGAAGAAGAAAATCGCAAGCACCAATTAAAAATCACTGTGCTGACGGTGCCGCAGCGGGCAAATATTTTGTTGATACTGGTCGCGCTCACCGTGGCGTGGGGCTTCGTGATGTCGCAGCTGGGCACGTGGATGCCGTGGGTGTTTCGTCCCGCACAGCTTCCCTACATCGATGCGCTGGTGATGATGTCGATCCTCACCGCGCAGCTGCTGGCCGCGCAAAAGAAGTTAGACACGTGGGGCGTGTGGACAATAGTAAATATTACAAACATTACGCTATACCTGCTGCGCGGACTGGTGTTTATGCCGTTCGTGAGCGCAGCCTACATGATTATGGCGGTGTTCGGTTTTAAGATATGGTACGAAAAATATAAGAAGGAGACATTGGGAGATGAGTGAAGCATTGTTAACGGTAAAGGATTTGCACGTGTCGATCGCAGACCGTGAGATACTGAAAGGAATAAACCTGACGGTAAACGCAGGGGAAGTGCATGCCGTCATGGGGCCTAACGGGTCGGGGAAAAGTACGCTGTCGGTGGTGCTGGCCGGGCGCGAAACGTATACGGTGACGTCGGGCTCGGCCACCTTTCGCGGCCGCGACTTGCTGTCGATGCCGCCCGAAGCGCGCGCACTCGAAGGGTTGTTTCTCGGCTTTCAGTATCCGGTAGAAATCCCCGGCGTGAGCAACGTAAACTTCATGAAAGCGGCCATTAACGAGAAACGCAAATACGCGGGGCTCGAGCCGCTGTCGGCTGCCGAATACCTGAAGCTGATGCGCGAGAAGATGGCTATTGTGGAGATGGATCCAACGTTTTCTTCGCGCGGCGTGAATGTGGGCTTCTCGGGCGGCGAGAAGAAGCGCAACGAGATTTTCCAGATGGCCATGCTGGAACCGGAACTGGCGATACTCGACGAAACCGACAGCGGCCTCGATGTAGACGCGCTGCGCATCGTGGCGGGCGGCGTGAATAAACTGAAAACGCCGCATAACGCGTTTATCGTGATTACGCACTATCAGCGCCTGCTCGACTACATCGTGCCCGACGTGGTGCACGTGCTGTATGACGGCCGGATTATAAAAACCGCCGGCGCCGCGCTGGCGCTCGAGGTAGAAGAAAAAGGGTACGACTGGTTGAAATAATAAAAACAGATAAAATACTATTGTATTATGCATATCGACTTCTCAAAAATTCCGGAACCACTCATAGAAAAAAGCAAGGGCGAGCTGAACGCGTCTATCATGCTCTTCAGGGCGGTGCACTACCGGTGGCTCATCAAACTGGGACGGCTGGTCATCCCTTACATCCTGTGGATACCCGGCGTGAAATGGGCCATCAAGAAAACCGTGTTCCGTCATTTCTGCGGCGGCGAAACGCTCGCCGAAACAAAAAGCGTGGTGGAAACGCTGGCCAAGTACCACGTCAACGCCATCTCCGATTACTCGGCGGAGCAGGCCGGCACCCGCGAGAAGCAGGAGGAGACGAAAAAGAATATTCTGGAGTCGATACGGTTTGCGAAGACACAGAAAAACGTGCCTTTCGCCTGTGTGAAGATTACCGGGATATGCGCCCGTCCGCTGCTGGAGAAAATATCGGCCAACGAGCCGTTGACGGAGGAGGAAGCCACCCAGAAGCAGGATTTTCTGGAGCGCCTCGACGCGCTGTGCGCCGCCGCCGCCGCGCAGGGAAAGAAGTTCTTCATCGACGCCGAGGAAACGTGGATTAACCCGGCCATTAACGAGGCGGCCGAGATGATGATGGCGAAATACAACAGGGAGCAACACGTGGTGTATACCACCATTCAGTTTTATACGAAAGACAGCGTAGCCTACTTACAGCGATTAATCGATACGGCGCCCTACAAGGTGGCGCTAAAATTGGTGCGCGGCGCGTATCACGAGCAGGAGAACGAACGGGCGGCGCGAATGGGCTATCCCACGCCCATTGTGGACGGCAAGGCGGCAGCCGATGCGTCGTACAATGCGGGATTGCGGTTGTGTATCGGGCATCTCGACAAGGTGTCGTTTTGTGCCGCCACGCACAACGAGGAAAGCATAGCGCTGCTGATTCAAATGATGGGCGAGCGGCACATCGGCGCCAACAGCGACATCATTTCCTTTTCGCAGTTATACGGCATGCGCGACAACCTCACCTATAACTTGGCCGGCCACGGCTACAACGTGTCGAAATACATCCCCTACGGGCCGGTGAAGGAAACGCTGCCCTATCTCATTCGTCGCGCCGAAGAAAATGCCGGCATAGGCAGTCAGATGGGCGAAGAGCTGCAACTGCTGCAGCGGGCGAAGAAAGAAAAACGGAAGCCGGCAAGCGGCAAATGACACACAGCAATAAAAAAGGATTTCCGAGAATGCCAAAAATATTCAATCGCTATCGCCGGTTTCCCGCCTGATGGTACACGCGGGTAGCAGGGCGGCCACAAAGCCGATGCCGGCTACCGACACGGCCACCCACAGCACATCGCTCCAGAGCACTGTCACCGGATAGGCCGGTACTAAGAAATTGCCGGGCATGCCCACCAGTCCGAACCGCTGCTGCAAAAAGCATAGCAGCAGTCCGCCAAGCACCCCGCACACCACGCCGAGCAGCGAAATCATCCATCCCTCGAGCAAAAACACCCGCCGGATGAGCTTAGTGTCCGCACCAAGGCATCGCAGGATGCGGATGTCGTCTTTCTTCTCGAGAATGAGCATCGCCAGCGAGGCTAACACGTTGCACGAAATAATGACAATGATGAAAATGAGAATGGCGTAAATCATGGCCTTCTCGGACTTCATCATGGCGTAGATGGCCTCGTTCTGCTGATACCGGTCTTTGACCTCGAAGGCGCGCCCCAGCGATGCACGCAGCTTTCCGGCTATGACGCGCACGTCGATGCCGGCATGCAGCCGCACCTCGATGGCGCTCACGGCATCGGTGTAGCCTGCCAAGCGGCGGACAAAGGCGATGGGCACAAACACATACTTGCTGTCGAAGGCCTGTTCCACCGCAAATACGCCTGTCGGGTACAGGAAGTCGCTCTTCAGCGATGCGGCAGGGTTCACCAGCGAAATCCGGCTCTCGCGGCGCGGCAGATGCACCGTCAGCGGGTCGATAAAATGAACGCCCACCCGCAGTGTATTGGCGATAGCGCGGCCTACAACGGCCTGTTCTATTTCGCCGTGATGCAGCCTGAACTCGCCGCTCACCATCTTGCTGTGCAGCGGCGTGACGGCCTCATAGATGCTGTCAACGCCTTTCAGGGTTACGAGGTCCTGCTTGCCGCGATATTCGAGCAGCACGTTTTCCTCCAGCACTTCCGACCATGACGCGATGCCCGGCAGGGTTTTCAGGGTGTCGAACGGCGACGTGCGGGGCGAGAAGGTTTTTCCTTCGGCGGGCGTGATGCGCAGGTCGGCGTCGAACGTGTGATAAAGCGACATCACCAGTCCGTCGAACCCGTTGTAGACCGACAGCACCACCACCAGCGCCAGCGTGCCCACGGCGAGCCCCGCCACGCCAATCATCGAAATAATGTTGATGACGTTGTGCGATTTTCTGGCAAACAGATACCGCCAAGCGATGAAGAGTGACAGGGGACGGCTCATTTCTTCAGCAGTTCGTCGATGCGCGACACATAGTCGAGGGAGTCGTCTACGAAGAACGACAGTTCGGGCACGATGCGCATTTGCTTGGCCACGCGCTTGCCCAGTTCTCCGCGGATGGCGCGGTTATGTTGCGCTATGGTGATCATCACGTCGGGCGCTTTAGCCGACGGAAATATGCTCAGGTGTACCCGCGCCAAGCCCAAGTCGGGGGTCATTCGCACGCCGGTCACCGTGACCATGGCGCCGTCGTAGAGCGCCATGCCCTGCTGCCTGATAATATCGGCAAGGTCTTTCTGTAATTGCTTTCCTACTTTCTGCTGGCGTGTGCTTTCCTGTTCCATGGTAAAATATTTTGCATACAAAGGTAGTAATTTCTTATCTTTGCAGAAAATATAACCGTTTTATGAAAGAAATAGTCCTTAGCGGCATACGCTCAACCGGCCATCTTCATCTGGGCAACTACTTCGGCGCGTTGCGCAATTTCATCGCGATGCAGGCCGAGCACCGGTGTTACTTCTTCATCGCCGACCTGCACTCGCTCACCACGCATCCCAAGCCCGACGACTTTCACGGCAACGTGCACCGCGTGCTCACCGAATACTTGGCCGCAGGGTTAGACCCGGAGATGGCCACTATCTTTGTGCAGAGCGACATTCCCGAAGTGGCGGAGCTGTATGTGCTGCTGAATATGATTGCCTACAAGGGCGAACTGGAGCGCACTGCATCGTTCAAAGACAAGGTGCGCAAGCAGGAGGACAACGTGAACGCAGGCCTCCTCACCTACCCGGTGCTCATGGCCGCCGACATCCTGATACACCGTCCGGCGAAGGTGCCCGTGGGCAAAGACCAAGAGCAGCATCTTGAAATCACACGCACTTTGGCGCGACGCTTTAATCACTTGTATGAAACGGAAGTTTTTCCCGAGCCGGCGGCGTTCAATTTCGGCGGCGAATTAGTCAAAATTCCGGGGTTGGACGGCACGGGGAAGATGGGCAAGAGCGAGGGCAACGGCATTTTCCTCTCCGACGACGAAAAGACCATCCACAAGAAAGTGATGCGCGCCGTGACCGACAGCGGCCCCACCGCGCCCAACAGCGAGATGCCGGAACCCATAAAGAACATTTTCACGCTTCTGCAAGTGGTGTCGTCGCCCGACGTGGTGGCGCATTTCCGCACGGCCTACAACGACTGCACCATCCGCTACGGCGACCTGAAGAAGCAGCTGGCCGAGGATATCTGCAAGGTGACGCTGCCCATTCGTGCACGCATACAGGAAATCGGCGCCAACGCCGACTACTTACGAAAGGTGACGCAGCGCGGTGCCGCGCAGGCCCGCGAGAGCGCCCAAGCCACCCTGAAGGAAGTCCGCCGGGCGGTGGGGATAAAGGGGTTTTGAGGTTATATAAAATTAATTTTTTCGAGGAATGTTTGCCTATTCAAAAAAATAATGTAATTTTGCATCATCTCATTAACCACGTGTTAAAGGAGAAACGGAGCCGCATTATTGCGGCTCTTGCTTTTTATACTCCCGGTATTCGGCAAGTAATCTCTTTAGCCTGCTATTATTTTCTATCAGATATGCAGTCCATGGGAGAATGTAATCTTTTCTATTATCGAGCACAACCAGATATTTTTCCGCTTCGTGTAAAATCAAAATTCTTTCGTTTGTTCCGCGTCGGTTTCGCCAAACTTTCAGGTCTGGGTCGTCCGAAAAATCAATCATTGGCTTGGGGAAGCCAATCCTTTCCATTCGACGAATATCGGGAATCCTTTCAGCTTCCACGTTTCCCGAATGTGTTAAGTGGTAGTATGTATATTCCTTGCCATCTATTATTGGGTGTTTTTTCAAGCCCAGGCGTTTTCCCTTGAAAACGGGACGGTTTTTAATAAAATCATTTACAAAAACAGCATATACGGCATCGTTGTACAAGATAAAATTACCATTGTAATCTTTAAACAAAATCAAATTGGGTAGCAGGCATGTCTTTTTCATCTCGCTTTCCAAAAAAACAGGTTTAACTTATCTTCACGAAAGAGCGTAGACGTGCTCAGTGTATATTTCGAGCGTTCCTGTATGCGTTTTACAATTGCCAATTTCGCCGAATTTGTAGTAAGCTTCCGGCAATTATATCCGATTGCGCCTATTAGCAGATCAGCTAAAGGCAGGAGTTCTACTTCGTGCGATTTAATCTGCTGAATGCGATTAATGATTTTTTTGTCAAAATCGTAATGACTGTTGCGCAATACCTCAGCCAATTTATCAATCTTGCGCTGTCCCCGCGTGTCTTTGATATCGATATAAATATTGTACGAATGACTGGGGACAAAAATCACTTTTAATAAATCGAAATACATTTTATAGTAAAAGTCGTCGTGTGTTTGATTGAAGTGTTTGTGGTTTAATACTGACTTGTCTGGTACAATCAACGCTCGAAAATGAATGTCGTCATCGTCGAAAAAATAATCTATCAAACGTAAATAAAGGTCTTTTTTAGCAGGCGATACCTTATTCCACTTTATTTCAAAATTGCGAGAAAGCCCGAATTCGGTTTTTATTTCCCGAATTCGGTTGAAAGTTTCCACCTTCTTTTCTTTGTCGCACCAGATAGACCCAAGCACCATCACTTTAATGCCATCATGCTCCAAATGACAACTCTCATCGCAATAAATGTTGTATTCCATGATTCTTTATATTTGTTCAAATCAAAAGTTGGATTTGAGTGTTCATGTGATAAATTCGTTCTTAAAAACCACGGCACAAATATAGTGAAAATTCGTTGAAGCACAACGAATCCACCTACCCTTTCGAGTAGATGGCGTTCAAGGAATCGTCGAGGGTAAATCCCTTTTGGATAAATTCGTGCAGCCGCTGCGTTGCCCATTGCCTGAACCGGGTTGCCACTTGCGATTTCACGCGATACCCCACGGCGATAATCATGTCCAGATTGTAATGTTCAATCTGTCGTTTCACCGACCTGTTGCCTTCCTGACGAACTAACAAGAAATACTTGTGAGTTGCCTCTTTCAGCAATTCGCCATCCTCAACGATACTATTAATGTGCAAACTGACATTCTGCTGCGTAGTATCAAAAAGCATCGCGATTTGTGGCTGCGAGAGCCAGACATCTTTGCCGTCAAAACGGGCATTGACGTTGGTTATGCCGTTATCGTCCTGATAAAGGATGAAGCGGCTGTTGGACGGTTGGATTTGAGTGTTCATGTGATAAATTCGTTCTTAAAAACCACGGCACAAATATAGTGAAAATTCGTTGAAGCACAACGAATATCTTCTCTTATCCTCTCGGGCAGATGGCGTTCGGGAAATACTCGAGGGTGTGCTGTCACTGAACATTTATTTACGAAAGGTGACGC